>CAIZGN010000527.1 GCA_903932505.1 Candidatus Hydrogenedentota bacterium
CATGAATTTCGCTGCATTATCCACCAAGTTTTGAAATACCTCAATGAGGCGGTGCCGGTCGCCGTGCAAGACAATCGGGCGAGAGGTGACGCGAGAGTCTATGCCGCGCGCGCTCAAGCGCCCTGCGACCAGAGCGAGGGCTTCTGCGGTCAGATCCTGCAGGGAGAAATCACCGGACGGGCTCTTGGTGCGGCCTATCCGGGACAATTCGAGTAACTCATCAAGCAGCCGGGTCATCTTGTCCGCAGCGTTCCGGATAAACCCGATGTCTTTGTCCAAGCGCTCCTTGTCCTGTCGCTGGATATCCTCCTCCACATAGCTCAAAAAGGTCTTTACCGTTACGAGGGGACTCTTCAGATCATGCGATACGGTGTAGATAAACCGGGTAAGTTCCTCGTTCCGATCCCGCAATTCCTGTTCCATGCCAACGCGATCCGTGATGTCTTCAAAGACGGTGGCGAAAAGGCTGTGGGAAGGCGAGACGACAGAGACCCTGAAGTGTTTGGACATGGCGGGTAAATTGGATTCAAACGAGACCGGGGCTCCGGTTTGGGTCACTTGGAGATATTGCTCGAAGAACGGGGGCGGGTTCGTCGCGTAGAGTACGGAGGCCAGTGGGCCGCAGGCTTTTTCAGCGGGAATGCCCGTATGTTTTTCGAAGGCTGGATTGACCATCAGAATTCGGTAATCCACCGGTTGGCCCGAGGTATCCGGCACCAGTTCATGCAAAGCCACACCCTCGGTCATGGTGTTAAACAGCGTCCGGAAACGCCGCTCGCTTTCCCTGAGCGCGTCCTCCATCTCTTGGCGTTCGGTGACATCCCAAACTACGCCATCAATGCTCAAGGGGCGCCCCGATTCATCGAGCAGCAGGCGACCCCGGGCGTTGATATGATGGATTGTTCTATCGGGCCAGACCGCGCGATACTCCGATTCATAGGGTACACCCTCATCCACAGCACTCGCCAGTGCGGATTGGACGCTTTGATGATCCTCAGGATGAATTGCCCGAAGGAATTCTTCGGTGGTGCCGCCGAAGTCGCGGGGATTAATCCCCAACAACTGGCAGACCTGGGCATCGAAATAGCGCTTGTTTTCTGTGATGTCCCAACGCCAGACCCCTACCTGGATGGATCGCAAGACCAATTCAAACCGCTCCCGGCTCTCGGTGAGGGCTTTGGCGGCCTCATATTGACCGCGATAGAATCGCACGCGCTGTTGACGCCAGACGAACCATACGAGGAGGGCTGCTGCGACAAGCATCACGCCTACGGATGACACCACCAGCCATAGGCGTTCGCGAATGGGTACGTATATCTCAGCCTGGTCAATTTTGGAGATGAGAAACCAAGGGGATTCGGCAACTGCGTTGACGGCGGCCACGACCTTGGTGGCGCGATAATCTTGTCCTTCGACGATGCCCCGGTATCCGAGGATGGCCTGAACCGCAGGCAATTCAGTCCGGGTCAGGGGCATGCGCTTTTTGAGTGCAGCAGATTGGTCGAACCGCAAAGGGTTGAGCGAGAGGACATCATCCCCGTCTCTGCGCACAAGTAGTGTCTCGGCGGAATGGGTTGGAATGGGCCAGTGAGCAAGGAACGGATACAGGAAATCGTCGGTATGTACCCAGAGCGCCAGAACCATCCCCGTGGATCGGCGGCCTGCGGCTTCGGCGAAAGGCGAAAGCACGGTGAGATAAATCTCGTCGTCATCGCTTTCTTGGTAAAAGTCCACAATGGTGGGCCATCCGAGCGCCAGCACTTCGGGTATCTTCCCGATGACTTCCGGGGCCACCGTGTGAAAACTTTGGTTGGATGCACCTAGTTCCACCTCCCCCATGTAGTTGAGCAGCGCGGCCTCGTCATACACCGAGTGACTAACGATTTCAGCCAACCAGTCCTCAAAGGCCTGACGGGAGCTCTGATCTGCCGTGTGGTCGGCCAGACGTTTGGCGATATCCGAGAAGGAGGGGGCGGATGAAAGCATATAGGCATCGTCAATGCGTTCCTTGCGCCAACGTTGCAGCTCCTCGATTTTAAGGTCGGCGATGGAACCGAGTGTTTCCTCGGTTTTTTTCTGAGCCTGCTGCGCGTAGCGCTGATAGTAGCCATAACCCGCGCTGGACATGCTCACGGCGACAATAAGGAAGGCGAGCACAAAAATATGGCCTTGGCGTGAGGGCTGGTGACTCTGCTTGAAGGAAAGCCCGGCGGGCGGCCCTGCGAGCAGGCACAGCACGATGGACAGTACCATGAATGAGAGTGAGGTGAGAAGGGATGGGGGGAGCAACGGGGTTGGGAAGAACAGATCAATTCCGAGTGCATGGGCGATGACCAATATGATACTGAGCAGCAACAGGAGACTTGCCGACCACCAACCGTAGAGTCGGGGCCAGACTTGGTTGCGGGGTGCGCGGGAGATGAGAAATAACGAGCATGAGGCGAGGATGAAGCCCATGGCGGTGAAAGGCGTCATGTGGCCAAGTGCTGGCGTAATGGCATGGTCGTGAGCGGTGGGCACAAAATGCTCAATGCCCGGTTGCATGCTCTTAATGTACAAGCCCATCAGAGTCAGTGCCAGCAGGCCAGTGCTGATGCTGAAAGCCGCCAGCAGTCTGCGCCACCAGCGGCCGGGCGGATACCACTCGGCGGCGAAAATCACGACAGCAAAGGCCGCGAAAAATAAGGCTGTGCTTCGCGCCATGAGGGCTGCGGATGCACTCGCTTGCCAGGGCAGCGCTCCGCGCCAGCCCAGAAACGCCATGCAGCCAAAGAACACCAGCAAAAGCGTCAGTGTCCGCAGCAGCAGGCGGTTCCGGTGCTCTTTGGTGCGCTCGGTGATAATCATGGCTTGCTAGCCGCCAGAACGGTCTCGACGTGTTCAAGGAAAGCAGGAAACGAATATTTCTCGCGGAATCGGTTTGCGGCCTTTTCCCCAAGACGCCGCGCATAGGGTTGGTCGCTCAGCAGGTACTCCACAGCACGCGCAAAAGCGGCCGTGTCCTGCTCCGGAATAAGCAGTCCCGTTTTTTCGTGTTCCAGCCAACTGGATATGCCGCCGACATCGAAGGCAACCACGGGGCGACTGTGGCGCATCGCTTCCGGGCCTGCAAAACAAAAGGATTCCGGGGCGCGTGTCGGGACGACGATAATCCGCGCTTTTTGGTGAAAGCCCGAGAGTTCTTCATGCGGAACCCATCCGTGAAACTGTACCTGATCCCCCAAGCCCAGTGAATCGCTGAGCCGTTCAAGCCGCACCTGTAATTTACCGGTACCCACCACGGAAAGATGAAACGGCATCGAAACTTTGCTGAGCGCGCGGAGCAGCAGGTCGACCCCCTTGCCCCGCTGGAGTGCGCCGACATAAAGGATTTCCGGGGTCTCCGGTAACGGCGACACTACGACCGTACTTTGCCGCAGCACCGGCTCAGTCACATGCACCCGCCCCGAATCAAAGCCATTAATCACCAAGCGGTTTTTCATGTAGCCGCTTACGGTGAGAATCGCGTCCAAATCCTGGTATCGCCGCATTTCACGAATCTTTTCCGAGATGGATACGAAGCGGATCGGGCACTTTTGGGAAGTGCCACGCCCGAGAAAGGCGAGATCCAACCAGCACCGCCATCCCGCCGGATGGGCGCAAGAATGCCGCCCGTGCCGGAAATAGCCCAAGCCGCTGGGACACATTAGGCCAACGTCATGCACCATGCGAACCCGGCGCACCCCATTCTCCGAGGCTCCGGCATCGAGGAGATGCGGAACATTGTGAAAGAAGAGGACATCCGGTTTCGTGTGCTCGACTATCGCTTCGAAGGGCAGGGCTTCGGGCGGGGGAGAAGGTGGCCCCAGTTCCCGGCACCAGCGGGCATGCACGAATTGCTGGGCGAATTTCTCCAGATCCCGGCCCTCGGTGCCGAAGGCAAGACTGCATTCGTGTCCGCGTTCCGCAAAACCAACCGCCATGTCGGCGATGATTTGCTCCACCCCGCCAAAATATCCGCCAATGGTATTGACAAAAAGTATTTTCATGCCGCCGTCAATCGTGCCTCGCGAGCACCACCGCTTGTCCGCGCGAGGCATCGCCATCGCCGCGCGCAATGCGCTCCTCGCCGAGAAGGTGGCCCTTCCAATAGGCCCATCCATACACAAAACGGCGGACGGGCGCGAGCATCAAGCCCGCGAATTCGCCTGACTTGAGGCACCACAGACTGTCACGAACCGTATCGCGCAACCACTGACGGAACAGCGACCCCAGCGTCGCTTTGCCCCCATAGATGAAGGCGTCCGCTTCGCCTTCCACGAAGCGCCGACCGTACAATTGGCTCAGCGTGTAGTTGTGTGAATGCATAACAATGGCATCAGCCACGTAGGCCACGTGATGGCCCGCCTTGCGCGCCCACAGACCCCATTCGGTGTCTTCCGAGGCCCACGCGCTGGTGTAGAAGGGGTGTTGCTGCCAGCAGCTTCGGCGCATCGCCGCGAGCGGAAGCGACATCGTGATCCATTCCGGGGCGGGGCCTTTTTCCGGAAAACTCGAGGCGTAATCCCGACGGACCCACCCGTGGGCTTCGGGACGCGGTGTCTGCCGGGCAAATGCGGCTTGCACCGCAGGGTCATTGAAAGCCCCCACGATCCGTTCAAGCGCTTCGGGATGCTGGGCGACCGAATCCGAGTTCAGGAACACGACGATGTCGCCCTGAGTTTGCTCGATGGCACTGTTGAGCACCATGCCCGGGAAATACGCCTTCGCCTCGATTTCGATCAGGCGGTGCGGAAACCGGCGCACAATATCGAGCGTGCGGTCGGTGGAACCGGAGTCGACAACGAGCAGTTCAAAGTCCTTGAAGTTCTGCGCGTAGAGACCCTTGAGCGCGTCCTCAACCACCCAGTCGGCGTTTTTCGTCCGCATAATTACAGAAACGCGTGGCGTTTGCTCAGGCATGTTTGTTGCCCTCCTTGTTGGTTGCCGATTGAAGCACATCGCGCATGTGTACCGTGTCGCAGGAAGCCAGGTATTCCAAAATGCGCTCGAAGGACTTAAGACGGTCGCACAGGTAGAGCGTGATGGGGTGGATGAGCATGTTGGACAGAATGCCCTCCGCCTCATGCCTCCGCAATTCATCCAGCACCCGATCCGTCCATTCCTCCACATAATAGGAATCCGAACCGTAATCGTCCGACCAGTTCCGGCGCTTTACCCACTGCTCGACCCATTCAGGCGTGCGCTCCGCATGGTAGAGATGCTCGTGATCCGGCATCACATTCAGCGGGAAATTATAGACGCCGGTGGGATGTCTTTCCGGGCCTGTGGAGGCCCGCTTCACGCCATCCGAGCAGATTCCCACCCCGCAAGCGGCCAGACATGCCTCCGTCTGAGGGCCGTGCATGTACATGTGATTGCGCCAGCTCACGATCCGCTGTCCACACCGCTTTTCGGCAATGCGCAGTGTCCGAGCAATGTCCCATCGCTGATACCAGCCGGGTCCGTTGTAGTTGCCGGTGAGCTTGTTCCAGACCCGGTGCGGCAACTCCGGGGTAAAGCAGGTGTAGGTGTGCCCGGCCACTTCCACAAGCGGGTGACGGCAGATGGGGTCGAGATCCGCCCACTCTTCAGCCATGGCCCGACCGGTGATGAAAAAGGTGACCTTGACCTTTGCCGCCGCAAGCATATCCAGATAGCGGCGAGCCACCTGAATCTCCGTAATATCACAATGGTGTTGGTTTCCCGTCCCGAGACTCATCGGGTGCAGGTCACCGCTTAGGCAAATCATGTCGTCTCCTTGTGCAATCGTTCAAAAAATTGCGCGTCTATTAGCGCATATCTACGGTTCAATAGGCAATCCAAGGCGGCGGGCCACCTTGAAAAAATTCGGGTCGGAATGGCGACCCCACGCCCGCATGAAGGCGAGGCGCAGGGCGGTCGGACTGTCGTTGGCCGCGCCCAGGGCTTCCTGCGTCCATTTCCGCAGCGATGCATCCTCCAGCCCGTAGAGTACGACGGGGTAACACGCGGGCAGCCACCCGCGCGGCCCGGTCAGGCGATAGGCCAGTCCATCGGCAAAAGGCGTCCCGGCGGGTGGCGCGGCGTTTCGCATCAGGCCCACCAGTTTCTTGGCCGCACCACGCACCGTCGACCAGCCTTCCTCAAACGCCTCGTGCCGCAGGGTCAGGCCGGGATAATCGGACCAAGACCACCCCTGCTCGTTCAATCGCTGCGACTCGCACTCCATGTGGATGCGTTCAAAAGAGTGCAGCAGGTCATGCATCCAGGCGGCGAGATCCCGGCTTAGATAGGTGTCATAGCAAGGTTGAAAGCGGAATTCGATGGCCTCGTCATAGGCGGCGCGAAACAGTTCGGGAGCTTCCGCAAAGCTGGCCATGCGCCGCTGTTTTTCCTGATAACTCCAATGATAACGGCCGGAAAAAAACAGAAGCGCATCGCCATAGCCGATAATGGCCTTCATGGCCCAGCGCACCACATTGCGTCGCTCTTCCTCCGTCGGGGTCGATCGCTCCAGCAAAAGGGCATTGACCGCCATCTGAGCTCCCCGGTTGATGAGGAGCCACAACACATCCCCCGGCACAATGCCCTCCAGTGAAAAGCGCGTCAGCGAGGGCACGAATTCCCGATCACCAAGAATGGTTTTGTGTCCGAAGCGCATGTCATACCACATGACCAGACAAGGCGCATGGCGCAGTTTGCTGGCGGACACCAGGCTCACATCAAGACCGATCCCCTGGGTGGATTCCATGAGCGCAAGGCGCTCATCCAGCCGCGCATGCAGACCCGCCGATTCCTCCGGACTCATGTCGCGGGTGATGAGGAGAAAGTCGAGATTATTGTGCGGACGTTCGACCCCATTGCGCGTCTCGACGCCACCCTCGCCCCGGCCATAGCCACCGATTAGCACAAGGGCATGAAAACGATCCTTGGGCACCTCCGCCTCCACCTCGCGCGCCACTTCGGTGGCCAGCACCGTCAGTTCCGTCTCCACCGCTTCGCCGCCGCGCGCCGTAAAGCGGCCCCATGCCTGTTCCATCAAATATCCTCCAGCCCACCCGGCAATCGGGCGGCGGTTTGTAGTAAACAGGAGTCATTATAAGAGAAGCGCATCACTGCACACCAAATAGAAGGATCCGCTATATGGACTGCGCCGACCCAAGTCGGCGCTTTGGCTACCTACGCAGCCACATCCCAAAATCCATCATCCACCCACAGCCAAAGCGGTGACTTCGTCCCCGCACTCAAAATAGGGGTACCCGCTGTATGGACTGCGCCGACCCTAGTCGGCGCTTTGGCTGCCTCACCATTCACAACCGCACCTCCGACACCAAAGAGCCTTCCACGTTATGCCGAAGGCATGTTCCCAATAGAAGGCTTGACCCGCCCCGCATGAGCCGTTATAGTGACTCCACCCCTGTTTCAGGGCATTGAAAGGGAATGATTGTCATGGAAAATCCACATTGCAGGCAAGCCCTAATTTGGGCGCTTTTCTTCATGGTTTCGCTCGCATGGTCGGGAATGGCCCACGCACAGGAGGCAAAGCTTCCCGCGCTGGGCAATGCCGCTATCGAGGTGCGTTATGATCCCACCGGAACCCTCGAACTACTCGACAAAGCCACGGGCAAGTCGTTTACAGCCCGAGCGACCGCAGGTATTGCGGGTGGCGTGGTCACGCCAACCCCCCAGACGGAGAAGGGTGTCCAAGAATGGCGCATCGCTGCGCCGGACGGGGACGCGCTGGATCTCCGCATCTTGGACGGCTCGCCCTTCGTCTTCATACGCTGGCAATGGGGAAATCCGGGAAAAGAAGCGCGGGATCGTGCGCGGGTGACCCCGCTGCATGCGGTGTTGACCTTGGAGAAACCCGCCAAGGCGCTCAAGGTTTTGGGTACAAAGGGACTCACCGGTCCCGAGGGGCATCCGGGCAGTTACTCCTTTTTGGCGGTGGCCGACCCGGAAACCAATGCGGGTGTGGTGGCAGGTTGGGTGACGGAGTGGCGCGCCAGTGGTCTTCTGATGTCATCCAGTGAGGAAAAACAGGTGGCGTTGGATGCGCGACTTGACTACGGGCCAATGACCATCCCGCCCGGAGAAACGCTGACCTCTGAATGGTTGGCACTTGGCTTCTTTCTGGATGCCCGGCTCGGCTTGGAGCAATATGCCGATGCGGCGGCGCGTTTCAACAGCATCCAACTTCCGCCGCAAATCTCGGGGTATTGCACATGGTACTCGAAGCCCCATGGCGGTGCTTCCGATCAGACTCATATCGGGGAACTGTCGCGTTTCTGCGCGGATACCTTGAAACCCTTCGGGCTCGATTTTATCCAGATCGACGACCTATGGCAGGGGAATCCGCGCGAGACGAAAACGCCCGATTTCTCGAAGTTTGACGAGTCCTATCTAGGAAAGCCAATCGACGAGCCGCGCAAAGAGTGGTGGTGGGGTCCGCATTCCGACTTCACGCAATACCGCGCAGACGGGCCCTATTCCGAAGGCATGGCGCCAACAGCGGCGCGGCTCGGGGCGGATGGTTTTCGCGCTGGACTCTGGCTCATGCCGTTCGCGTGGGATCCCCTTTGCGATGCGCTCAAGGATCACCATGACTACTTCGTTCATCGGGCGGATGGCGGCTTGTATTACACCATGTGGAGCGGCTGGTGCCTCGATATGACCCACCCGGATGCGCGGGCGTTTCTGGCGCAGACCGTGGATCATATCGTGCGCGGCTGGGGATTTCGCTATCTGAAACTGGACGGATTGTACTCCGGGGTCGCGGTGAAATCGCTGTACGTGAATGAAGAATACAAGGAAGACGGTTTTGGTCGGCAGGTTTTCCACGACCCGCGCATCACGCCCATCGAGGCGTATCGCACCGGTCTGGAAACCGTGCGCAAGGCCGCAGGCAAGGATGTGTTCATCCTCGGTTGCAACGTGTCGCAAAATATGCGGACCATGGGCGCGAGTTTCGGGCTGGTGGACGCTATGCGTATCGGGCCGGACAATGGATCCGGCTGGAACGATCTGAAATCCGGCCCCTGGCACGGCACCAACCGCTATTTCCTGCATGGCCGCGTTTGGTACAACGACCCCGACCCGGTATACATCCGGCCGGATATGCCGCTGGAACATGCCCGCCTGCTATGCTCTTGGGCCGGGGTGACGGGACAGTTCACGGTGTCGAGCGATTGGCTTCCGACGATGCCGGCAGAGCGGCTCGACCTGTTGAAGCGGGTGCTGCCCGCCCATGGGAAGCGGCCACGTCCGGTGGATCTGTTTGAGCGGGATTTCCCCCGGGTATGGGTGCTGGAAGCGGAGTCGGGTGGCGTGCAGCGCCAAGTCATCGGATGTTTCAACTGGGATGAGCATGCCCCCGCGAAAATCAGCTATCCCGCCGCCGCGCTGGGCTTGTCGAACACCGCACCCCATGCCGTTTTCGATTATTGGGGCAATACCTTCGCGGAGCCGTTTACCGGCACCTTTGCGGTGGAAGTACCGCCCGCTTCCTGCCAGATTCTGGCGGTACGGCCCGTGCAGAACCAACCCTT
Organism: Candidatus Hydrogenedentota bacterium; assembly: GCA_903932505.1. Taxonomy (GTDB): domain Bacteria; phylum Hydrogenedentota; class Hydrogenedentia; order Hydrogenedentales; family CAIZGN01; genus CAIZGN01. Next base: position 9,549 of record CAIZGN010000527.1, read on the forward strand.
CGTCCTCAGCACGAGCCGCCACGTGTCCCAAGGGATCGTGGATATTGAAGAAGAGGCGTGGGATGCTACGGAACGGGTCTTGCACGGTCGAAGCCGGGTGGTTGCAGGCGACCCTTACGAGCTTCGTATCTTCCTGCCGCCGAACTGGACCGCCACCGGCGCGGGGGAGGGCGTCATCACGCAAAAGGAAGGGCAGCTGCGCGTCCTGTATTCGCCAAGTGCGACCGGAACCATTGAATGGCGAATTGCCTTTTCACACATGGGCGATGCGAGTGATTCCGCGCAAGGAACCAAGTAGGGGAATGTTCGTCATGTGGAGAGCGGTGCCATGACCAAGAAAAACCGATTGCTCCTTCGGGGGCGCATTTTCGGGGCGGAAAAACCGTCCGATGTGGTATTGGAAGACGGACGGGTGGCTGGAATTGTCCCGGCGGGCCAAAGCCCGGCCGATTTCGGATCCCCGCACGCCATCATCGGGCCAACCCTGTTCGACATGCAGATTAACGGTGCGGGTGGCTTCGATTTGCAGGGCGGGCAGGTCACGGTGGATGACGTGTACGCCGTATCCGAAGTCTTGGCGCGATACGGGGTCTCCCGTTGGATTCCGACGCTGGTCACCGGGCTGCAGGAAGAAATGGAGCACGGATGCCGCGTGATTGCAGAGGCGGCCCGCGGGGCGCGCATGCGCCGCGTAATCCCCGGCATACACCTCGAAGGACCGCACATTTCACCGCTCGACGGGCCGCGTGGGGCGCATCCAAAGGAGCACGTTCGCCTGCCAAGTCTGCGCGAGTTTCAGCGCCTCCAGAAGGCCTCGGAGAACCGCGTCATTTGCGTCACGCTTGCCCCCGAGCTTCCCGGCGCACTTCGGTTTATCAAAGCCGTTTCCGCACAGGGCGTGCTGGTGTCGTTGGGACACCACGCGGCCACCGCTGCCCAGATTCGCGCGGCGGTCGATGTTGGCGTGCGGTTGTCGACCCACCTCGGCAATGGCTCCTCACCCATGATGCATCGGCAACTCAATCCGTTGTGGCCGCAGCTGGCCGAGGACCGGATGCATGCCGCATTTATCGCCGATCTGCACCATGTGCCCGGGGACGCGCTGAAAACGTTTGTGCGTGCCAAGGGGCATCGGCGCTCCATTTTGACCAGTGATGCCACGAGTCTCATGGCCTTGCCGCCGGGCATTTACACCTTTGCCGGGGCCAAGGTGGAATTGAGGTCGGACGGGAAGATATGCCTGTGCGGAACCGACCTCCTTGCGGGTAGCGGTGTGCCGCTGCTTCAGGGGGTGGTCAACGCCTGGCGTTGTGGTGCGATGAGCCTTCCAGAGGCTTTTGCCAGCGCGACCACGATACCTGCCCGACTCTTCGGGGTGCCCGCGCCGCCGAACTGCACACGGGTGGGGCGTCCCGCCAATCTCGTACTGTTTGAGGTGGATGCCAGAACCGGGCGGGTACAGCAACCGACCGTTTTCTTGGACGGCACCCTGCTCGAATCGTAGATAAAAAAAGCACGCGGAGAGGCTTCTCCGCGTGCAGGAATCAACAACGCTCGTCTACGATGCTACTTGCCCAAGACGTTTTTCGAAAGGAATTCGTAGCTGACCTGCGCCCAATCGAAGGGGCTGCCGTCGCCATCGTCCTGCTCGTAAATGTACCACTGCACACCCGCTTCTGCGCCAGCCGCGAAAACGGCTTTCCAGTCCAGTTCGCCTTGGCCAAGTGGCGCGAACTTTTTCTTCTTGCCGTCTTTATCCAGAAGGACGTCCTTCGCGTGCACCTGGATACAACGACCTTTGCACTTGCGCAGATAAGCGGCGGGATCGACTTTGGCCACCTTGATCCAAGCCAGATCGAGCTCCGCCGTGAGATTCTTCGGGGAAGCCGTTTCATAGAGAATGTCGAGTTTGCATCGGGGATCGTCGTCGAACTTCTCAAACTCGCCGGAGTGGTTGTGGAACGTGAGGCGCAGTCCGGCTTCGCGAAGTTTGGCACCAATCGCGTCGAGGCGCTTGGCCCCGGCAATCCAGTCCGCAAGCGACTTCTGGCACTCTTTCATCATGCCGCCCGGGCCAACGGCTTCGACGCCCACGGTCTTCCAGAATTTCAGCTGATTGTCAAAATCGGTTTCAAACGCTTCCACGCCGCAGTGACAGGCCATGGCCTTCAACCCGGCGGTGTCCAGCGCGGCACGGATCTTGTCGGCGGGCAGATCGGGCATCCCGCTCCATTGCACATATTCCCAGCCCATCGCGCGCACTTTCTTCAACGTGTCCGCAAGGTCTGCCTTTGTGGGCTCACGCATCGTGTACAGCTGCAGGGCAATTTTGGCCGTGCTCTTCGGCGCCGCTTCTGCAAACAGCCCGGGCTTGGCGGCCAGTGCTATTGCACCCATGGCGGCCAGCGCATCCCGCCGCGGCATCTTCATTCCATCGCGATGTTTCATACGGTTTCCTTCCTGTGGCGCACCCAACAGGGTGCCGGTTCGAATGTCCTGACGCCCAGTATAGCCCCCGGCGGGGCGGGGTACAAGAAAATGGCGGACGGGTGCATAACTTGCACTCGCGCACCGGCAATGATATAACGAATCCACGGCATATTCAGAGTTGTTCCCGGGAACATGGGAACCGGAACGGCGGATACGTCTTTGGGCCATTCAATCACGGTAAAGGAGAGGATATGAAGACGATTTTGGGCGAACAGGCAGGAAAAGCGGCTGGACAGGCATTGGAATCGGGGCAGGGTGTGTTTCGTCTCGCGCCCACATGGGTTCCCCGCTCATTTTTGCAGCCGGGCAAACGCATTAAGCTGCATCCCGACGACTATTACGCGCTCGGCACCCATCGCGGCGGTATTGATGAGCGTTGGTTTGGTTCAACGACTCACGCGGACAACGAGGGTGCGCCCGACGACGAGGGTCTGAGTTACGTGGTGCACGAAGGCCAGCGCTTCACCCTGCGTGATGCGGTCGCGGCTTTGGGCGCGGCGGTCATCGGAGACGAAATCTGGAACCAGTACAAGCGCTGGCCGGTGTACAGCAAGTTCTTCGACAATATGGGACCGATCCCGCACCACATGCACCAGAATTTCGAGCAGGCCGCCTTAATCGGACGCGAAGGCAAGCCCGAAGCCTACTATTTCCCGCCGCAGTTGAACGCCATCGGCAACAATTTCCCGCATACCTATTTCGGCCTTGAACCCGGAACCACTAAAGAACAGGTGCGCCTGTGCATCGAGCGGTGGAATGAGGGCGACAACGGAATCCTTGATTTGTCGAAAGCCTATCGCCTCAAACCGGGCACCGGCTGGTTGGTTGGCCCCTGCGTGTTGCATGCCCCCGGTTCTTTGGTGACCTACGAACCACAGTGGGGCAGTGACGTCTTCGGCATGTATCAAAGCATCGTCGAAGGTCGCCCCGTGCCGCGCTCGCTCCTTGTGAAGGACATGCCCGCCGAAAAGCATCAGGACATCGACTTTATCGTCGACCAGCTCGACTGGGAAGCCAATGTCGACCCGAATTTCAAAGACCACCACTACCTCGCGCCGATTCTCGATGGTGACACCAAGAGCGCGGGCTACATCGACAAGTGGGTTTGCTACGGTTCCGTCAGCGGGAAGCAGTATTTCTCCGCCAGAGAATTGACCGTGCAGCCCGGCGCAAAGATGACCCTGAAAGATCAAGGCGCATCCGGCGTGATCGTTATGCAGGGTCGGGGCCGCATCGCCAATCTGCCGCTGGAATGCCCGTCCATGATTCGCTTTGGCGAAATGACCGAGGACGAAGTCTTCATCAGTGCCAAAGCCGCGAAAGAAGGCGTGGTCATCGAGAACCTCGGCAAGGAATGCCCATTGGTTTTGTTGCGATACTTCGGGCCGGACGTAAAGTCTCCGGAAGTCGGTTCGGCCAAGAATGGCTGATTGCCGGCTATCCGGTAATAACGCACGCTGGATGAAGGAGTTCAGGTCATGATAACTATCCACCCGGACTATGTGGTTGACCAAGATCAGCGCCCCAAAGCTGTGTTGGTGCCCTTCGATGAATGGGAGCGGATTGTTGAGGAGCTGGATGAGTTGGACGACATCCGCGCGTATGACAAGGTCAAGGCGGAAGGTCAGGACAGTATTGCGTTTGAGGATGCAATTAAGGAAATTGAAAACGGGAAAATTGCGTGATTTACTCGATAGAAATTGAGCGAACGGCGCAGAAGCAGTTGGCCCACACCCCCGAGGGGGAGCGTGGCCGAATAATTGAGACGATAAGGGCCTTAAGCGTGAATCCCCGTCCTTCAGGTTGCCGGAAAATGTTGGGGGCGTCCGGCGTGGCGGATTCGGGTCGGAGATTATCGTGTTGTTTATGAAATCCACGATGGACGTCTCGTTGTCTTGGTGATTGCGATTGGGCACAGACGAGAGGTCTATCGGTAGAAGTGGTTATTGACGAGTCTTTCAAAAATCGGACAACTGACAACTGGAGAAAGTCAAAATGAAACGGATCTCAATTGGTTCCTGGGCGTATGCAATCGGTCCCTATGCAAACAATCCCGTACCGTGGGAAGAGGTAATATCGAAGTTGGCGGCGCTGGGCTTTGACGGCGTCGAACTGGGCGGGTTCGGCATTCATCCGAATCCCGACAATCTGCCCACGAAGGAAGATCGCGCCAAGTGCAAGAAACAACTGGCCGACGCGGGCTTGGCCTTTTCCGGGCTTGCTGCAAACCTCTGGGGCGAGCAGCTGGTCAATGCTGAGGACCCCACCAAGTACATTGAGGAATTCCGCAAGAACCTTGAGTTCTGCGTCGACATGGGAATCGGCGGTATCCGGGTGGACACGGTTCAGCCGCCCACGATTCTAGACGAGATGGACGAAGATGTCGCCCGTAAGCGCGTGGTATCCACCTGGAAACGCTGCACTGGTGAGGCCGCCGACAAGGGCGTTTATGTCACCTGGGAATTCGAACCGGGCTTCGCCTTTAACAAGCCGTCCGACATCCTTCGCATTGTCGAGGAAGTGGGCGACGATAATTTCGGCGTGATGTACGACGCCTGTCACGCGCACATGGTCGCCGGCATCGGCGCACGTCAACCCGGCAAGAAAGAAACCCTGCCCGGTGGCGCGCTCGAACTCGCGCAAAAACTGCGTGGCAAGATCAATCATCTGCATCTGATCGATTCCGACGGCACCCTGCACGGCGACGAAACCAGCACCCACGCCCCCTTCGGCGACGGCATTATCGACTTCGATACGCTCGTGCCGGAACTCAACCGCTCCGGCATCAAGCACGACTGGTGGACCATCGACCTCTGCTTCTGGCCGGATGCATGGGTCGTGACCGAGCATTGCAAGAAGGCCATCGACGCGCTGAATGTGAAGTACGGCGGGTAGGTGGACGCCCAAAGGGTCGGAATGGCCCGGCACCAATCACCGAGACTATGCAGTATAATAAGCATAGCGGGTGAAAAAGGAAGTTTCAGGCATGGACGGAAAGATCCTACTGGACCGAATTACGGTGAATCCCGATGTTTTCGGTGGAAAGCCTATTGTCCGAGGACGGCGATTGGCGGTCGAACATGTCCTCGACATGCTGGCGGCGGGCGATTCGGAAGACTCCTTGCTCGAGAACTATCCGTGGCTGGAAAGAGACGACATTCGTGCCTGTCTCGCATATGCGCAACGGCTGGTCGGTCACGAACGGGTCGAACCGTTCATTCTTAGTGCCGTGCCGTGAAGTTGCTGTTGGATACATGCGTGGCCAAAGCCGCACGTGACACATTGCGCCAGGATGGGCACGAAGTGATATGGGCGATGGAGTGGAACGAGGATCCGGGCGATGCAAAGATTCTCGAACTGGCGTTCCGCGAACAAAGAGTCTTAGTCACGCTGGATAAGGATTTTGGGGAATTGGCGGTCGTGCGTGGTATTCGTCATGCCGGTATCATTCGCCTGACGGGTTTTCCGGCACACGCGCAAGGAATGGCCTGCGTACAGGTGATACGCCGGTTTGAGAAACAACTGGGCGAAGGTTCGATTGTCACAGTAGAACCGAATCGCGTTCGAATCAGGCCACCCGAATGATTAACGTCGAAAAGCACATAGCTTACTGGCGCAACGGCGCGGAAGAGGATAAGGACAGTCTGTTTCGCTGGTCAACGGCGTGACGCTGCACATGGCTCAAGGAAAGAAGGAGAAACGAAGTGGCTACCAAGAAACTCAACATTGGCATGATTGGCTACGGCTTTATGGGCCGGGCGCATTCGAACGCGTACCGCAAGGTGAACCAATTCTTCACCTTGGATTACCAGCCGGTCTTGAAGGCGGCGTGCGCCCGCAAGGCGGACAAGGTGAAGGCGTTCGCGGAGAATTGGGGCTGGGAAAGCGTCGAGACGGATTGGCGGCGGCTTATCGAGCGCAAAGACATTGACGCGATCGATATCGGCAGCCCCAATGACACCCACCGCGAAATCGCCATTGCCGCCGCGCAGGCGGGCAAGATGGTGCTGTGCGAGAAGCCGCTGGCCATGAATGTCGCCGAAGGCCGCGAAATGACGGAGGCCATCGAGAAAGCGGGCGTGCCGAATATGGTGTGGTTCAACTACCGGCGCGTACCCGCTATCGCCTTGGCCAAGCAGATGATCGACGAGGGCCGCATCGGCAAGGTGTTCCATTACCGCGCCAAGTATCTCCAGGATTGGACGATTAGCCCCGACCTGCCGCAGGGCGGGGCGGGTTTGTGGCGGCTCGATATCGACGTGGCGGGCAGCGGCGTCACCGGCGATTTGCTCGCGCACTCCATCGACACCGCCATCTGGCTCATCGGCGGGGTGGACAAGGTCACCGCGATGACCGAGACCTTTATCAAGGAACGTTCGATGCAGGATGAACCCGGCGTGACCAAGCCGGTCGGCATTGACGACGCCTGCGCTTTCCTGGCGCGATTCAAAAACGGCGCATTGGCCACCTTTGAATCCACCCGCTATGCGCGCGGGCGCAAGAATCAGAATACCTTCGAAGTCAATGGCGAACTCGGTTCGATCTACTTCGACCTTGAAGACGCCCACCAGTTGCAGTACTACAACCACAACGACGACGCGCATGTGGTCGGCTGGCGCACCATTCTGGTCACCGACTCGGGTCATCCCTACATGAAACATTGGTGGGTGCCCGGCTGCGTTATCGGATACGAACACACGTTCATCAATGCGCTGGCGGACTTTCTCGAAGGCCTGCAAACGGGTAAGCCCGTTCGCCCGAACTTCCGCGACGCCCTGGAAACGCAATACGTGTGCGATGCGGTGCTTAAATCCGCCAAGACCGGCGTGTGGGAACCGGCGGGCGAATAACCACCCCGCATTTGCCATTCGAGTCCAAAGAAAGACCGATATCACCATCAAAACGCTGCCCTTTACCGGGCGGAGGAGTTCCCCTGTATGCAATCGATTCGTGATTTCGTCACCGAGCATAAAATATGGTCGACCCTGATAGCGCTGCCCGTGCTCCTGCTCCTCGTGGTCTATTGGCACGCGCGTGGACCCTACCACAGCTATCGCGCCGACCTCGCGAAGCCCGCGCCCGGTGCCGTGGTCACGCCCGATGTGTTGAAGGTGGGCGTAGCCAAGAGCAACGTCACCCCCGACCTCAGCCGCTACGACAAGTTCATCGACAAGGACGGCGACAACAAATATAAGCCGGAAAAGGGCGACACTTTCGAAGACACCAACGGCAACGGCAAACTCGACGCCGTGTGGATGGCCGGTTTCGGAAACGACCGCCCTGCCCAAGGCGTGCACGACCCGCTCTGGGCGCGCGCCATCGCCTTTGAAAACAACGGGGTGCGGGTTGTGATGGTGACGGTGGACAGCATCGGTATTTTTCACGACGCCGTCGTTGAAATGCGCAAGCGCCTGAGCCCTTCGGCCGGTATCGACCACCTCGTGGTCTCCAGTCTGCACGATCACGAAGCCCCCGACACCATGGGCATCTGGAGTATCGGCGATCAGTCGCCCTACTTCCGCTATGACCATGTCTACCGCGAATTCCTTATTCAGTCGGTGGTCGACGCCGCCGAGGAGGCCGCGAGCCGTCTCGAACCGGCCGATGCCATTCTCGCCCAAGTGGCCTTGGGCCCCAAGGGCTTTGTGGATGACAGCCGGGATCCGCAGGTGCTCGACAACACCGCCCGCTGCGCCCGATTCGTGAAGCATGGCACCGACACCACCATCGGCACCATGGTCGTGTGGGGCAATCACCCCGAGACCCTCGGAGGCTCCAACCCCCTGCTCACCTCCGACTTCTCGCACTATCTGCGGGAAGGCGTCGAAAACGGCGTGACCGATCCCAATGGTGCGCCTGGCTTCGGAGGTATGTGCCTCTACTTCCAAGGCATGGTGGGCGGACTCATGACCCAGCTGCACACCACCGTGCCTCACCGCGACGGCACCCGCGAGTTCAAGGAAGATAACTTCGACAAGGCCCAGGCCCTCGGAGAGAACGTGGCCCTCGGGGTCTTGGGCGCGCTGCGTGGCGATAAAGCCTGGAAGGCCGCCAAACAGGACGTCGCCGTGGTTGCCAAGTCCATTTTTGTAACCCCGCAACCCTTCTACCGCTTTGTCCTGGCCCTCGGCATCATCCATCCCGGCTGGTACGGTCTTGGCCAGGCCAAGACCGAAGTGGACGCCCTGCGCATCGGCGACATGGAAGTCCTTACCATCCCTGGCGAGCTGTATCCCGAAATCGCCGAAGGCGGCATCGAAGCCCCCGCCGGACAAGACTACCCCATTGCCCCCGTCGAAGTCCCCCCGCTGCGCGGAGAAATGCAGGGCAAACTCAATTGCATCGTCGGCCTGGCCAACGACGAAGTGGGCTACATCATCCCCAAGAGCCAGTGGGACACCAAGCCCCCCTACGCCTACGGCCGCACAGACAAACCCCAATACGGCGAGGAAAACAGCTTCGGCCCGGAAGTGGCGGGTGGCGTCCACAAAGGCGCCATGAAAGTTTTGGAGCAACTGCATCAAATGGTAGAGAAACCCTAGAACGACAATTGGAATTGAGCTTGCAGGGGGGCTGACTATGGAAAACGAAAAAGCGCTGGCGGCTTTTGAAAACTTCAAGATTCGCCGAATTTACGATGAGAAGTCTGAAGTATGGTGTTTCTCGGTGGTGGATATTGTCGCGGCACTTCTTCAGCAACGGATGATGGGGCAGGAAACCCGCAATAAGCTTACCGACTATTGGAAAGAGCATGAGATTAATGGCGAGGGAGAATATGCGATTCTGACCAACATTATTATCAGGAATGGAGCGGGGTCTCGGTCAAGAAACACAAGGACATCAGAGGTCTGCAAACCCAGAATCTGCGCGACCACATGAGCGAGGCGGAGTTGATTTTCACCGCGCTGGCGGAGCTATCCACCCGACAGATTGCCGAGAGTGTCGAGGCTACCGGTATGCCTGAAAATGCGGAGGGGGGAAAAAGGGTGGCGGAATCGCAAAGAAGGCGCGCTTGGAATTGGAGCAAAAAACCGGAAAGAAGGTTGTGACCGGGGAAAACTTTCTGCCGCCCCAAAAGCACACAAAAAGAATAAAGGGAGCAGCGGAAGAGCAGGTTTGATTTTCCCATTCGGGAGTCATCCAAAGCACGGTCATCCGCGCTGCACCCCAAGACTTGCCAGAACCTATATGGAGTGCGGGGACGAAGTCACCGCTTTGGCTGACTTCGCAGCAATCCCCCAGCCCTTGGCTATCATCCCCGCACACTTGTGAAGGATAAAACCGACGCTGGAGTAGAATAGCCATTCCTGATGCTGCGTCCACATTTTCGTAACCGGGAGATCCGCTATGCGCTATTTCAGGCTCTTTGTGCTTGCCCCGATCCTGTGTGCCGCGCACGGTGCCCCGCTGGAGATTGCAGGCCACAAGCAACTCTTCATCGATCAACGGTTCATCGCCGACAGCCACAACGTGGTGCTGCACATGAATCAAGGACAGAAACTCGGGGCAATTGCGGATGAGCAGGGCCGGAGAATCCAAGGCCATGTCAGTGGCGTTTGGGAGGATCAGGGGAAAATCCGGCTCTACATCGGCGCGGACGACCTCGCTGTCTACGAAAGCGATGACGGGCAACACTTCACGCGCACAACCACCAACATCGCCAATGGATTTTTCCCAACCATATTCCTTGATGCGCACGAGCCCGACCCGGCCCGCAAATATAAACTTTTCTGGCTGCAATGGAAGGAACCTTTCGACCCGAAGACCGACGGTGTGTATGCTGGTTACTCGGCGGATGGCGTGACGTTCACCGACGTGGGGCGCGTGCTTCCGTTTTACACCGATAATCCGACGCTCGTCTATTGGGATGCCCGTATCGAGAAGTACCTCATCTACACCCGGGCACTGGCCCGTGACTCGGAGAATCAGCGCCGTATTGCACGCATCGAAACCGACGATGTGTTAAAGCCCTGGCCCTATACCCCCACAGAAAAAGACGGCATGTTCCTGACCCCAGACAACGCGCGCGTGGTGCTTGCCGCCGATGCCGTCGACAATCCGCATTCCGACATCTACTACAATGCGGCCACCCTCTACCCGTGGGCACAAGACGCATATTTCATGTTCACCTCCCAATTTCGGCATTTTTCGCCCGATCGGAATCCATATATCCGCCCCAGAACAAACGGGCAGTGGGAAGACTTCGGCCTTCTTGAAGTGCAGATGGCCGTCAGCCGAGACGGTATCGCCTGGAGCCGTCCCAGCCGTGAACCCTACTTCCCAACGGGCTTGGCCGATGAATGGGACCGGTGGTATGCGGTCATGGGCCCCGGCATCGTGAAGCGCGGCAACTATCTGTACCAGTACTACGTATCAACCGGGCGAACCCACGACTCGGTCGTGGTTCGCCCTGAGTATGACAATGTGGCCACCGAACTGGGGGGTGTCGGCGTCGTGAAGCAGCGGCTCGACGGCTACATGTCGGCAGACGTCGACCACCTCGGTGGTTGGCTGGAAACACCAGAGATCCATTTCAAAGGCAAGCACTTGAGACTCAACATCGACACGGGCGCGATGGGTACGGCGCTTGTCGAGCTGCGTGATGCCACCGGCAAGCCGCTCCCCGGATTTTCCTTGCAGGATTGCGAAGAAATTGCAGGAAACTATATTGACCAAGCCGTCTACTGGAAAGGCAACAAAAATATCGCCGAACTCGCGGACACCCCCATCAAGATGTACTTCCAGCTGTCGCGTGCGAAGCTGTTTGCTTTTCAGTTCACCGATGAATGAATGCCGGAACCTGCTCCGGCACATTCGGGATGCCGGTGCTACGTTGCCGCATCATGGGCCTCGGGTGCGTGGATGCCAGGGGTATGCCTGCGGTAGAATGACGCGTCAAGATACTGAGTCCACTTTTTTGAAACTGGGAGATTCGTTATGCGCCATTTCAGCTTCTTTATTCTCGCCGCCGCCCTTTGCACTATGTTTGCAGCCACGGGCGAGCATGTTTTCCACGTGTCGCCCCAAGGGCAGGACGCTTGGTCCGGCACTCAGGAACAACCCAACGCCGATAAGACCGACGGTCCCCTGGCGACTTTGGCCGGGGCGCGGGATGCTGTGCGCAAGCTGAAACAGGCTGGCCCACTTGATGCGCCGGTGCGGGTGGTGGTTCATAGCGGAAATTACACGGTGACCTCGCCGGTGACATTCTCGCCGGAAGATTCCGGTACCGCGCAGGCCCCGGTGTCTTATGAAGGCGCGGCGGGCGAACGCCCCGTGTTGAACGGCGGGCGGCTCATTACCGGATGGAAGGTGGAGGATGGTCGCTGGGTGGTGGAACTGCCCGAAGTGCGTGATGGCAACTGGCGTTTTGGCGCGCTGTGGGTGAATGGCGAAAGGCGCACTCTGGCGCGTACGCCCAACCCCACCCATCTGGCGGGGGACTATCCGGAAAAGTCGGATTTCTTCTATACGGACGGGCCGGTGAAGGTGCCGGACGGCAAAGGCGCTGAAATGAAGAGCACATCAATCCTGAAATTCCGCGCCGGTGATATCCAGACCTGGGCAGGGCTTGAGGACGCGATTTTTGTGGTGTTTCATTCGTGGGAAACCTCCCTGCACCGCGTAAAGACGCTGGACTTGAGCAATTCGACGGTTGAGTTTACTGGCGCGGCTCCCTGGGGCTTCAGCGACTGGAACCCGCAGCAGCGGTATTATGTCGAGAATCTTTTCGAGGGTCTCGACCAACCGGGCGAGTGGTGTCTGCGTGCGAAGGAAGGCAAACTATACTACATGCCCTTCCCGAACGAGACCCCGGAAAATGTCGAGGTCGTTGCGCCTGTTGCGAACCAATTGATCGTGCTGGAGGGTAAACCCGCCGAAGGCAAGTTTGTCGAGTATCTCGATTTCCGCCGACTGAACCTCGCCTACACTGAAGAGCCGGTCGAGCCTCAGGGACATGCGGATTCACAGGCCGAAGTCTCTCTGCCCGCCGCGTTTGAATGCCTCGGCGCCCGCAATTGCACCATTGAGGATACTTCCATCGGCCATGTGGGCAACTATGGCGTATGGTTTCGGCAGGGCAGCCAAAACAACAAACTGTCGCGCTCCGAGGTTTTCGACCTCGGCGGCGGTGGTGTTCGACTCGGCGAATCCGGCAGCCCGACCTCGGATAATGAGGTCGCGGGAAACAACACGGTGGACAACTGCTTCGTGCATGATGGTGGGCGCATTTTCCGGGGCGGCATCGGCGTGTGGGTCGGGCGCACCTCAAACAACGCAATCACCCACAATGAAGTCTGCGACTTCCGCTATTCGGGCATGTCCATCGGCTGGTCCTGGGGCTATGATGTCTCCTCGGCCAATCACAACCGCGTCGAGTTTAATCATATTCACGACATTGGCAAGGCCCAACTGAGTGATCTGGGCGGCATCTATACTCTGGGCGACTCGCCCGGCACCGTCCTGCGAAATAACTACATTCACGACGTGATCGCGAATCCCGAAGTCTCGTGCGGTTGGGGGCTCTACACCGACGAAGGTAGCACCGGCATCCTGCTGGAAAACAACGTAATCATCAACACCAGTCACGGCGGATTTCACCAGCACTACGGCAAGGAAAACCGCGTCGTAAACAATATCTTCGCGCTGGCGCACAAGGAACAAATCATCCGCTCTCGTCAGGAGGAGCACCTGTCCTTTTTCTTTGAGCACAACATCGTCTATTACAACAATGGACGTTTGCTCGGCAGCAATTGGGGCAATGGCCGCTATGTGATGGATTACAACCTCTATTGGGACACCTCCGGTCAGCCAACGGTTTTCGCCGGAAAAAGCCTCGCAGAGTGGCAGTCCTCAGGCTATGACACGCATTCGCTCGTGGCCGATCCGCTGTTTGTGGATCCCGCGAACCGGGACTTTCGCCTCAAGCCGGATTCCCCTGCGCTCAAGCTGGCCTTTCAGCCCATCGACGTAAAGCAAGCGGGATTGTACGGCAGCGTCGAATGGACTGCAAAGCCGGGTCAGGTGCAGCGCATTCCCGCCCCGATGCCTTGATTTTTCAGTTGACACCTTTGTGTCGGAGGGTTAGAATGACTTAACGATTGGAGTACAAGTCATGGGCTTCTTCGCGGGTTGCATCGTTGGTTTTCTGTTGTGGTTCGGGCTTTTCTGCGTCCTCTCCGGTTTCTACACCGTGGCGCAGAACGAGCGAGCGGTGAAAACGGTCTTTGGTCGGGCCAAGCGCATCGGCACAGCCACCACGCTCGACGACCCCATCTCCGAACACCTCAACGAGGAGGAGAAGGAACGCTACCGCTATCCCCAGGTGGAGGTCGTGCCGCCGGGCGGCCCGTACTTCAAGTGGCCTTGGGAACGAATCCACAAGGTGGACGTGGCGACCCAGACCGTCAACATGGCCTTCGATCCCGAAGACCCGCGTGCCAACCAACTGGGCACCATCCTCGAAGCGGTCACCAAGGATCAGCTCAACACCGGACTTACGGGCCAGATTCGCTATCGGGTCTCGGAGCGCAATCTGTACGCCTTTCTTTTCGGTGTGAAACAGCCCATCGTGCATGTCATGGGGTATTTCGTTTCGGTGCTGCGCGAGCGCATCGCGAATTTTGAAGCCCCAAAGCCGACGGGCGATGCAACCGCCCTCCCCTCCGACATGAGCATCGTGACTGGCGTCTCCATCAACGACCTGCGCAAGAATCTCCGCGATTTGAACGAACACATGGAACGCGAGTGCGCCTCTTCGGCGGCACGTTATGGCATCATCCTGGATGCATCGCTGATTACCGGGATCGACCCGCCAAACGAGGTGGAATCGGCCCTGGCGGCGATCAACACCGCCCATA
>CAIZGN010000528.1 GCA_903932505.1 Candidatus Hydrogenedentota bacterium
ACTTGGCGATGGTGGGCCGGAGTGTGTCGTTTTCTTTGTCGGCCTCGTAGACGGTCAGGCGGCGCACCTCAAGCGCGCCCTGAACGACAGTGGCGATGAGGCGCATGGTCTCGTCTTTTTCCAGGGAACCGCTGATGGCAAGGCCAATTTCGCGCAAGGTGGCAAGATGATCCACTTGCCGGCGCAATTCCAGGTTCTGCCGGTACAACGCCTCGAATTCGCGGTCGCCGGAACGTTCTGTGGGCCGAAGACTCATGGGTCTTGCCCGGAAGCTTGAAAACCATCCATCGGCAAAGTATAGCACTCCACCTTACACGATGCCCAAACGCGCTGGAGCCAATCAATGTATGAAGACAACGCGATCGCCCAACTATGGCAAATCAAAGAAAGGATCGCCGCACGGCACAAACACAAAGCCCGCAGATCAAAAAAGACATTGCGCTAGAAACGCGGTAAGGATGGGCGGAAAGTACTCTCTTTTCCTATCCGTCGGCTCGCCGGGGCAAAGCGCCAGAAGACAGAAAGACCTTTCCAGGTATGGCTTAACGTGCGTACATTGTGTGGCGGTGCCGCAGGCCAACCGACACCAACAAGACCAGCACCATCCAAAGGCCATCCGACAACCGGCCCGTATCATCTACCGGTCCCGCGCCACAACCAAATTTCTTCGGATGCGATCCAGGTTCACCCTCGTTTCCACTACCAGCGCCCGGTTCACCCTCGTTTCCACTACCAGCGCCCGGTTCACCCTCCTTTCCACCACCAACGTCCGGCTCACCCTCAGTAGGCAGGCGCCCTGCCCAATAGTCTTGTTGCATGTTGCGGCTTACTCTTTCAAACTGAACGGAGGATGGATCAAAATTATAGCCATTCAAAGTGGGAACAACCGTTCCGGACCATCCGTTCGCCACGGTGACGCGATATCTCCCATCCATGCCCGTCATCGGGTTCCCCGGAAGACCGGTCATCACTACACCTGTAGGGGACAATGGGAGTTCGTTGCTCTGCAAGACAAAGCCATAAATCTCATGGAATGCCCGAACTGACGAGTAGTTTTGCTGGTCTGGACTACTTATGGAGTCATACTGAAAAGATCCCGGCTCAAAAACATAGCCATCTAACACCGGAGATACTGTTCCACTCCATCCAAAGGGAACCATGGCTCGATATATGCCGTCCGGACCTGTCACCGGATTGCCCGGAAAGCCGTACATTACCACTCCCTCGGTCATCAGCTCGCCCTCAAAGGCAGAATTCATCACATAACCAGCAATCAGGTAATGCTTTCGGAGTGCCACCTGCGGGTACTGAAGAAAGACGCTATTCGATATGACATTATCGTAACACGAGTTCCCTGGATCGAAGGTATAGCCCGCAAGCGTGGGCTGAACGCATCCAGACCATCCATACCCAACGGTGGCGGTATACACGCCATTGGAATCCGTCACTGGGTTGCCGGGAAGGCCGGTCATCACTACGCCCGCCACGGGGATACCTTCGCTGAACGTCTCGTTTTCCGAATTGGGCGCTATTTCGCCTTCCCACTCCACGCTCCATCCGCCATAATAGAGGACGGTGCCGGAAATCACGATATCCGAAGGCACTCCCGAGTAATTCCCGATCATTGGCGCGGCAACGTCCGCGTACCCGATCAAAGAAGGGCTAAATGTATATTCGCCGAAAAGTGGAGTAACTGTGCCACTCCATCCATATTCAACTATATCATTATAACGGCCGCTACCATCGGTCACTGGATTGCCCGGCAACCCATCCATTCGTACATTCGCCAGGACGCCGCCAAAGTCTCCGGATACTACACCCGATATCGTATAGGCCTGTACGCCAGACACATAGTTCTGAACCTGATTCGAAACCACATTCGTATAGGTTTTCGGGCCTGGCTCAAGAGCGTGGCCCTCCAGTGTGGGCTGAACCGTGCCGGACCATCCATACTCCACTGTTGCCGTGTACGATCCGTTGGCGTCGGTCACGGGATTACCTGGTAGCCCTGCCATAGTGACTCCTTCAACAGGCTCGCCTTCGAACTGCGCTTCCCCTTCCGCCAGCAGTTCCCCTTCCCAATAGAAGTTACCTTCGCCCGCCGCATATTCAACACGCCGTCCGCCGTTATCCCGTATCGTGCCGGAAATGGTATAGGTCAGCCGGTTGGCCAAAAAATCAGACGCTTTGTTCGATCTAACGTTTTCCCATTGGACTGAGGCAGGTTCAAAACTGTAGCCCGCCTTGGTGGGAGTCGCTGTTCCGGCCCAACCGTATTCCACGCGGACTATGTAAGCGCCGTCAGAACCGGTCTTCGGGTTTCCGGGCAGTCCCCTCATTTCCACATCGGACAGACCGGCGCCATTGTAGCGCACCGTGCCCGCCAAATCGAATTGATTGATCAGAAAGACCGCGGTGACAGCCGTGTAGACGTCCATGATCACAGAGGTGGATGCCATCGCGGGATCGAGCACGGGTCCACTCCAATGGCCGAAGTAATAGCCTTCGAGCGGTTGTGCGCTTACATTCACCGATTCATTCGATTCATACGTATAGTCGCCGACGGGTGGCGTGGTTGTGCCGTTGCCCTCGACTCCGATTGTCAGCCGGTAGGGCGCGCCGGTTATCACGTTTACCCGGAAATGGCCGGCTTCCGTCATATTGCCATAGGTATCCGCGCTGACCACATGCATGAAATGCCGGCCCGCCGCCACGCCGTAAAACGTTTTTATTTTTCCGGTCATGGAAGACGAAACATTGGTGGGCGCCGTATCCGGTTGCTCATCCAAAATGTAGTAGTAAATGACCGCCAAACCGTCCGGATCCGACCAACTGAACGAAACATTCGGCGACGGATAGCTTTCATAGGGGTCCGGATGGGTCGAGGATACGATGCGTGGCGGGACGGCTTGGCGAATGTTGACCTGGAAATGGTCCATGGGCGAAAGGAAACCGTATTGGTCCTTGCTGCGCACGTGAAAATAGTGCGTTCCAACTTCGACATTGGAAAACGACACGGATCGCCCGGTGGTATTCAAATCGGACAAGGAGGTCTCCGTATCGGGAATATCGTCGAACGCGTAGTAGTAACTTACGATAAGCCCCGCGGGCATGCCGGATGCTTCGCTCCAACTTATTGTCACATCCCGCCCAGGATACTTTTGCGCCTCTTCCCTATGCGTGGAAGATGTAATGATCGGCGCAGCCTCCGCCACAATGAAGCGATAATGGGCCGGAACCGATAGATGATTCTTGTAATCCTTGGCCACCACATGGAACCAATGTTCCCCCACTGCATTGCCTGGAACCACGATGTGGAGATTGGTGGTGGCGGTGTCTTGCTCCCCCGGCACCGTATCCGGCGCATTGTCCACCACATAATAGAAATTGGAGAAACTGCCCATCGCGATTTCGGGCGAAAACGCGACATCCGCGACAAAATCCTTGTTCAGACTGGGCAGGTCGCTGTCTTCGTGGGTGGAACTCACCACAGCGGGCGCTTTCAAGTTCACATTGAACCGCGCATGCTGCCGACTGGCTTCAATGATTTGCCCCGCGCTGTCCAGAGAGGCGATGTGGAAATACCATTCATCGTGGGCCAAACCGCTGAAGGTCTTCGAGGTATCGGCTGTAAAGGTGCTGTTGGTCAGACTGACCACCGTGTCAATCGCGTTATCGAGACGATACAGGTAGCCATAGCCGCCGGGACTGAAGAAACCGGTCCAATCCAGCCGGATCGCGTTATCGAAATACCAGCGGTTGGGCAGGGGATGCGAAGCGGACTTCATCAGGTTCTTGAGTTCGACGAAATCCAGCGCGCCGTTGGCGTTCATGTCCTCGAAACCATCCAGTTGCCCGTTCGCGTTGGCATCCTCGTAGCCGTCTGGAATGCCGTTGCTGTTCAGGTCCGCGTACATATCCGGCACGCCGTTGCCGTCAAAATCCTCGTAGGCGTCGGGAATGCCGTTCAGGGAGAAGTCCTCGAAGGTATCCCACAGGGGAGTGCCGCCGTAATTGGCATAGGAAACATCGGGATACAGGCGGATGGCGTCAAGAAAACCCTCCAATCTGGCGCTGCCACCCGAAATACTAAGCACCCACTTGAATGTATGAATACCTGGCTGAAAAGTATCAGTATATGTCTGCCATCCCCCTCCATGATCTATGTTTACAATAAGACTATCATCCACATAAAACTTGAATCGGCCGTCATGATAATCCTCAAAACAATACTCGAGCGCGGCAAATGAAATACCACTAGCATACGCAGTAAAGGAAGCGCTGGTTCTACTATCATCTAAAACCTGGTTAAACCCGCCAAAATAACTTCCTTCGTAGGGGTCCGGCGCCCATCCGTCCCGCGAATCAATAACCCACCCGCCAATCCCTTCGAACTTCCATGGCAATCGGCTCCAGGTGCCGGTCTCAAAGCCTTCGGTGATATTCGCTGTGGCGCTTCGTCCCATAAGGCACATTCCCGCTAAGACAAGCAACAAGAGTCCGCGCCGCATACGCCAAGTGTTCATTTCGCAACCTCCCCAGACTTGATTGTAGCGATTTCCCATCCACCCTAAGTACACCTCAGAGTCCCAGGGAACTTGAGAAAGAATATACCCTCCATCGAAGTTTGTCGTACCCGTTCACGGACTTACAAAAGATGGTACCGGGGAAGAGGGTCGAACTCTTGACCTCTGGATCCACAATCCAGCGCTCTAACCAACTGAGCTACCCCGGCATTGGGCCATTGGAACGACGCTAATTCGGTGTGTTCACACATGCGAAACGGCGGTATCCCTGCGCGGAGGAGTATACCTATTGAGGGGTTCCCTGCGCAACATTTTTTCGATGGGGAGGTGGAAATGCCGGGGGGCGCAGGCGGCTATATTCCTTCGGTCGGTGTGGATTTGCTGCGATTTTCCCATCAGCCCGCATCGTGAGCGGCTTCCGCTCTGACCTTGAAAAGTGACGTGTTTTATCGATACACCAAGTAAATAACCAACTCGGCCTCGATGATGAGGTGACAGAGGAAGGGCAACAGGATGTTGCGTCGACGCAGGGTCCATTGGGTCATGGCGATGGAAAACAGAACCATGCCGAGCATTTCCAGCATAGGTTTCTGGAGGTGGTAGACCCCTTCAAAGAGGGGCAGAAGCAGCCAGCCGTAGCGGGGCCATCGCTGGTTTGCGGCGCGCAAGAGGGTGTAGCGGTGCATGAATTCCCAGCCCGGCAACCACGACGCCAGCCACGCCAGTTGCCATATACAAAACGCCAGCTTCATTTCCGGTGATCGAGCCATCAGGGTGGGATAGGTGCGATGCAGAGCGGGCACGTAGGGTATGAGCATCATCACAAGAACGCCAATGACCGCGATCCCCAAGGGAAGCGCAATATCGATACGTTTCCATCGTCTCGGCCCGATTGCGCCCCAGTCCATGCGACGCAGCGCGAAAAGGAATGGAAACGCGAACCAGAGCAGGAATTTGAACCAGTCAAAGCTACCCATCCCCCGAGCGGTCAGCGGGGTGGCAATCCAGTCGGGGCAGCCGCCCCATGTCAATGCGGCGTGAACGTCGCGACTGGACCACATGAACCATTTCCCCCAGTCCCACGGCCATTCGACGCACTCGGTGGCCAGTGTGTCGATGGCGAGTACCGCCGCGACGTAGCCCATCACGAGGAAGGGCCACATCGTGGCCATCCCTTTCTGGGTGCGTGCGCGAAAGTTACTCATTTCGGGGTTCCTTGCGGGAGTCCGGTGCGGGGACAGTGGCGACGGAGCGAGCACAGCTCGCACTTGGGTGATCGTGACGCGCATACGGCGCGACCGTGAAACACCAGCATGTGCGAGAATCCGGTCCAGTGTTTTTTCGGCCAGACGCCCATCAGATCACGTTCCACCTGCCGGGGTTCCTCAGCCTGTGTGAAGCCCAGACGGCGCGCCAAACGGCCGCAGTGGGTGTCCACAATGACCCCGGGCGTGTTGAAACATTCACCCAGCAACACGTTGGCCGTTTTTCGTCCCACCCCGGGCAATTCGGTGAGTTCCTCCAGCGTGGTCGGCACCTCGCCCTTGTGTTTTTCTATCAGTATCTTGCTCGTAGCGATAATGTTCTTTGCCTTCTGCCTGAAGAATCCGGTCGAATGGATGGCCACTTCAACGTCCTTGAGTTTGGCCCTACAAAATGCCGCCGGATCCGGGTATTGCTCGAAAAGCGGCCCGGCGACGATGTTCACACGGGCATCGGTGCACTGCGCGGCGAGTATGGTCATCACCATCAATTGGAATGGGCTGCCATAGTCGAGCGTACACCGAATCTCGGGGTATTCCTTCTGCAGCAGCGCAAAGACCCTGCGTGCGCGCCCTTGGGCTTCTTTTATGGTCTCTTCGCCTTGCACCACGCGAGCAATTCCTCCTTCTCCATGCTGTTGAGCAAATCCTTCGGCCCGAGCGCCCCTTTGCGCGCCATGCCGATGCCATAGGATACTCCATCCAGGCGTTCGAGTGAGTGCGCGTCCGGCCCCACCATGAATTTGACACCCCGGCTCTTCGCGTGTTGAAGGTATCGCCAGTCCAAATCCAGCCGTCGGCAATTGGCATTGATCTCGATAGCCACCCGATGTGCCGCGCACGCCTGGAACACTTTGTCGAAGTTAAAGGAGTAACCTTTTCGCGATAGCAGCAGTCGCCCAGTGGGATGCGCGATGGCGTTTGTATAGGGGTTTTGAATGGCCTTGAGGAGACGCCGGGTCATCGCATCAGCTGGCATTTCATGGGAGGTGTGGATGGAGGCCAGCACAACCTCGAACTTGGCGAGTATCTCAGGCTCATAGTCCAGCGAACCGTCTTCCCGAATGTCGGACTCGATCCCTTGGATAATTTGAAAGTCCGTGAGCGTCCGGTTGATGGCGTCGATCTCGCTCCGCTGCTCCAGCACCCGCGCCGGTGTCATGCCATTGGCATACACCGCTGACTGGCTGTGGTCGGTGATCACGATGTAGTGGTAGCCCTTGCCCTGGGCTGCCGAAGCCATTTCCACAATCGAATTCAGTCCGTCGCTATATGTGGTGTGGCAGTGAATCAATCCGCGAAAGTCCCGCATCGACACCAGTTCCGGCGTGCGCTTCAGGGCTAGTTCTCCCATATTTTCCCGAAGCTCCGGCGGGATATAGGGGAGCCCCAGTGCTGCGTAGAGGGCCACCTCGTCACGACAGGCCAGTGGCGTTCCATTCTCTTGGAAGAGTCCGTGTTCTGTGAGTTTTAAACCACGAGCCTCGGCTCGGGTACGCAGCGCTTGATTATGTACGTTGCTTCCCGTGAAGTGCGCCAGCGCAAAGGGGTATTCCTCCGGTGGCACAATCCGCAGGTCGGCGGGGATTGCCAGTTCGAGCAGCATGCTGGCGCGCGACGCATCGCGTCCCCGCACCTCGGTCTTCCCCGGATACGCAAGAAACCACTCGATGACCGCATCCGGCTTCTCGGCACATGCGAGCAGGTCGATATTCCGCACCAACTCTCGTCCCCGTCGCAGACTACCTGTCAGATCCAGTCGCCATAGCCCCGGTGCCTTCGCCATATACTCACGCAAAGGGCAAGACGTCTCATAGACCCGGTTCAGCAGTCGCAACCCTTGAAACGAACGTATGTACTCCAGCCCGTCCAGGATATTCTCCTGAATCTTCGGACCGAACCCCTTGAGCAGCGCTATACGGTTATGTTCGCAAGCCTGAGCCAGCGAAACAGCGGAATCCACCCCCAGTTCGTCGTACAAGGCCTTGATGCGTTTCACCCCCAATCCGGGAATGGCTTTCAACTCAAGCAGCGTGGGGGGGAAGCGGTGCCGGAGTTCCTCCAACAACGGCAGCTGGCCCGTGCGATAGAAGGTCGCAATGGCTTCCTCAGCCTCCTTGCCAATGCCCGCCAGATGGCGCAAATGCCCGGTCATCGCCTGTTTCTCAAACCCGTCCACACTTTGGGCGATGGTCTTTGAGGCGTGGGCATAGGTGCGAATGCGCAGAGGGGTATCTTCGGCCAGTTCAAGAAAAAACGCCAGATCCCGGAAAGCCGCAGCTGCTTCCTGTTTGTTCATCCCCGCCTACCATCCTTTTCGCGCATAAGGTCAAACTACGATAGCGCCGCATGATACGCCAGACAAGGAGGAAAAAACCATATTTGACTGAACCCCAGACCGATCCGCATGCGATTCTGCACTTACTTTTGATTCATCATCACCGCTTCGCCCTTTTCAATCGTTAGCCTAAAGTGCAGGTTCTTCACTTCCACGGAGCCAATATCCTGCGGGCCGTCTAATGTAATTCTGGACAGTGCAAGCCGATGCACATGTTTCCAACTCGGCGAGAGCTGCCAGGTTTTTCGGTTACACCCGTTGGGGCTGTAGGCGAGCAGCGCTTTTCCCTCTTTCCACAGCAACGGCATGCAACAATCGACTCCGTTGCGCAGGATTGGAACGGCCTTATTCTCCGTTTTGTTGTTTTCGTAGTACCAAGGGATCACGCGGGTGCAGAATTGTTCGAGTAGTCCCGAAAGATTCTCCGGATCCTTCTTGATTTCCTGCTCAGCGTGCATGGGCGTGCCACAATATAAATCCGCAGGAATGCCCGGAGCGGGCGCGTTGTAGTGCCAGGCCATGGGTTGCAATCCGATAAAGGCGTCAGGACGGAGGGAATAAGCGG
>CAIZGN010000529.1 GCA_903932505.1 Candidatus Hydrogenedentota bacterium
CAATATCTGAGCGGAGCTGAAATCGACTACCGTGAAGACGCCTCGGGTGCCCAGTTTGTGATTCGCAACCCCAATGCCACCACGACCTGCGGTTGTGGTTCTTCATTCTCGGCTTAAAGCTTAAGAGTTGGATTCGCCCGCCCCCGTTTGGGTGGGCGGATTAAACCCTGCTAAGGCTGGGTCTGTGCCAACGATCTCAGAAGGTTCGCTGTCGATGTCGGGCGTTTCACCCAATTCAGCCTGAGTTTCATCCCCTTCTGGCAAATCATCCTTCCCTGCCGATTTGCGCTGGAGCTTTTCCTCTTTCTTCTTTTTCTTTGCCAATTCTTTTTGGCGCTTCTCGTATTGATAATTTGGCTGGGCCATGGATTCGTCCTATGCGAAGGGTTTAAGGTTGCAGATTCCATTACCGAGCGATTAACAGGAATCACAGTTTTGGGCGGGACATGAACCATCCTTGGTTCCGGCATCCGACAAAACCTTTGTCCGATGTTGGAAAGGTTTCGTCGGAACCGCTTTGCATTGATTTTAAAGCAAAAACTTCAAAGCCATGGGATGGCTTCTCAGCGAATGGTTGATGCGGAGCATAGTCTAAATGGCTTTTGCACTGTAAAAAAGACAGACAGAGCGGCTTCCACTCAGGCGACTAGGCGCAGACACCGTCCAAAG
Organism: Candidatus Hydrogenedentota bacterium; assembly: GCA_903932505.1. Taxonomy (GTDB): domain Bacteria; phylum Hydrogenedentota; class Hydrogenedentia; order Hydrogenedentales; family CAIZGN01; genus CAIZGN01. The sequence continues at coordinate 670 of CAIZGN010000529.1, forward strand.
TGACGACTTATCTGCGTCCTGCGCCGCCAAAACCGCCACGATCACGTCCGCCACCGCCACCGCCATCGCGATCACGTCCGCCGCCACCAAACCCGCCCTTGCCGCCACGGGTTTCCTCTTTTGGCCGCGCTTCATTGACCACCAGTGGACGGCCGTCAATGTTTTTGCCATTTAAAGCCGTTATGGCCGCTTGACCTTCTTGGCTGGTCCCCATTTCCACGAAACCGAAGCCTTTTGATCGGCCATTGTCGCGGTCTTTAATGACCTGTGCGGAACTGACGCTACCGTAGGCGATAAAAAGCTTTTCCAGATCCCCGTCGCCAACGCCATAGGAAAGGTTGCCGACGTATAATTTGATGCCCATTTAGAATACCCTCAGAATGAAACAAATTTATCCCATGGATTCCAAGGGCTTAAATCTGTGCAAAAAAGTGAAATTTCACATCCTCGAAAAAGCAATGCGCATTCGCAAGTTACGAACAGGTTCACAATAGCATATTTCCAAGGGATTTTGTTCGATTTCGTGATTTTTTGGGTATAGAAATATCTGATGCTTTGCTCGGGTAAGGCGCACACTTGAAAATACTGCCCACAATCAGTAGCCCTTCTCGACAATGATCTTCTGGGCGGCTTGAACAGCGACTCCGCATTGGATGGGCGCATTCAATTCGGTCAGCACCGCTTCCATAGCGGCAAGGCAGAATAGAACGTTTTTAGGGGTCGCACTATGCCCCATCAAACCCACACGCCAGACCTTGCCAGCCAGTGCGCCTAACCCAGCTCCAATTTCCAAGTTGTAGCGATTGAGTAAGATCGAACGGACCAGCGCCTCGTCAACACCTTCAGGAATGGCAATCGCGTTGAGTTGGGGCAGGCGGGCGGCTTCCGGGACGATAAGGGCCAATCCCATTGCTTCGAACCCGGCCTTCAAGGCGAGATGCAGATTGTAGTGTCGCTTCCACGAATTTTCCAAACCCTCTTCCTGCAGGATGACCAGCGCTTCGTGCA
>CAIZGN010000530.1 GCA_903932505.1 Candidatus Hydrogenedentota bacterium
GGTGACCTTGGATGCTTGGCAGGATATATTTCGCCTTGCGTCTCAGGATGAGGAATCCAGCCACATATTTCTCGTGCTTCCTGCGGCGGTCTGGTTGGCTTGGGTGCGAAAGGAGGGTGCGGTTGGCGCACGACGCTCCGGCACCTGGCTTGGACCGTGCATGGTCGCACTGGGCTGGCTGCTTTATTCGGTGGGTGACGTGCAACTCTACCAGAGTATGTGGCATTTCGGCGCGATCATGATTGTGTCGGGGTGTGTGGTATCGGTTCTTGGCCGTGAGATGCTAGTTCGTTTGTGGCCCGCCTTTGCGGTGCTGGTATTGCTGATTCCTGTGCCGGGCATTGTACGCGCGCAGATCGCGTCGCCGATGCAGACTGTGACCGCGCAGATGACCGCGTTTTTCCTGCAGACGTTTGGGGAACCCGTGACCTTGAGCGGGAAAGTTCTGGTTATCAACGAGCAGTCGGTAGGGATTGCGGAAGCCTGCAACGGGATTCGCATGATGTTTGCGCTTGCCTTGGTTTGTTTTCTTTATGCTTTTACCACGGAACTCCGCAACAGCACACGGTGGTTGATTGTTCTTCTCAGCCCGGTCATTGCCGTGGTGGTGAATGTCATCCGTCTTGTGCCCACTGTGTGGCTTTATGGTCACGCAAAGGCGGAAACGGCGGGGTTGTTCCACGATATAGGCGGTTGGGCCATGATGCCTGTGGCCCTCTTCGGTCTTATGGGTACGCATGCGCTGTTTGCTTGGGCCTTGCGGGAAGAACCAGAGTTAGTGGTTCCGGAAGCGACGGCCCATTCGGGGTCGTAGTCAGGAGTAATTGGCTACTTTTTGTTAGCTCACGGTGAGTGCGCCGGGTTTCAGATGCCCGGTTCAGTCAGGGGGCGCTACATGAGGGGGATAACCCTCAACAATGCGCCCCGAGGTTTCGTGTGCGTGTTGGTATTGGTTTGCGTAGCGCAAACCGGAAGAGGAGGTGGATGATGCTTAAGTGCATAGCGCCATTGATAACGTTCATCCTGCTTGCCGGCGTGGCTGTTGATCAAGCGGACCGACAGAAGGCCCCGGAAGGGGTGGAGGCCTATCAAGCGCAGATTAGGGAGGGTGTGCGGTCCATACCGTACATCATTGGTGACTGGGTGGGGACGGATACGGAAATCCGGCAGGATGCGCTTCGGATTCTGGATGCCAACTGTACGCTGAGCCGTGTCTACCGTAATTTACGCACAGGACACACGGCCACACTGCTGTTGGTTCAGTGTGCGGATGCCCGGAGTCTCGTGGGGCACTATCCGCCGGTATGCTACCCGTCGCAGGGGTGGAATCAGCGATCGGCCGTACCCAAGAGCATTGCCGCTGATGGTCGCACATTTGAATCAACCGAATACGTGTTTGGGTATGATTTGTTGCAGCAGTCCAACCCGCTTGCCGTGTTACACTTTACGGTACTGCCCGATGGGCGAATCGCTCCGGACATGCAAATGCTGGGCGTATCCGCACGTGACCGCCGCCAGAAGTTCTTTGGCGGCGCGAGCGTGCAATTGATTGTGGATGCCGACCTCTCGGATGAGGAACGCAATGGGACGTATAAACTGTTAATCGAGGCCGCGACCCCTTGGGTTGAGCGTGTCCAGTCAGGAATAGCCCGATGAGTCAAGCGTTAGTACCGTCTCCTGTCAGGCCGGTTCGGCCCAGCGGAACTCCGCCCATAGATCCCCAGAAGGCCGGGGAGAATCCTCTGCAGGTATTGCACAAGCTCCTTCGCGGTCGGTACACGATCACGATGTTACTTGTGATTGTGCTGGGACCGTGCGGGGCGGCGATCGGATATTTTGGGCTGCACAAGGAATACACGAGCAATGCCGTCATTCGTATTGCGCCGGTTCTTCCTAAGGTGCTCTTCGAGAGTGAGCAGAGCAACACCTTGCCCATGTTCGATTCTTTCTTGCAGACGCAGGTCTCGTTAATCAAGAGTCGGCGGGTGATTGAAATGGCTACGCAGAGCGAGGTTTGGCGGGGTTCGGGTGGCGACAATTCAATCGAGACTATTGCTCAAATCCCAGAAGACTTGAAGGTGGAGCAGCCGAAAGGGAGTCAGTTGATTCTCGTTGGTTATACCGATGAGAATCCGGCCCGAGCCCGGGCCGCGACGAAGGCGGTGGTGGACTCCTATATGAGCATCTATGGCGAGACAAATCTGGTTACAGAAACCCAGCGCTTCAAGCTGCTGGAGGACAGGGCTAAATCGTTGAGCAATCAAATTGATGGAATCACCGCCCAGATATTGAAAGTGGCCAATGAGTTTGGGTCCGATGATCTAACAGCGGCCCATGACTTTGAAGTGGAAAACCTTCAAAAATTCCAGACGGAACTGGAAGCGGCGAAGCTTCAATTGGCGACGGCGAAGTCGGCCAACAACGAATCAGGGACGCCGAATACTCGGGATTATTCCAAACTTACGGTGGAAGAAATCGCCGCAGTGGATGCACGCATGCAGAGCCTCTATGATGAGCAGCGACGCCTGCAACGGAAAATTGATGAGCTGAAGTCCACCTTGAGTCGGTGGGAAGAGCGTCCTGAATACCGGCTTGCGCAGGAGCAACTGAAATCACAGGAACAAGAAATTGACACGTATGCGCGACTTTTTCGGGAAAATGCGGCGAGGAATGTTGGTTTGCCTGTGACCGGTATGCCGGGAACCCTTGCAGCCCCGATGACCGTTGAGCAGTTGCAAAACAAGGTTCAGGGGCTTCAAGAGCTTTATGATGAGGCCAAGGTCAAGACCCTCGACCTTGGCCGGAAGAATCTGCAACTCAAGGATTTGCGCACGAACGTGACCCGGCTTCAGGAGAGCCTGAACGCCACCAATGCGCGAATTGAGCAACTTAATTTGGAATCCTCGGTGAGCGGGCGTGTTTCGGTGCTGAGTGAAGCAGAAATGCCGACGGCGCCTTCTAATGCGAAACGGAGGATACAGTTTGTCATCCTCGGCGGTCTGGCGGCGAGCGCCCTCGGGGTGGGACTGGTTGTTTTGCTGGGCTTATTAAAGCCGCGGATACGCGATATCGAAGACGCGCAAAATATCCTCACCCGTTTGTTGGGTGCGCTCCCCTTATTGCCTGAAACACTTTCGAATCCGGCCGAAACCCTGGTTGCGGCACAATCGGTTCATCAGATTCGGACAAAATTGCACTTGCACATGCCTCATCAGGAAGCATTGGCCCTCACTATTACCGCGCCTACCAGCGGTGCGGGAAAAACGAGCTTCGCCCTATCGCTTGGGCTCTCTTTCTCCTCCTCCGGCACCCGGACGCTCATTATTGACGGGGATATGGTGGGGTTAGGATTAACCCATCGCACGGGAGCGGCCGGGCGATGCAAGCTCGGTCACCTGCTGCAAAAAATGGATATTATCAGCGAGGATGAATCCCGGCGCGCCTTGAATCTGGCCCGCCAATCCGGGCAAAAGATGGGAGAGAGCTTGCTGGAATTGGATTATATCAGCGAAATGGATTTGGAAGAGGGATTGTCTATCCAAGAAGGCGCGGAACTGGGTTTGACGGACGCACTCAATGGAGAGAATATTGAAGATTGTCTCGCGGATATCGGTGTGCCTAATTTGACCATTCTCCCTGCCTCGAGGCGGACGAATGTCCCCATAGCCGCCATGTCGCCTGGTTCGGTTCGCAGTTTGCTGGACAAGCTACGGGTGTTGTTTGATGTCATATTGATTGACGCGGGGCCGGTGCCGGGCCTCACCGATGCGACCATCATGGCCACTTGCTCTGACGGCGTTATTATGGTGGCTTCGCGCGGAGATCAAGATACTGATGTGCAGCGCGCATTGCGGTCGCTGCACGAGCTGAACGCTTTTGTGGTGGGCTTTGTGTTCAACCGGGCGAAAACCCGCGACATTGAACAGTCGAGATACTCCTCCACCGTATCAAGTCGAAGCGACATGCCCCAGCCCAAGGTGGCTGTGGAAGAAGACCGATCCGCCGAATTGGAGGAACTCTTGAGGCCTGTGGCCGATTTTGGCCCCCTTCCCCAATCCGTTTGGTTGTCGATTACGCATCCCGGGGTGTTCAATGGGGAGTGGCGTGAAAATATCACCACTAAGATTGTGGATGGTGAGATTGAGAGCGAAAGCGATGTCGCTTCCGACGGAAATGCGGATATAGAAGAGAGAGCGGACGATCCGGAAGCATTGAACCGAATTTAGTGGTTCGTGCGTGAGGTATGGATTTAGAGGAGAGAACTAATGCGTAAGAGGACCCGTATCGGCATATTGGCGGTGTTTTTTCTGGCCCTTTTCGTGGGTGGCGGTGGTGCGGTCTTTTTTCGCCAACATATTATGAATCGCCTGGCCCTTGAGAGCCGCGCCCGTGGGATGGAGGCGGCTCGTGTGGGGAATCACAAAGTGGCGCTCAATGAGATTGGTCGCTACTTGCAGCGATTTGGGCAGGAGAAGGATGCGGAGGCCCTGTACCAATATGCCCATGCCCGCCGGAATATCATTCTTCCCAACAACCAGCAACTGCAGCAGGCCATGGTATTCCTGCGGCGGGCCATGAGTATTGACCCCAATCTTACGAGCGCGCAGCATGAACTGCTGGAGGTCTATTTGCTGGCGGGTTTTGGCCAGGAAACACTGACACTCGCGCAGGAACTTCTTGCCAAAGATCCCGGCGACACTGCCGCGCTTCGCGCTGAGGCGACGGCTTTGGCACGACTTCGTAAATTTGATGAGGCGTTGGTCCGAACCAAACGAATTGCAGAGCTGACCCCGCAAGACATTGAGAATCACTTGCTGGCCCTCGTGCTGATGAAACAAGTTGCCGTGCCCGATGCGGAAATCGTGGCGTATCCGAAATCGCAAGGCTCGCTGAATCCGGAACAGGCTCCCTTCCAGCTTATTCAGGCAGCGGCTTATGAAATAACCGGAAATACCCCGGAGGCCCTTAACTGGGCTAAACGCGCGGGCGAAAGTGTGCCGGCTGATTCCGCTGATGTGTTGGTGGTGAACAAATTTCTGAATCGGCTACGTCTATTTGATGACTCCTTGAAGTTGCTGGCTCGAACCGCCCCCATTTCTGCGAACGCGGAACTGCAGCAGCTCTATTGCCAGAGGCTCTTTCAACTTGGTGACGTGCGTGCCGTGATAGCGCAAACCAAGGATCATCCCTACGCTGATTTGGCTTCCTCCATGCTCGCGATACGTGCCATGGCCTATGGGAGGGAGCGTAACATGGAGGAGCTTCAGAAGGTTGTTGCCGAACTCGAACAACGTACGGATGACATGCTTGCAACGGCTTGGGTTCCCCTTCTGCGCGCTGTTTTCCTTGGCGATGGAAAGTCTCCGCAAGACATTGTGCGCATCTGCACGGCCGCCGTCGAGGCGGAACAGGAGAACCCTTTTTTCCACTATTTCCAGGGACTGGCCTACGAGCAACTCGGGGAAAAGGAACAGGCTGTCACATCGTGGCAAAACGCGGTACGTTACGCGCCCGTGTGGATTGACCCTATTCTGCGTTGCGCTAGTCTGCTTGCCGGTATCGGTCGCTATGGAGAATCCTCCAGCCTAGCTCAGGAAGCCCTCCGGCGTGCCCCCAACAATGTTAGTGTGGCCGCTGCTGCTGCAGAGGTCATTGGCGCGAACATTGGCGCCCTCTCGGCTAACGACCAGCAGCAACTGCTCAATTTGTCCCAGCAGGTGCAATCAGCCAAGCCACTTGAACCTCGCACCCTTGTTCTTCTGGTCGATTTGCTCGCCCGCAAAGCGGACACCGCTACTGCTGTAAGCACCATTCAATTGGTGTTAAACAGCGAGGAGAAGTTCCCTGAAGGAACGCTGATAAAATTGGCTCAGTTGAGTGACCAGTATAACCTCGGTCAGGCTCAGGCCTGTTTCGATAAACTGAAAGCCTCCACGGGCATGACGCCAGCGGGTGCCCTCGCTCAGGCTGTTTCCCTATTCAAAGGTGGGAATGCAGCGGGTGGTCAGGAATTTCTGGCCAACGCCGCAAAATCGGCCGGGGCTGACCTCCAATGGCAGGTCGTCACTGCGCAATACCTAGAAGTTATCGCTTCGAAGGATGCTGCACCGGCGTGGGCGGCCATTGCCGAGGCCGCCCCGGACAATGCGCAGCTGCTGCGTCGAATCTTGAGTTCGAAAGCGGCATGGGAAGACACCGCCATGATTGAACGCGTCATCGAACGTCTGCGCACGCTGACGGGTGCCGAGGCCGCGACTTGGCGAACTGCCCGCGCGCGTTGGCTGCTCCTGACTGACCCTTCTCAGAAGGCAGCCGCTGAAGCGGCTTCGCTGCTCAACGACACCCTGCGCTCCTCCCTGCCGGAAATGCATCGATATACCCTGCTGGCGACGGCTCTGGAGCGCCTGAACAACACGGATGGTGCGATTGACTGTTTGGAACAGGCATCGCGACTGTCTCCTGACTCGACCGCCCTTCATTTTGACTTGGTGCGGCTGCTTCAGGCCCGCGGGAAGACAGAGCAAGCCTCCGGTCATATTGACAAAATCCTGAACAACAAAAACGCGGATCCCAATGACCTTCGGCGCACCGCGGCGCTGCTTGCCCGCCAGAATGAATCTCGTCGCGCCATCGACATCCTTCTGAAGACGCATTCCGCTGAAGACCAAGTGGCCCCCTTGGATCTCCTGCTTGCACAACTTTATCGCCGGGTAGGGCAGCCCGACAAGGCGGAGGTCATCTGCAAACGCTTCCTCCAAGAGCGGCCCGATGCCGCTTCGGTGGAATTCTCTGCAGACTTTTTTGCTTCGCAGGGGCGTCTGCCGGAAGCCGAAGCTGCTTTGGCGGTCCTTGATACGCTCAAACTGGCTCCCGGGATGCGCGAGATGATTCTTGCGGAATACAAACGATTTTACGGAAAGCCTGAAGAGGCTGAACGCTGGTATCAAGAGGCCATTACGGCCGCCAAGTCTAATCCGATCATTTGGAAAAGGATGCTGGCCTTCCTCGTGCGCACAGGTTCGTCCGAGCGCGCCATCCAACGGATTCCCGAGGCTTGCGCCGCCTGTCCGGAGGACAAAGATTTTACCGCGCTTTCCAGTCAGGTCGGACTTCTGCAGAAAGTCCAGGCCAAACCTATGGCCCGCCCGTTTATTTTGGCGGCCCTCGAAACCCCGGAGCATTTGCCGGAGGCCAAGAGCGCCATGGAGCTTCTAGACCAGACGCCGGAAAACGATTCTGAGCGACTGGCCATCGGGTTGCGAAAACTGATGGACCAGAACCCCAGTTTCCTTCCCATTAAGATGCAACTGGTTCGGTTGTATGCATCCCTGAGTCGACACAGTGACGCGGCGTCCATCGCATCACAGGCCATGCTCGATTTTCCCAGCGAGATTGAACCGGCTTTGCTATCGGCAGAAGCTTTCGCAGCCAACGGACAGTGGGCCGATGCGCTGAATGCCGCCAAGGAATGGCGTAGGCGTTCGCCCAGCAGTCCGGATGCTGCCGATCTGCTTATTGCTACCGCACAAATCCGCCTAGATCAATCCACCGAAGCGCTGGACACCATTCAGCCGTATCTGCAAAAACAAACCGAAGATCCTGCGGTTTATTCTCCGGTCATCGCAAATCAGGCTCGCGCGCTTATTCATGCCGACCGCGCTGCGGAAGCGGCTGAATTGCTGAGCCCACGTCTTGCCCTATCCAATCGTTGGCGCATGGCTTGGCTGCAATTCGCGGTGCTTGATATCACCTCAGAAAGCCTTTCCGCCGAATGGCTGGATAAGGTCGGGGCCCTTATCCCCGAGGAGGGTGTTGATGAGCGAGTGGCCCTTGCCTCTGCCTGGAACCAGATGGCAGAGCGCAGCCAGCAGCAAGCTTATCGTGACAAGGCGCGGACGATCCTCGAGTCCTTGGCCACACGGCCCGATGTGAGCGGCAAAGCCATTTTAGCCCTCGCGATTGTGGCGGAGCGCGATAAAAACTATGCCTTGGCCGAGTCCAACTACCTTTTGGCGCTCAAACTGGATCCCAGCCTCGTTGTCGCCCGTAACAACCTCGCCATGCGCTATATTAGTGACGGGAAGAATCTTCAGGAAGCCTTGCAACTGGCGCAGGAAACCGTCAAGGCTGCTCCCTCGAACGCCAACGGCCATGATACCCTCGCCCAAGCCCAAGCGGCTCTGGGCGATTTCGATGCCGCGATTCAATCTCTTACCAAAGCCGCGGAGCTTGAGCCCGGCAACCGGAAATGGACCGACCGGGTTGAACTGTTGAAACAAAGACA
>CAIZGN010000531.1 GCA_903932505.1 Candidatus Hydrogenedentota bacterium
CGCGTTCTCTGGATGAATTGCTTGGACAGACGGCCATTCTCGGCCCGGGTCGAACCTTGCGCCGCGCCATTGAAGCAGACCGCGTGACTTCGCTGATTCTGTATGGGCCACCCGGTTCCGGAAAGACCGCACTGGCCCGCATCATCGCGATGCGCACCCAGGCCCGGTTTGAGCCGCTGAACGCAGTGACTTCCGGGGTGAAGGAACTGCGGATCGTGATTGCTGCGGCGAAGGAACGGCGCGTTCACGAAAACCGCCGCACCATTGTTTTTGTCGACGAAATTCACCGATTCAACCGCGCCCAGCAGGACGCGCTCCTGCCGGATGTGGAGAACGGCAACATTATTCTGATCGGGGCAACCACCGAGAACCCCTTCTTTGCCGTGGTTGCGCCACTGCTGTCCCGGTCGCAGATTTTTGAATTCAAGCGGCTTGAAAATGCGGACGTGGTCGCGCTGATGAAACGTGCGCTGACCCATCCCCAATTGGGGGTGGATGAGGAAGTCGTGATCGACGATGTGGCATTCGAGCATATGGCAAACTACGCCGAGGGCGATGCGCGTCGCGGCTTGAATTCGCTCGATGTGGCGCTATTGACCACGCCACCGCAGGAAGGCCGGATTCATATCACGCTGGAGGTGGCGCGGGAGTCCATTCAACGCAAGTTGCTGCATTACGATGGCACAGGCGACGAACATTATGATGCGGCGTCGGCCTTTATCAAGAGCATGCGCGGAAGCAATCCGGATGCCGCCGTGTACTGGATGGCGCGCATGCTGGAATCCGGGGAAACCCCGCGCTTTGTCGCCCGACGCATCTGCATTCTGGCGTCCGAAGATGTCGGGAACGCCGATCCAATGGCGCTTGTGATCGCCACGGCGGCGTTTCAGGCGTGTGAGTTTATCGGCATGCCGGAAGCTCGCATCATTCTGTCGCAGGCGGCCACCTATGTGGCCTGCGCACCCAAGAGCAATGCGGCCTATCTCGCCATCGACGCCGCCCTAAAGGACGTGCGCGAGGAGAAGACGCTGGAAGTTCCCCAGCACTTGCAGGACGCGCATTATCCCGGTGCGAAGCGTCTTGGGCACGGACTCGACTATCAGTACGCCCATGACTATGAGGAGGCCTACGTTCCTCAGAACTATGGAGTGCCCCGGGGAACCTACTATAACCCCACAGAACGGGGCAAGGAATCAGAATTTCGCGAGCGCATGGCCCGGTTTGACGAACGGGATCGTGCAGCTACGCCCACCCACGAAGAAGAACGATTGCCATGAATCCATCCCGCAAGACATTTCTCAAAGGCTGCATCACCGGAGCTGTCCTTACGACGGTTGTTCCCGCCGTAGTTGGCCTTCTGTTACTGCTAGCTTTCAAAGAAACCTTTATTCGCTACAAGCAGAAAGAACTGACCGCCCCCCCCATCCCCTTTGGGGAGAAAGCGGACTACGGGTGGTCACTGCTGGACAAAGACGGGAACAAGGTTCCGTTCTCGCTCTTTGAGGGCAAGCCTATCTTCCTGCATTTCTGGCATCCGGACTGCACCATCTGCACGTCGGAAATTGAAGCTGTGAACGCGCTGTGGGAAAAGGTGAAGACCTTGGACGTTGCCTTCCTTTGCGTGACCTGGACCGAACAGGCCGAATTGAACGGGGCCATAGCCGCACGGGGGATACGCTACCCGACTTACCTTCTCAACGGTGGACGGCCCGCTGTTTTTCAGAATCCCGGCACCCCAAACACCTATATCGTGGCGGCAAACGGCGATATCGTGTTCAAATACTTGGGCGGCGCGAAATGGGACGCTGACGTGGTGTTCAATTACCTGCTATCGCTGACGCGCCCTGCGTCGGGCACGCCAGCACAACCTTGACCGCGCTGAGAGGGCCAGGGTTGTCTATTCGTCTGCGATTCCTGAGCTAAGAAAGGCATCCACCAGAGCGGGATCAAAATGCTTTCCGCGTTCATCCTTGATGTATTTCAGCCCTTCCTGCACGGCAAATTGGGATTTGCGATAGTGCCTCGGGCTGGTCATGGCGCAATAGACGTCCAGCAGGCGCATCACCCGGGCAAGGTAGGGAATTTCCTCCCGCTCAAGGTGGTCTGGATATCCGTCCCCATCGTAGCACTCATGGTGAAACTCGACAATTTGAACGATGTCAATGGAAACGCCGCGTTCCAGCAACAACTCCGCACCCAGACGGCTGTGGTTCTTCAGCAGGGCCCACTCATCATAGTTGAGCACGCTCTTTTTCAAGATCACCTCGTTGGGGATGCAGATTTTCCCAACATCCCGAAGGAGAGCGGCCCGCTCGAGGGCAAACTGATCATCGGCGCTGAGATTAAGTGCTTTGGCAAAGCGCGAGGCATGCTGCGCCACCCGGAGTGATTCGGAAAGGGGAATCTCCTCGCGACACGCAACCGCGTCGGCAATAAGGTTCAAGGCGGCGAGATGCTCCGCCGCAATGGCCCCGGCGCATTCGATGGCCTGCCGCGAATGCCCTGCGGGAGCCAGAACCGCGCAAGTGCCCGATGCCGGTTTATCAGGCGTTTCCAGCGTGGAAAACATGACCTCTGGATCCTCGTTGGCAGCGTTCAGCGACTTGATGAGCGCCTTGTCTCCAATCACCGCAATCCGTTTCAGCATTCCAAGACTCCTTTCCGGCGGGCCGCGCCGTGGGTTTGACTGTGTAATATGGTAGCAGGATTGAACCTCATGGGCAAGCCTCTGATACGGGCCAAATCAGACGTCGGTCTCCCCCACTTTAGCGGTCGTTTCTGAGGCGGCTGGCAAGGTGGCTGTTGCGCTTGGCGAATTTGCTGTTGTGTACGGCCATGCCAATGGCTTTTTCGCTACCAACGACCACGACGAGTTTCTTTCCCCGGGTGATTGCGGTGTAGAGCAGGTTTCGCTGGAGCATCATATAGTGCTGAGGCAGGAAAGCGAGCACCACGGCGGGGTATTCGCTGCCCTGGGATTTGTGCACGGTGGCGGCGTAGGCCAATTCCAGCTCGTCGGCTTGGTCAAAACTGTAGATGACGACACGCCCGTCGTCGAAGGTAACTTCGAGTTCGGCGGCCTCGGGTTCCACGAGGGTCACACGGCCGGTGTCGCCGTTGTAGACGTCCAACTCGTAGTTGTTTCGCAATTGCATGACCTTGTCCCCTCGGCGGTAATTTCGCCGTGGTACGGGTTCCCCGTGGGGGTTTAAGGCTTCCTGGAGTCGCTCATTGAGGTGGTTGACGCCCGCATCCCCCCGTCGCATGGGGGACAAGACCTGAATATCGCGCATGGGATCCAGCCCGAAATGGGCGGGAATTCGATGGCAGACGAGTTCAAGGATGGTCTCCACGGTGGGGGCCGGTTCCTGCCGCGAAATGAGAATGAAATCGTCCTTGTTAAAGGCGGGAAACTCTCCACGGTTGATGCGGTGGGCATTGGCGACTATGCCACTTTCCCCCGCTTGGCGAAAGACGGTCTCGAGGCGCACCACAGGGGCACGCTGACTCGCGATGAGATCGAAGAGGACGTTTCCGGCACCGACGGACGGCAGCTGATCCACGTCGCCGACGATGATGAGGCGGGCGAAAGGCGGAATGGCACGAAGGAGCGAAAACATCAACAGGGTGTCGATCATGGAGGCTTCATCGACCACGACGAGGTCGGTGATGAGGGGGTTATGCTCGTCGCGGGTGAAACCCTTCTTGATGGGGCTGTATTCAAGTAAACGATGGAGGGTCTGGGATTGACGGTCAGTGGCGGCCTCCATGCGTTTGGCGGCCCGCCCGGTTGGGGCTGCGAGCAGGAAGGACAGTCCTTTTTTTTCAAGAATGGCGAGAAGGCTGTTAAGGACGGTCGTTTTGCCGGTTCCCGGCCCACCGGTGATGACGAGCACCTTGCATTCGATACCCGCCCGAATGGCTTCACGCTGTCCGTCGGAAAGTTGGATTTTCTTGATCTTTTCTACCCATTTCAGGGCATTTTCAAGGTTGATGGAGAGAGGTTCGCAGGGGGTGGCGAGCAGTTTCTTCAAATATTGGGCGGTTCCACGCTCGGCCGCGTGCATCAAGGGCATGAAGACCGCTCCGTCTTCGATAATCATGGCACCGGTTTGCACGAGTTCTACGAGGGGGATTTCGAGTCGTTCTGCGTCTACCTGCAACACTTCTGCGGCCGCAGTTGTCAGCTCTTGGGTGTTCAGGAAGACGTGGCCCTCATGTCCCGCGTTGTTGAGCACATAGGTCAACCCTGCGCGCAATCGGGCCGGGGCGTCCTTGCCAATTCCGAGTCGCTCCGCGATCTTGTCGGCGCTTTTGAACGCGATTCCGGTGATATCGTCGGCGAGACGATAGGGGTTTTCACGCAAAATGGCAGCAGCTGTGTCTCCATACTGCTTGTAGATCTTCACGGCCTGCGCACCGGAAATACCATGCCCCTGCAGAAAAACCATGATGGACTGAATGGCGCGTTGTTTGGACCACGAAGAACGGATTTGGGCGGCGCGTTTTTTTCCGATACCCTCGACGGCCCGCAGGCGCTCGGGCTGCTCTTCAATGACACGCAGGGTCTCGACGCCAAAGGCACCCACAAGCCGCTGGGCGCATTTTGGGCCAATCCCCTCAATGAGGCCGGATCCGAGATATTTCTCGATGCCCAAGACGGTTGTGGGCAGAATGGTCTCAAAGGATTCGGCGCGAAGCTGTGGTCCAAAACGCTTGTCTTCCACCCATCGGCCGCGCACCCGGATGGTCTCTCCGGGGGAAACCGCCATGGCGTTACCGACAAAAGTCAGCAGGGTGTCGGAGTCGGGTATTTTCATCCGGCCGACGAGAAAATTGGTTTCCGCGCTTTCATAGACGATTCTCTCGACCGTGCCTTCCACCGAAATGATGGGGTCCACGTCGAGCTGTTCCGGGGCCGGTTTTTCGTCTGAATTCTGCATTATGGGGCTACCCTGTATCACCATAGAACCACGAAACATTACTTTTGTTGGGGCCTGTTATGCAAATCTGGGGGAAAATTGGGGCTCGCACCTGCCTAATGTGCTATAATTGCGGCTCATGCTGAAACAAATAGATAGGAGATCGGCATCATGACGGTAGGATTTGGGATTATCGGTTGCGGCAACATCGGCCCCATTCACGCGGCAGCCATTGCGGAAGTCAAGGGCGCAAAACTGGTTGGCGTTTCAGATGTGGTTGAAAAGAGCGCGCAAGCCCTCGCCGGGCAGTACGGTGCGACAGGATACACCGACTACCGGAAGATGCTTGAGCGGGATGACTTGGATGCGGTTTGCATCTGTGTGCCGAGCGGGTTGCGCGTTGATATCGCCGTGGCTTGCGCCGAGGCAGGCAAGCACATTCTCTCAGAAAAGCCGCTCGAGATATCCTCGAAGCGCATCGACAAGATTATTTTCGCTGCAAACAAGGAAAACGTGCTTCTGGGCTGTATTTTCCAAAGTCGCTTCGCGGAAGGCCCACAATTGGTCAAAAAGGCCATCGACCAAGGGCGATTCGGGCAGTTGGTGCTGGGCAACGCCTACATCAAGTGGTATCGCTCTCAGGAATACTATTCCGCGAGCAGTTGGCGAGGCACGTGGAAGTTTGATGGTGGTGGCGTACTCATGAATCAGGGCATTCACCAAATCGACCTGCTTCAGTGGTTCATGGGCCCCGTGAAGACGGTACAGGCCCAGATGAAGTGCATCGGCCACAAGGGATTGGAAGTTGAGGATCTGGCGTGCGCGATGCTCGAGTTTGAAAGCGGTGCTTATGGAACCATCGAAGGCAGTACGGCGATCTGGCCCGGTTGCCCGGCCCGCGTGGAAGTGCATGGTTCGGGCGGCAGTGCCACGCTCGAAGACGGCGCGATCAAGCATTGGAAATTCAAGAAACGCCAAGCCAGTGACGCCAAGGTAGAGGATGAACTCAAGAAGGAGTCCGTCTTGGGTTCAGGGGCAGGCGATCCATTGGCCGCGCTCAAGATCGAGGGGCACCGTCGTCAAATTGAGGACTTCGCGCGCGCGATTCGCACAGGCGGGAAGCCCCGAATCGACGGGCGTGAAGGCCGAAACGCGGTGGCACTTATCGAGGCGGTATACAAATCGGCGCAAACCGGCAAGCCCGTATCCTTGGCCTGCAAAGGCTAGATACCGCTAGGGCCGGAAAGGTTCTTCTTCGCTGGCCTCGATTTTGAAAGGTCTTTGTGTTGAAACGGACGCTCAAGATTGGTTTGATTGGCGCGGGGATGTTCGGGGGCGATGTCCATCTCCGCACCTATCTGCAATTGTCGCAATACGGATTGCTGCCCTGGCTGGGGCGTGTGGGTCTCGACGCAATGGCGCGTCAACTGGCACACATTGACATCCAGTTTGTGGCGCTGGCCACGCACACGAAACAGAGTGCGGCCGCGAAGCGCGACGAATACCTCGGGTTGGGAATGAGCGATTTCGCAGTCTATCATGGGGAAACCCCTTGGATAGACCTGCTGGACGCGCATCCTGACCTCGACATACTGGCAGTGGCGACGCCCGACCATCTGCACACCGCCCCCATCCTGGCTGCGCTTGAGCGGGGCGTCCATGTGATCACCGAGAAACCTATGGCGCTGGATGCAATGGAGGCGGATGCCATTATCGAAGCCTCGGAGCGCAAGGGATGTCTTGTCGGCGTGGACATGCACAAGCGCTACGACCCGGATCACCTGCGCATTCGCGACCAGCTTTCCCAGCGCATCGGCACGCCGTTGTACGGCCGCGCCGTCCTGGAAGAACCGCTTGAGGTTTCGAGTCAGGTGTTTCGTCACTGGGCGGACAAGAGCGACCCTTTCAGCTATGTCGGGTGCCACTGGACGGACTTGTTTATTGCCAATTTCGGGGTGAAGCCTGTTTCCCTGCATGCCGTCGGTCAGAAGAAAAAATTGCGCGATGACTATGGCATGGATGCGTTTGACGCGGTTCAGGTAAAAGTTCAATTCGATAATGGCATGAGCATCGACTTTGTGAACAGTTGGATCACGCCGGACGCTTTCGAGGCACCCGTAAATCAGGAAAGTCAGTTGTACGGCACCGAAGGCATGATCGAATCCGACAGCCAATATCGCGGCCTTCGTTTTTGCACGACGGGGCGCGGCACGCAAACGGCGAACAGCCATTTTACCCGGGATGTCCGACGCGAAGACGGGTCGCTGGCTTATGTCGGCTATGGCGTGGACAGCCTCGTTGTTTGTATAGAAAAAGTGGCCGAGGTGAAGTTCTTGGGGAAGACGTTGGACACTATTCGTGCCACCTATCCCGACGCAGTACAGGCACGGCAATCGGTTTTAATTGTGCATGCGGCCCGCGAAGTTGTGCGGCGGAATCACGCGTATTTGGAAGCGGGCAAGGGCGCGCCGGTGACGGCCGTTTTCAATGAGCAGGGTATCACCGTTTTTGACCCGTATGCCGGGGCTTCACAGATTTACGCACGACCCGTTTAAGGACTGTTTGATGGCTCTTTCTACTGCTTTTTATTTTCTGCTGGCCTCTTCAGCACTGACCCTTTCACCGGGACCGGACAACACTTTTGTGGTCGCACAGGGTCTTTCGCGCGGACGTCGCGCGGCGGTGATTACGGGTTGGGGAATGTGCAGTGGCGTGAGCATCCACACCATGGCCGCCGCTTTTGGGGTTTCAGCGCTGCTGTATTCGTCCGCCTATGCCTTCAACATCCTAAAATATGCGGGCGCGGCCTACCTTCTTTATCTGGCCTACAAAGCCATACGCGAGCAGCAGGTGCTTTCACTGAAGACGGTGGATTCCGAGGTGAGTTCGTTTGAATTGTTCCGGCGCGGGTTTATCATGAACGTGATCAATCCCAAAGTTGCGCTATTCTTCCTTGCGTTTCTCCCGCAATTCGTGAATCGCAGTGCCGGGCATACGGTGCTTCAGATGCTAACCTTGGGCGCGATTTTCATGGTTCAGGCCACCTTTTTCTTTACCATCATCGGATTTCTGTCGGGAAGTCTGGGAAATCTGATCGTGCAGCGGCCGGGCATTTCGAAGTGGTTTTCGTGGTTGACCGCCGGGGTCTTCACCTCCTTGGGACTTCGTCTGGCTTTGTCGGAGCGATAGGCCCACGGGTGGCCTGTTTTCCTCTTTTGAAGTCCCCATCCCCCACGCTCAACCGACAGTGCTACGTTCCCCCAAACTCCTGCTCAAGCCCCGTATGCAAGGCGTTAAGCGCATCCTGCAACTGGATTCGAGCGGCATCGATGGCTTCGCGAGTTTCATTTTGTGGAGCGGGGATAGGCGGTCCAAAGGCGCAGATAATACGTCCAAAAGGCTTCGGGATGGGGAATCGATCCCAAGTGCGCAGTCGCCAAGCACGGCTGGGCGCAAAGGCCACGGGTAGCAGTGGTGCGCCTGTTCGCGCGGCGAGAATAGCAAGACCGGGCTTCGCCTCTCGATGGGGACCGCGTGGCCCGTCCATGGTCAGCCCGACAACCTTTACGAGCTCCAGGGCCTTTTCAAGCTGGACAAGGCCTTCAGAACCGCCTCGGCTTGAGGAGCCCCGGACGGATTCGATTTTGTAGCACGCCAGTAGTCGGGCAGCGAGCTCCCCATCAAAGCTGTAGCTGGTGAGGACGTGGAAATTGTGTCCTTGAAAGTGGGCGGCGGCCATGAGGGCGGTTTCGTGCCATATGCCCACGACTATTTGCCCGTGGTCGCGCAGGCACTCCTCAAAGTAGTGGGCATCGCGAACTTCGCGGCGATTAAGAGCATACAGCACCTTGGCAAGCGTTGCGGCAACCGGCGGTATAAGGGCCAGTTTAAGACGCTGATTGCGGGAGAATTGAACCGGACTCGTGTATATGAGGCCGGGTAATTTCACCGTTGTTCAAGGCCCCGAATGAGCTGATAAATGGTTCGGGTTCTGGGTGCAGGTAGGGCCGCTTGAGTGGCCCTGCGCAAAATCTCTCCGCTGATGGCCTCAATCTCGGTTTTCCTGCCCGCACGAATATCCTGAAGCATGGAGCTAATGTTGTCCGCCGTGGTGCGACACACTTCCTCCGCCTCCTCTACCAGACTGTGGTCAAAACGGTACCCTTCGGTGGAGGCGGTCTTTGCGGCTTCGACCACCAAGTCACGCATGAGTTGGCGCGTCTCTATGAGGTCAAGAATCCGGCCGTTGGGGAGATTGAGGAGGGCGGTGATGGGATTGATTCCTGCGTTAATGGCGACTTTTTCCCAGATGGCCTGCCCGGGACTTTCGGTGACTTGCGTATTGAACCCAGCCGCATTGAGAAGTTCGACGGTTGGTTCCACTGGACACGTGGTCCAAGTGCCAACCAAAGTGGTTCCAGAAGCGGTGTGGCGCACGCGCCCCTCACTAATCATCGTGGCGGCTTCCGTGGTGGTTCCCGCAAGAATACGGTTGCTTCCGGCGCGTCCAGCCAAAGCCTCTGCGTTCCCCAAACCGTTTTGCAGGGTGAGAACGGCAGTGGACGGCGAAAATCGCAGGGTTGGCGTAGTGAACGCCTTGGTGAGCACGATGACGAGATCAATCCCGATGGGTGCCTGTGCGCAGACTTGCATGTTGCCGCGAATCTCGCCCGCATCGGTCTCCACCGTGATTCCAGACAGATTTAAGCGTCGTATGCGTTCCGGACGATAGTCGATGAGATATACGCGTGCACCCGTTTGCGCGATACGCGCCGCAAACAGACACCCCATGGCTCCGGGGCCTATGACCGCAACTTTGACCATGTTCCTGCATCCTTCCGTATACGCTTGTTGCGTAGTCTTGGACTACTGCAGTTCTTTGACCCAAGCATCCTTGAAATCGGGTTTCTTCTTAAGATCTTCCACGGCCTTCTTGGCGGAAAGCCGATCTTTGAACCCGGGGATGACCACTTGAGCGGCGGCTCCATCCTTACCGCTGACTATAACGGAATCAAAACCGGCGTTTGCTTTCAAGCGACGCTGGCATTCTGCGGCAGTCTTCTCTTTCTCCGCGCCCTGAAAAGAGGCGACTTGAATGCCGAACTTGCCCTTGGCCACGGTCACGGGCTTGGCGGCGGGTGCCGGGGTAGCCGTGGGCGCGGGGGTGGTCGCTGCGGGGGGCGTGGCAGGAACGGGCGTCGCAGGCGCTGGCGCTTGTGTGGGGGGAGCGAGTGCAGGTGTCACGGGTGTGGGCGGCACGGTGGCCCCAGGGGCCGTTGCGCCGGGCAAAGGAACTACCTGAACCGGCGGCGTGGTCGGCTGGGCCACGGCCGGATGTCCGGTCTGCATGGAGCGCTGAATCTCGCTGGCCGTTTTGGGAATGGGCGGCAATGGAGGCAGAACCGTCTTGTCGCCGGTGGGGGCTGCTGGGGCAGGTGCCGGTGTTGCGGCTGCCGGGGTGGCCGGAGGTGTCGCCGGAGACAACGGGGTCGTTGCAGGCGGAGTGGCCGGGGTTGCCGGAGTCGACGCTGGCGTTTTTGCTGCCTCGGCTACGGGGGGCGTTGCGGACGGGGTCGCCGGGACGGGTGTCAGCGGCTTGGCCGGAGAGGTTTGTCCCAATGAATCCGGGCGCGGCGAGGTCTGTACCCCTTGATCCTTGGCGGGTGTGGTCGTCGGCTTTTTGTCAGTGGAGTCCGAGGTTCCGGTCTTCGGGGCGGCGGCGGTCTGAATGGCCCCTCCCCCACTGGCCTTCTGCAAAACCTCGATTTCCTTGCTTGCCTGGCCACGACCGGTAATCATCCCGATGACGAAGCATAACAAGGCTATAAACAGCATGGCGCAGCTGCCTATAACCAACTGGCCTTGGGTAAATTCTGCCGTTAGTTTTCCTGAGCCAAACAGGCTACTGTTCTGTTTCGTTATCATCGCTCGTCTCTGCATCGACATTTTCTTGCTCACTTTTCTCTGGAGGGCACTCAGGCGACTCCAGCACTTGCAGCCGGTCGAGTAAGGCGTTCCGGGCCGCATCCAATTCGGCATACGTAAAATTGGGGTCGCGTACTTCTATTAAGCGCTCCCCGATACAATCGGTGTACAGGGTGATTTTCGTGGAACCATCGGTCTCATCGGATTCCTTGATTCGGCGAAAGGCTTTCTGCCGCCGCAACAACTGGGCAGCCAAATAGGCCTTGGCCAATTCAACGCGTTCCTCGGATTCCACGGATTCGTAAAAAGCCTGTCGCAAGGGTGAGAATACCTCTGGAGAGGCCTGCTCCGCAACTTTGGGATCGTAGTACTTGGAACTCCACACGCAAAACGCGCCTGAAGCGAGCTCTGAGTGCCAAGCATCCCGGGCATAATCCTCGCGCGTAAGAACCCCTTCCGAGACTCTTACCAAGGATTGTATCTCTTCTTCGTGCACAAAGTTCCGTCCAGATGACTGGCAAACGTGCGCGCACTTACTGATTCGTATATCCATTGCTCTCCCAAGTGCCCGGCCGGAGTGTTGCCGACCGCTTTCCCAAAAGCTATTTCCCTGCGGGGCCCACGATGCCGCCAAAGATTTTGAGGACATCGATGAGTATTTGCCGGGGCGTGTCAATTACCTTGATGGCTTCGCCTGTGACCTCGGCGGCACCGCTCATGAGGGTTACGCCTACTGAGGGTAACCCCACGACATGGCTGCTCGGCCTGAAGGTTGGTCCTTGAACCCGTACTGAAAATTCTATGTTGTTTAGTGTTAATTTGTATCCGGATACAGATAGATTGTCCTTGATCATAGGCATTTGCGCAG
>CAIZGN010000532.1 GCA_903932505.1 Candidatus Hydrogenedentota bacterium
AATTGGTTCACGCGTTCCAACACCTCCTTAACCAAGGTGCGCTCCTCCGCGACATCGCCGGGCGAAGAAATAAACACCCGCATCAATTTAATGTACTTTTGGTTACTATTCATAGAATTTCCTAGGGTTCGGTTTTCAGTTGAGGCGTGCGATAACCTTCTCGGTTCGTACCGGGCGGAAATTAGGTCACAGGCATGTCTTTGACAAGCGGACACGCCTTGCCACCCCACCCGCCGTATTGCGCTTCTTTCCAACACTCGGACTGTCGGCAAAGACACAGCCCACGGCTGCCGAGCAAAGCGATTTTCGGCTCCAGCCCAAGGCGCAACATGCGAAGGTCTCCTTGCAATCGGGCCTGTGTCTGGGGAGGCATGGTTTCCATTTCCAGCCTCATGCCGACAGCGAATTGATCCAGTTCGCGAGCCCGGCAATGTCGGCGCGGCAGTGGCTCGAAGCCATACTGCTGGTACATTCTAACGTGAGTCGGGATGCATTCCAACAAGAGATGGCGCACTCGCAATTCCGCCGCTGCGGCAGTTGCTGACCGCATCAACAAAGCTGAGACACCCAAGCCGCGATAATCAGGCGAGACAATGACCCGGCTGATTTCCGCCGTCTCGCGATAATCGTAATCCTGCAAAAACTGCGGCCACAAATCCCCGAAGTCTGTGTTGTCCATGATGGGCAAGGGTGTCAACGGATTCTCCTCACGAAGCTTGTTATGCAGGATCGGTTCCTCATTGGCAATCCGGCGAATCCACACGGCTTGCATCCGGACCACGTCGGATAAAGCGCACGCGTTCTCAAGAGCCAGTCTATCGGGAGCTCTGCGATCAACTGTAGAGGCTCGCCGTCGATCTGCGCACAGCACCATGCGCAACGTACCCACCACGCGCATTGACGCTCGTTCCACTGCGCAGAGATGCAGGGAGTGCTGGTCATACGTGTCGAGTTCCATTTGGTTGGCCAAATGGGCAATGCGCTTCTCCAAATAGCCCAGTGCTCCATAGACTAGGAAGCGTAAACGAAGACACATCTTCAATTCTTCAAGCGATCGGACTAAGCGTACCTTCACCGCATCGGATTTTCTCAGTTTCCGCTGGGCGCTAGGGACGCTCTTCAACCAAAGGGCATACGCTACGCGCAACATAGCCGGGCGCGCGACGGCGAGGCTGAGCGTCCGCGGGTCCAACATCTCGTCGATGTCGGTCAAGCGTCCCGGTTCGCCAACGACCAGGGCGACCAAGCCCAGCAGATGCGTCGTTTGAGAATTGAACAGGCCGCGAATTTCATTGGCGAGCGCGCTCGCTTTCTGTTGGCCAGCTTCGTTATGAACCAAGTTGTCCGAAACCACCACTACTCGACACGCGCGTTTTGAGGACAGTCGCACCTTAAGCCAATTCACCAACTCATCAGCGTTTTCCATAGTGTGCGAATTAAAACGGATTCCTTCATTTGCCGAAGCAAATCCTTCTCCTAATTTGGCGGGGGTGTCAGTGGGAGTCGGCACAAGGAGTGCCCGCGTCAGAACGTCGCGCGCCGAGATTGAGTCAGCCAAAATGGCAACCGACAAAGTGAAGGGATCAGTCATTTTTTAGTGCGCTTCCATGAACTCCAATGGAAAGGAATTTTAATGCCACTTTTTCATTTATCCTTGGATCGACCATACACAATTCTAAATTTCTTTTGCAAACCTTAGGTTTGTTCAATGACGCATGAGCTTGGACTGAGACGTATATTTCAGGCCTTGCAACCAAGTATCAACAAAACGGCAGTTGATAGCAAGCGAGTCGCTATTTTTCGCGATATCCGAAATGGGTCTCCTCCGATTTCGGGAGCGAAAAATTAGCGACTACTATGCCTTCGGCGACTCGCGTTCGTCCTGCGTCCGCCCTCGCCTTGCCCTTCTCTACGCGAAGCGCTGCGCCAAGGGCTACCACAAATGACTCTACGCCGGTTCGGTTGCCTAATGTTTTGTCTCCGTCTGCGATGGATCCGCAGACCCCGACAAAACATCCGGCCCTCCGGCTAGGCGGGGGTCGTCGTTCATCACTACGCTTCGCTCCGTTTCCTGTACTCCTTCAAGGATAAATCACGTAATATGTTGATTATAAAATTGTACACACCACTGAGGAGCAGCTGAATGACTCACCGGTTTGGTGGTTTCGAACCAGGAAAATTTGACATCTTCAACAATGAGTTACAGCTTGACAGGCAGTTCACTGCCGAATTTTGGATTATTGGCTAAAAATTAAAGGCCGGGATTATTTCTATGGCTGTCACTCAAGGTCTCAACGTCGGTGGCCGCAATTGGCCGAGTTCCCCCGTTGGAGGATGCTAATTCATTTCGCTGTCATTCAATGTCAAGATTGCCGATGATAGTTGCGACCCTTAATGATGGTGTAAATTGCAAGATTGAAACTTTGACAGGGTTTTAG
>CAIZGN010000533.1 GCA_903932505.1 Candidatus Hydrogenedentota bacterium
CAAACCAAGTTTGTAGTGCCACCACGTTACCGGCCGCGATGGAAGCGTTTCCACCACGGCCACGTTCGTTGGCCAGCGCGCGCACTAAAGCTTCACGGTGCTGGTCGTTACTGGGGTCATAGGGCTGGAATTCCTTGTCGTTCCAAAGCGTCTCGAAATTGGCAACCGCAGCGGCAAACAAGGGAGAACCGCTGGCTTGGGCAAACTTCACCGTCCATTCGATACCGCCAATCAATGCGGATTCGGACAGGTTGGCGCTACCAACGAAGGCAGTGCCAAACTGGGTGACGCGATGAAAAATCCATGCCTTGGCGTGGAGGCGTGTACGGCGTCCATCAAGCGAGATCCGCAACTCAACGCCAGGCAACTTCGCAAACGCATCCACCGCACGCACCTCGGTCGCACCAATGTAAGTGGTCGTCAGTATTCGGAACTCTGTCTTCGGATTGCCATGCGCATCGAGCGCAGTGACTTGTTCCAAGACATCGAGCAATTTGCGTACGCCGCTCCAGGTAATGAAACTGACCAGAATGTCCACCCGATCGACCTCGCGCAACTCGGCGCGCAATTCATTCAGCAGTGACGGGTCGGCTCTGGCAGACGTAAACAGCCAGGGGTGGCGCAACCCCGTGGCGGGCATCAACACTTCGGTATTGGGTGCATGAATCGACTTGAGTAACTGCGCTGGCATGGCCGGCAGACGCTCACCCTGGCCACTTGGGCGCAGTTGCATCAGGAGCTGGCGGATCAGTTCAATTTCGGCTTTGGCCTTTTCGCTTGCATCAGGCTGCCCGGCCGCCGCCGCGTCCAACAGTTCTGGCAAGCGGTGCACCAACTCCGCAACGAATTGTTCGCGCCGCTGGTGCACCGTGGGCGCAGCGACCAGTGCTCGGTGTTGACTAGTCAGGCTGGTGACCTCATCAACTTCGTCCTCGTAAATCAGACGGTCGTACAAGCCTTTGGGAAGCTTCATTGGGGAGTCCATGGATTTTGATTGGCTATTCTGACCCAAGCGACGGCACATCCATCCTCGATTTACAAATAGATGGGGATCTTGGGCAAAGCATTTGCTCTTATTTAGATAGCGGCTCATGCAGATTTCACGGGCGCTACAGCCTCTAGTCCACCTTCAGGTTGCGAGCGATATCGCCCACTCCCTCCAAGCCTCATAAATCATATCCTTGGCCAAAGTGTCCAGCTCGCAATACCGCAGCATTGCAGCACATGCACTTCTGAGAATGGGTCGGTAACCGACCCTTAAAATGGCCTTGTGATCAGGTTCAGAGCGTTACATCACCCTGCCACAGCCCGCACGGTGCGGCGCTTTGCAAAAAGAAAGGGCTCCTTGTTAGGGGAGCCCAGACTTACTGGCGGAGTGGGTGGGATTCGAACCCACGGTACCTTGCGGTACGCTTGATTTCGAGTCAAGTACATTCGACCACTCTGCCACCGCTCCTGAAACCGCTTCGATTGGACGAAGCCGAGATTCTATCAGGGCATAGACGGCCTCAAGGGCTCAGGCGCTCCAGGCCACCGATAAAGGGGCGCAAGGCCTCTGGCACGGTGATGGAGCCATCGGCATTCTGGTAGTTCTCCACCACGGCCACGAGGGCACGGCCTACGGCTAAACCGGAGCCATTCAAGGTGTGCACCAGTTCGTTCTTGCCCTGGGCGTTCTTGAAACGGGCCTGCAAGCGGCGCGACTGAAAGGCTTCGTAGTTGGAGATGGAGCTGATTTCGCGATAGGTGTTCTGTGCGGGCAAC
>CAIZGN010000534.1 GCA_903932505.1 Candidatus Hydrogenedentota bacterium
GACACCACTCGAAGATGTTCCCGCTCATGTCGTACAAACCAAAAGTGTTCGCCATTTTCCCGCCCACATCGTTCGTCTGATTTCCTCCGTTGTTCACATCCCAAGCGTTGTTGCCGGTATCCGCGTAGCTCAGGTCATCACCCCAGTAGAACCGCGTTGTGGTTCCAGCCCGTAACGCGTATTCCCACTCCGCTTCGGTCGGCAAGCGGAACGTCAAGCCGGTCTCCAAGTTTAACGCCGGTAGGAACATCTGGGTAATGTCGTTCCACGAGACTTGCTCCACAGGGCGGTTGTCCGTGTTCACATTACCTACGCTCGCACCTTGGAAATACGAGGGATTTGCTCCGGCCATCACTGCTTTCCATTGAGATTGCGTCAGTTCATATTGCCCCATCCAGAACCCCTGCGAAAGGGTCACTTCATGCTGTGGGCCTTCATCAATATACCTGTCCTGCTCGCCTTCGGGACTCCCCATTGTGAACGTTCCTGCAGGCACCCAAACCATGTTCAGTGGAACGCCGCCCGGAAGAGAAATTATCTGAGTCTGGACCGGCTCACCTTCTCCCTCAACGATGACCTCACCCTCGCCTTCAACGGGTGCTTCTCCTTCAACAATCAGCGTTATTCAGAGCTCACAAGACGGAATCCGTAGCCGTAGTACCGGTTGTCCGGCGTGTCGGCGGAGCGACGCGCAGGGCGACAGGACGGTGAACCAGCGTAACACGAACCACCGCGCAGCATCCGAAACACTCCAGAAGCCGGTCCTGTAGGATCGATTACCGCGCCACTCGCGTAGTCCTCATACCAGTCTTGGCACCATTCAGAAACGTTCCCGAGCATGTCGTACAAGCCAAAGTTGTTCGGCAACTTCCCGCCCACTACATGCGGATAGCCCTCGCCTACACTATCGGCGTTTTGGTACCACCATGCATAGTCTCCAATCATCGTGTCGCTAGGGTCGTCGCCCCAATAAAACCGCGTCGTCGTCCCACCCCTGCAGGCGTATTCCCACTCCGCCTCGGTCGGCAAGCGGAACGTGAGGCCCATCCTCCCGGTCAACGCCGGCAAGAATGTTTGCGTGACGTCGTCCCACGACACATTTTCCACCGGGCGGTTGTCTGTGTTTACATTGCCCGCGTTTGCGCCTTGGAAATACGAGGGATTCACCCCATTCATTACCGACTTCCATTGCGCTTGGGTCAACTCGTATTTCCCCATCCAGAACCCCCGCGAAAGGGTCACTTGATGCTGTGGGCCTTCAGAAGGATCTCTGCCCAGCTCACCTTCCGGGCTGCCCATCGTAAACGTCCCCGCCGGAACCCACACCATATCAAGCGGCACACCACCGGGAAGAGAAATTATCTGAGTCTGGACCGGCTCACCTTCTCCCTCAACGATGACCTCACCCTCGCCTTCAACGGGTGCTTCTCCTTCAACAATCAGCGTTAGTTCAGAGCTCACAAGACGGAATCCGATGTTGCTGTATGTGGTCGAAGGGTCGAAGCTTCCGCGGCCTGCCGAACGGCAGTCGCCGGCGATGGCACTCCAGCAATTGCCCCGAACCTCGCGCGTCGTTCCCGTCGAAGGCCCCGCAGGATCCGTTACCTGTCCATTCGGGTAATCCCCAGACCAGTCTTGGCACCACTCCCAAACGCTCCCGCTCATGTCGTACAAGCCGAAGATATTCGAGGTCTTTACGCCCACATCATGTGTCTCATTGCCGCTGTTATCCGCATACCATGCGTAATTGCCAATTTGCTCGAGAAGCAAATCATCCCCCCAGTAGAACCGTGTGCGCGTCCCTGCACGGCAGGCGTATTCCCACTCCGACCCCGTGGGCAACCGGAATGTCTGGCCCGTCACCGCGTTCAATGCCGGTATGAACATCTGGGTAACGCCGTCCCACGAGACACTTTCCACCGGGCGGTTATCCGTGTTCGCATCGCTCGCGTTTCCTCCTTGGAACCACGAGGGATTGTTATTCATCACCGCTGTCCATTGCGCCTGCGTCAACTCGTATTTTCCCATCCAGAAACCACTGGACAGGGTCACTTGATGCTGTGGGCCTTCATTGACCCATCGGCCCTGCTCCTCCTCTGGGCTACCGATCATAAATGTTCCTGCTGGTATCCAAACCATATCCAAGGGCACGTTGCCAGGGAGAAGGATGGTTCTCGTTACGCCGAGTTCCTCTTCCCCTTCGACTACCGGCTCTCCCTCTATGGACAGTTCACCCTCTAGGCTGACTTCTCCCTCGCTCTCCAGAGGCTCAACAGTAATAACCGCTGTGGCAAATTTCCCGCTGGCCGTACCCGTTGCCTTAATCGTAGCACTTCCAGGTGCCACTCCTGTGACGATGCCTTCAAAGACGGAGGCGGTGCCGGGAGCACTCGACGTCCAGCGGAAGCTGTCTTTATTGTTCGTCGAATTCGCTGTAAGCTGGACCGTTTCGCCATTTTTGATGGTTGCACTGCCTGGCTGGAGGGTCACTGTACCGCTAGGCGGAAAAAGTATCGGACAACCAGTCAAGAACAATACGCAGTGCGCCAAGACGGCTACCGCAACCGAAAACCGAATTACACTACCCATAGGTCACCTGCCCCTTTCATTGCGCTGAGGTATTTCGCCTGCCAGCGTTGTGGGTCGAGAACATTCTTTTCATTCTGATCCGACGCAGTACCCACACTAGCACTAATACTGAAAAAAGTCAATAAATATTTGGAGGTATTTTCTCTTGCCGTTTCCCTTCCCCACCCAGCCCAATTCCACTATATATATCAACCATTGAGTACCCCCGCCAGGCC
>CAIZGN010000535.1 GCA_903932505.1 Candidatus Hydrogenedentota bacterium
AGCCGCAGAACCGGTCAATTCCTGTGCCTGTCAGTATGTGTATCGAGGGATCTACCACGGGCAAATAGAGAGAATAAGAGACAACTGCGACTCCGCCGGGCCCGAAGTATTTTCCTGGGGTGGAGGTGACGCTTATTGCGCTGGGTGATACGGACTGGTCATGGCCCCGTTTTGTCCGTCACCAATCCGAGCCACCGCCGCCGCGGCGAGAGATACGTCTACCACGCAAAAACGGTGGCGGCCCCTAGTTATCCACAGTTGGAAGTGAAGAAGCATTGGGCCTTTAGGGTGTGTTCGGAGAAACAAATGGCTCGGATTTTGCGGAAGCAGTTGCAGAGGATGTCCCCGCCGATGTTGATAGGGCAGGGCCTAGCGGTGTCGGTTCGTCGGGCGGTTCCTGTGCGAAGACAACATCTGCAACGGCCGACTCGGGCTGCATCGACATGATAATTTTGCCATCTTCCAGAGTTTGCACACGAAGGTTATGACACAGCCGAGAAGTCTCTGCTTCTGGGTCCTCCTTCTCTGTCCAACATGAAACAAGATACTTGTAGTCCGGAGACAAGAACAACTTCTCCGGCGGCTTGGGAAAACCCGAAAGCAAATCTTTTTCTAGAATACGACAGCAAATCCGACGCAAATCCGGTGATAGTGTCGCTTCCGTTCGGGTAAAGCAATGTACTCCCAGGGCATACCGGATATCCATAAGGCGCGGATCTTTGAGCGAAATGCCGGCTGGCCAAGGCGCAAGGTCTCCAATTTCCGTCCGTTCGCCCGTTTCGAGATTGACGCGAAAATGCTTCGCGATCTCGCGCGTGAGCGAACTGCTAACCCATAGGTCGCACGTCCGGCGCTCCCAATTCACGTCGTAGCCTTCAAGTCCTAGAATATCGCGTCGTTTGTCGTAGCACGGGGCGAAGATGTCGTCAAGGTCTACCGAGCGAATGCATCTCGCTCGCACCGTGTCGACGTAGTCCAACCGGAAAGCCCAAGTGATCGGTTTCCGCTCGAGAACCACCAAGCGATCCCGATTGGGTGACAATCGCATGTGATCCGGGGAACCCAACGAAAAGCCCGCCAACGACGTCACAGCCTTCTCCTTTATGTTTACCCTGAATATTGCCTGTGGTAGGCTCTGTGTCGTTGTCAATCACATTTGGACCATCTTGTCGTATTCGTAGCTATCATCCCGAACGAAACAGGCATCTTCAGAAATCACAACTACGGATGATGGTGTATGGCCCCAATACTCATTCGCGTGAGAGGGAAATTGCAGCCGCTCTTCTTCTATCTTAAAGCCGATTCCAGCCGGGCTTGATTCGATTACCGCGGTTTCCACTGGAGAACGGGTCATTCCCTTCTGCAATTCTCTCCCAACAAAAAGCCGTTTCCCTGACGGGGAAACATCCGCACATCCCAGACTCGAACGAAGCATGGCCCCTGGGAAATCCACGCACGCAGCCATACGAGGCAATCTGAAATAATTCACAATTCCATAGGTCTCAATAACATAGCAACATTCATTGGCGTCTTTGGGCAGAGGCTGCGCCTCTTCGCTCATGGCAGCGAGACTACATAGTGATAGCATGCAACAAACGACTGATAGATGACGTTTCTTCATATCATTTTTCTCCATTCATGGATAGCTGGCAGTACGTGGTACGCTGCAAGTTCATTCAGGGTTCGTTCTGCCATGGTTTGGCATTATAGTTTCCCCAACATAAGTTGGCATGATCTATCCCGTTCTGATGACCCGAGTGAGGATTTGGTATAAGCTCATCGGGATTCTCTCCTTCTGCGGACTTAAGTACCCAGTAGTGCTCCGCTGCCTCACCAAGACCTTGTTGGTAGTGATACCAGGCCTCTTTTGCCTTGTGTTCGTCACTTAATATGATCTCAGTACCGATGACCAACGCCGCGAGATGATTTGGGGCCGCCGACACACATGGGTCAAACCGAGTTTTCCCTGCATCTGCATTGTCGTCCCATTTCCAGATTTGAGTGTAAGTCGGTGGCGCGTTTGTCAGTTGCGTGATGCCCCAGCCCCCGTCATTGCTTGTGTTGGGAATCGGGGTATACATACCACCGCCGCGCGCCGCGTTGAACTGCTTGTATTTACTTTCCTGCCAGCACAGTGAGCTTACCCCCATCTTTCGACAGGTAGCGGTGCAAATTAAGATGTCGCAGTACAGTAGTACGGGCGGCACTTCCGCCCCTTTTCTGGACTCAATCGTAGCAGGTGCCTTGGGTTGAGTCAAGGCTCGCCACATATCGTGTCGGCCGTCGACTGAGCCCGAACGGGCTGCCTCCGACGAGCTATCTGCGGGGGAGTTCGAGGAAATAGGATAACTAGTGACAGCCACCTATTTTCGGAACGAATGAACTTCGGGTATCGTTTCCCTTTGAAGATCTTCGAAAACAAGTAGCTAGAATACCGGGTTGCACTTCGAACTTGGGTCCAAGACACTCTTTGGAGTTCTTTGACACGCCGCCCCATTGTTCCCATAATACCCGTGGCGGGGTTTCCAGTCCGGCGCACCGCTTTTTTCAGGATCAGGGGAACACGAAAGAGATAGGTATGTCGAACGTCTTGTTTTGGATTTCGTTGTTTTGCTTGGCGTTGGGTTCAGGGCGTGTGTGGGGCGAGGAGCTTCGGGGGCCGCTGGGGGAGGATGCCCGCAGCGCGCCCCGGAATTGGGTTTCCGGGGAGAAAAACGGGAGTGTTCATTGTCTCGGCAACGGGGGCCTATGTGTGTATGGGCAAGGGCCGAATATTCTTCAAATCTTTGGTCCGGGCTACAGTACCACCACGATTGGCGGATTGACGCTTGCGGGGGAAGAGGCCACGAGTGTTTCTCGGCGCGTGCCGGGTGCGGCGATTTGGGAGCATCGCGTTCAGCGAAACGGTGAACTTGTGGCGGTGATTACGGATTTTGTGGACAGCGAGCGTCCCTGCTTCCTTCGACGTGTGCAGAGTGCTGTCCCGTTGACCTTCGTGTTTCGCCCGGAAGCGGGGCTGCGGGTAACCACGGGTGGCGATGAACTTGGACAGGGATCCGCCAAGGGTAGTTTGCTTGTTGAGACCCCGATTGGTCGCCCTTGCGTCCCCTTCGGGAATTACCCCATCCCTTTCGCCTTCTTTCACGAATTCTCCTGGCAGGATGCTGTGGCGGGAAGCTATGACGCGGCCAAGCGGGAAGCGTCTTTTGTCTTTGGGCCAGGCGAGGGGACGCTGTTTGTGACGGGTGGTCCCGGATTGGAGGCCTGTCTCTCGAATATGGAGGCCGTGCGCGGGACGGACTACGGGGCAATGTTGTCCCGAACCCGCGCTTGGTGGGCGGACTTCACGGCGAAGGGTCGGAATTTTGAGCGGGAACTGCCCGCTGAGGTTCCGGAACGGGCGCGACTCGTGCAGGTGCTTGATGACACCGCCGTGCAAATTAAGGCGCAGCAGTCATCGGAAGGGGGCGTGCTGGCCGGATATCCGTATCACCTTGGGTATGTGCGGGATCAGTATGGAACCTATCGCGGCCTTGCTGCGCTTGGGCATCGGGAAATGTGTCGCGAGATTCTGGACTTTTATTTCCGGGTATTTGACGCTTATGGCGCGATTCACAATGCGCAGGCTTTCGGCATACCGGGTTTGTTTCACGTGCATGAAAATGATGAGGTCGAGATTACCGGATACATCACCCTGCAAGCCTTTGATTACCTCAACCGCACCGGGGACACCGATTTTCTCAAGCGGATCTTCCCCATGCTCGACTGGGCCTGGACGGTACAACAGCGGCATCTGGTTTCGGGGATGTTGCCCTTCAACGGCGATGAAACCTATGTGGCCGGGGGCGTGCTGCCCCGCTCGGCACTCAATGACGGATCATCCGAGGCGACGATGCTTTTTGTGGACAGCGGGAACTTGCTGACCGACTTTGCCGCGAAAGAGGGATTGTGGGATCAGGCACGCGTCGAAAAGGCACGGGCGGTGCTGGAACAGACGCGGTCGACGTTTCGCGGGAACTTCTGGCAGAACGAACGCCTAATCACCAACAATCCGGAGCGCTGCGCTGATCCGGCCGTGCTGCCAAGGACGCGGCATGGGGTCTGCGAGTCCTGCGTCACGGTGCAATGGACCCTGCGGACCTTGGCGGGTCGGTATGTCTGTGCTGATTGTTTGAACAAGCCAACGTTGCCGAGGGTCGAACCGAAGGTTTACACCCTGCAGTCGGTGAGTCTGACGCCCCTCTATTTTCACTCGCCGCTTTTCAGGCGGGAGGAATTGCGTCCGCAAGTGGATGCGATTCTTAAGGCCTACGGGGAAAGCGGCAAGCTGCCTTCCCGTCCGGACGGCGAGGTGTCGGTGGGCTATGACTACGGCCTGGTCTTGTACGCGTTGACCGAGTTGGACGACCCGAGGGCGCGATCCCTGTATGACAAAACCCTGTCGCTCGCCGATGACACGGGGGCTTGGGCGGAATACTACCGGGAGCACAAGCCGTTCAGCACACGATGCCGCCCATGGGAAAGCGCCATCAACGTGGAGGCGTTGTTGCACTGGATTTCGAAGACGTACGGGTGGAAGTGAGGGGGGCAAAGGAAAGCGGGGGAGACTTGCGCCTCCCCCGGCTTGAAATCAATGCCTTTGGGATTTGGCTTTGACTGCTAGACGTTGCGGCACTGGCAGTTGCATTCGCCGTTGTCGCAGGACAGCTTGGGAGCGACCTTCGCTTGCAGAAACTGCAGCGCGGCCTCTTTGTCATGATCAATCACAATAGCCTGAAGTTCAACCAAGTCCGCTTCGGTAAGTGCCAATACAAGATTACCCATCATAAAGCCTTTCTTTGTCTGCCCATTTGTTTTGTGTTTAGTGCCGGAGTTGCACCGGCGGGGCAATTATGAACGAAAAAGCCCCCGGCATTCCACATGTTGATTTTTCAGGCGGGCGGGGGGGATATTCGGGCCGGTACGACCTGTCCGTCTGGCATCATTTCCGCCACGAGGTCGAAGAGGTCGTGCTGCGTGCAGAATGCGATATCATCCCGGAGTTCCGGGTGTTTTTGGAGGTTTTGAGCGTTGCTCGACTGTTCGAAGGCTTCTGAGAGGTGCTCTTTGTCCCGGCGGTAGAGGTTTCGTGCGATCAGCGCGGAATCCGCAATAGGCTGCCCCGCGCACCCTTCCCAAAGCAATTCCGATAGTGCCCCCGCACACAACGTGTCTTCGTAGGACGCGTGCGGTCCCGTGCCGCCACAGATGAGGAGCAAATGGGCGGGTGCCTCCATCGCCAGAGATTGTGCCGTTGCCCGCAGGTTGAGGAAAGACCCCACGAGCACCCGGCGCGCACCCCGACAGGCGTGCAGGGCCTTGGTGCCGTTCGTGGTCGTCATGATGATGGTCTTGCCCTCTACCTTGTCCCCCAGGAATTCTCGGGGGGAATTGCCGAGGTCGAAGTCGATGCCGCCCGTCAAGTGGGCCTGGATGCGGGTTCCGCCGCGCTCCCCGGCGAGCAGTGCGCCGGGGTATTGATGGCGAAACCCAAGCGCGTCTGCAATTTCAGCCGCCGGTACGATCGAGGCTGCACCATGGGCCAGTGCTGTGACCATCGTGCTGGTGGCGCGCAGCACATCGAACACCACGCACACCGTTTCGCTTAGATCCCGGTCGGCGAGAAGGGCGAATTCTGCGGGGGTGAATAGGACTTCAAGGCTTTTGTGCAGGCTCATGGTTTCTCCGGGGTGATGGAAGATGTTTCGCCCCTTCGGGGCTTGAACAGGGGATAAACGGCTATCCCTGTACAACAAGATGCTACCACGGTATGCCCTTTCAGGGCTACGAACGGTGGCGTGTCGATTCTATCGCAGTCAAATTCTGTCCATGTAACGCCGGCCTCTTGCCTGCATCTTGGTTTAGGCCGAAACGCTGATTTGCGGAGGCTATGGCGATGGTATGGCTGATGCTGCGTATACAGCCAAAGCGCCGATTGCATCGGCGCATTCCATATAGCGGGTGACGGAGTTTTGGGCAATAGCCATTTGGAGTGCGCCTGTGTCGGTGCTTTGGTTAAGGCATTCTCCCTCAGATCCAACGGCACGCAGGGATCTTGCCTGCCTCCCCAAGCCCTCCCCCATAAGCCGCCCCCAAAACTAATCCCTCTCTACCCCGCTACCTCTGCGTATTGGCCCGCCAGCATGCGACTTGGTGGCTGGATCCCTCGGAGATGGGGGACAAGCCGGGAATTCCATGCGGACATCCTTCTGCGGCCTCGGGACAGCGGGAGCGGAAACAACAATCCGTACTGGGTTCGGTGTGCTCGTTTTCCCAATCTGTGGTTAGGGGCGCATTCCATCGGCGGGCTGGATCGGGTGCGGGAATGGATTCAATGAGTGTTCGGGTGTAGGGATGGCGGGGTTGCCCTAGGACCTCTGCGGTGGGACCGCTTTCGACGACGGTGCCGCGAAACAGAATGTGGATGTCGTCCGCAATCTGATACGCGGTACTGAGGTCGTGGGTGATATAGAGAAACGAAATGGCGGATTCGTCCCGCAACCGCAACATGATGTCGAGAATCATTGAGCGTAACGATGCATCAACCATCGAAACCGGTTCGTCGGCCACAATAAGCTTTGGTTCGATGAGGCAGGCACGCGCCACCATCATCCGCTGGCGTTGTCCGCCGCTGAGCTGGTGCGGATGCTTCTTTAGGTCGGCCGTGCTAAGGCCGACCCGGTGAAGGGCGTCCGCGATCCGGTCCTTGGCCTCTTGATGGCTGGCCGCCAGCTTGAAATGTCGCAGGGCGAGGTCGAAGAGGTGTCCGGCGCGATAGAAGGGGTTGAACGCTGCGTAGGGGTCTTGAAACACGGCTTGAACTTGCCGTCGGTAGTTAAAACGCAGGTGTCGGTCCATGGTGGCGAGATCCTGCCCCATGAATCGAACCTGCCCGCTGTCCAAGGTCACGAAACCGAGTACGGCGCTGGCCAGGGTGCTCTTTCCGCTCCCGCTTTCCCCCGCGATGGCGGTAATGGAGGCGGGGGTTCCATGCACGGAGAGACTGCACCCCTGCAAGGCGGCGACGGGACGCTGCCCGGACCACAGACTTCCACCGTAGTGTTTTACGGCGTCCTTTATTTCGAGCAGGGGATAGCTCATGGTTGCGCGCTCCAGTGGCAGGCGGCTTGCCAGTCTTCGCCGCATTGCGCCATCGCGGGCGGTTCATTGGCGCAACGCGGCATCGCGTGGGGACAGCGTGGCGCGAAGGGGCATCCCGCCGTTCTGGTGCCTAGTCCCGGTGGCCCGCCTTCGTTCACCGCCAAGGGGCGGCGTTGTCCGATGGTCGGGGTGGATTCGATGAGCTGGCGCGTGTAGGGGTGTCGCGGGGCGCGAAAGACGTCGGCGACAGGGGCGATCTCAACCAGACGGCCCGCGTACATGATCGCGACGCGGTCGGCCAGTTGGGCCATGAGCCCCATGTCGTGACCGATGAGCAGCATGGAGTTCCCCAGGCGATTCTTGATGTCGAGCAGGCTTTGGGCGACAACGCGCTGCACAACGACATCGAGCGCGCTGGTGGGTTCGTCGGCTATCACAAGCGGGGGGCGCAAGGCCACCGCCATGGCAATGCACACGCGTTGGCGCATGCCACCGCTCAATTCGTGCGGATAAAGGCGGCGCACCCGACTGGGAAGTCCCACAAGCGCGAGCAACTCGTTGATGCGTGGCGTCAGGGGGCCCTTGCTGCGCGTGTCCTCGTGGGCTGCGATGGCATCGGCGATCTGGTTTTCGACACGCAGCACGGGGTTGAGTGCGTTCATGGCCCCCTGCGGCACCAGCGATATGGTTTTCCAGCAGAGGGCCCGGTGCTCACGGGTGCCCATCGCCAAGAGGTCGATGCCATCCAGCAGCACCCGTCCGTGTGTGACACGACCGGGCGGATGCAGTAGGCGCAGGATGCTCATGGCGGCGGTGCTCTTGCCGCAACCCGATTCGCCTACAAGCCCCAGAATTTCGCCGCGCCGCACCTCGAAATTCACGCGGTTTACGGCGGGGACTGCGAGGTTGCCGTAGCGGACCTCGAGGTCTTCCACGCGCAGCACGGGGTTATCCAGCGGGGTGTTCATCGGGCGTTTCCTTCGCTGCGGCGAAGGCGCGGGTTGGCGACCTCATCCAGGCCGATGGTGATGAGAAAGAGGCCGGAGAAAATCAGGATCAACATGGCGATGGGGAGTCCCCACCACCACCACATGCCGCGCAAAATGGCCGCACCGCGCACCGCGTTGGATATGGCCATGCCCAGTGTGGGAATGCGGCTCGGCCCGAGTCCAAGTGCCTCAAGGCCGGTTGCTGCGAGAATGTTTCCGGAAACGCTGGCGGTGAAGCACGCGGCAAGGTAGGGCATGAGATTGGGCAGAAGTTCAAAGACCATGATGGACAGGGTGGACGCGCCGGAAAGCCGCGCCATCTGCACATAGCCGCGTTCGCGCAGGCTCAGCGTTTGCGCGTAGACCGTGCGGGTGGTGCCGGGCCACGCGAAAAGTGCCAGCAACAGTCCCATGGATGTCAGGCTGATTTCCCGCACATAGGACGAGATGACGATGAGGACGACCAGTGAGGGAATGGTGATGATGGCATCGGACATCACCCGGATGAGGGTTCCGACCCAGCCCCCCATGAATCCAGCGGTGAGCCCGAGCAGGGTGCCGATGACTATTCCTATACCTGCTGCGATGGTGCCCACCAGCAGTGAATTCGGGGTTCCGGTGATCAGCACGGCGAGCATGTCCCGCCCGCTACTTTCAGTACCCAGCGGATGGGCGAGTTGGGCGGGTTGGAAGGTTAGATTTGGCGGGGAGAATCCGTAGGGTGGCAGGTTGAGTGGACACGAGGCCACCCGGGCTTGGGTTGTGTCCCAGATCCAGGGACCCAAGAGGCCCAGCATCACCACGAAGAGAATCACTGTGGAACCCGCGACTAATTTCGCGTTTATCCATGACGGAACGCTCATGGCATCGCCCCCCGTTGGGCGCGAGCATGCAGGCGGTGGCGGTAGGAGCGTGCATTTTTCATCACAGGTCTCCTCGTCGGATTCGCGGATCCAACAAGGGATACGCCAAGTCCACGATCAGCACTGCGGTGGCCACCCCAATAATCAAAATCGAGGTCATGCCCTGAATGAGCGCATAGTCGTTATTGACGATGCCCTGATACAGCAGATAGCCCATGCCGGGATAGGTGAAAATGTATTCGACCAACACCGAGCCTCCCGCGATTCCGCCGATGGACAGTGCCAGCGAAGTGACCTGCGGCAAGATGGCATTGCGCACACCGTACATCCAGAAGAGGCGGCGCGGGCGAAGTCCCTTGGCTTGGGCCAGGATCATGTAGTCCTCGCCGCTGGTCGTGACCATCATAGCGCGCATGCCCAAGGCCCAGAAGCCCATGGTCGTCACCACAATCGCGGTGGCGGGCAGTATCCCGTGGTGGACGGCGCTGAACACAAAATCGAGGTTTCGGCCGGGCGGAAATTCGTGGGCGTAGGCCCCCGCAAAGGGGAACCACCGCAGTCCGAATGCAAAGACGTAGATGAGCAGAATGCCTAGCATGAACGGTGGAATCGAGGTAAAACACAATGCGGCGGGAAGCACCAGCCGCAGTGCCCTCGGCGATGCGGGCCACCCCATGAGTGCTCCAAGGGTACTCCCCACGAGAAACGAAAGCACTGTCGCGATCGACAGTAATGCCAGGGTCCACGGCATGCCAGCGCGAACGAGATCCTCGACTTTCATCGGGAAATAGGCCATGGAATAACCGAGATCGAAGTGCAGCGAATTCCACAGGTAGCGGCCATATTGTTGATACAGCGGCGCGTCAAGGCCGAACCGCGTGCGCCACGCCTGAATCATCTGCTCGCTGTTCTCCACCCGTCCTGCCTGCGACGAAATCCGTGCCACCATCGCCGCAATGGGGTCTCCCGGTGCCATGCGCGGTATGAGAAACATTAGCGTAAGTCCCAGCCATATGGTGAGGGCGAACATGGCGAGACGCCGGATGAGATAAGCCAGAGAGGAGCCTCGCATGGTGCTCATGGAGCCTTTCCGGGGTCGGGAGCTACGGGTTTAATTTCGTGGATCATCTTGCAGGTGCTTTGCCACCAGGTGCAGGGGTGTGAATATGGATTTTCCTTGCTGGGCCAGTTCTTCCAGTGATCTTGGGCGAAGGGGAGGAGTTTCCTCGCCTGCGTGAGGGGGATACCGGGGAGTTCATCCAGCCAGATCTCCATGGCGCGCCAATACAGGTCATCAATTCGGGGATCGCCCAGCGGCATCCGCCCCATGTCGCTCACCAGCGCCGAATACGCCTCGTTCTTCCAGCGCCAGATGTTGTACTGCGCACGCTTCCCGTCGGGCATCATCCAACTGGCATTGAAGGTGTCCATCGAACTCCACGGCTCACTGACGGAACCGCAGGCCATCCATCCCACCCGGGCATCGAAATTGCCCAAGGAACCATTGTCCATCCACGTGCCGCCCGCCTCGCTGCGATGACTGGCGTTGATGCCGGCTGTCTGCAGTTGCTCCACCACCACCTGGGCCACGCGCTGCAACTCAATGGCCGCCTCGTGGGTGGTGACCGTTACGCTGAGTTCCTTCCCGTCTTTTTCAAAGTAGCCGTAGCGGTTTCTTGTATAGCCCTTGGATTCCAGAATCTCGCGGGCCTTGTCCGGATTGTATTCCCACACCGGAAACCGATCATAGGCACCGTTCTGTTCCAATATCCGGGTAAAGCGTTCCAGAGGCGGGTAGGCCGGAAAGAAATGCTTGGATGGCATGGAGGTGCCCTCATATGCCACCGCAACAATGACATCGCGATTAATGCAGTAATTCATCGCCCAGCGCATCTCCTTGTCGTCCCAGGGCGGATGTCCGCAATTGAACTCCAAGGCGCGGGGGCATGGATCGAGCCAGACATAGGGTGGGCCGTCCGTCCACGCCATGACATCGCCACGGAAATGCTCCAACGCCTGATACGCGCCCAAGGTGATGTCGCAAAGGCTGTCCACCGACCCATCCACCATCGCGGCGGTTCTCATCTCCTCGGTGCCCTGCCATACCCACTCGAGCATCTTCGGCGCGGGCAAGGGTTTCCATCCCGCCTTTGCGCCCCACCAGCCATCGTCGCGGCGATACGAGAATGAGGTCTCACTGAATCGGTCCAGTTTATAGGGTCCTGTAAAGACCGGCCAGCCTTTTCCCGGCTCGTAGTTCTTGAAGGTGAGCGGATCCTTGTCCTTCCAGATATGCTCGGGAAGAATCGTGACAGAGTTGGCTATTTTGACGGACCAGTAGTCGAGCTTGAAGCGTGGGTTGGGCTTGGTGAGGTGAAACAGCACCGTCAGAGCATCAACCTTTTCCGCCCGGGCCACCCACTGTTTCATCGGCCCGGAGAACAGCAGCGAGGGCGCATTTTTCAGCAGCAGGTTTATCGTGAAGACCACGTCATCTGCTGTAAATGGTACGCCATCGTTCCACTTCACTTCCGGGCGCAGGGCGAGCGTCCATACGTCCAAGGTTTCGTTGGAAGTCATGGAAAGTCCAAGCCACGGTTCGATGATCCCTGTTTCGGTATTCAAAATGAACAGCGGCTCAATCATGCACTGATGGAAACCATGTTCCAGTCGTGCTCCGGGCACATAGGGGTTCCACATGTTGGGTGCCAGCACGCGCGTCTCCAAGTCGAAGACCACGGTCTCTCGTCGGTCATAGTCGCTCTTCGGCGCATGCAGGGAGCAGCCCGCAACGGAGAGCAGCAGGCCGATGAATACAAACCTCTTTATTGCTATGCCCACAGGTTTCATGGTCTTGGATTCTAGCGGCTTTCGCGGGCTTTTCGTTCCAAATCCCAGAGTTTTGCGTATTTAAGAAAGACGGAGAAGGCGGAGAGGCCACAGAGCACCGCACCGTGGTATCCATCAAGGATACCGAGGCGCACGATGTACATTTTCAGGAAGCGTTGCACGGGACGGAGCGTGAGGTCGATCCAGCGGGTGCGTTTGCCCTGTTCGTAGGCGTCCATGGCGTTCCACTCCGTGAAACGATTGTTGGTGCGGAAATACTCATCGAAATCGCGGTAGGCGTCATGATACATGACTTGATCGATGCGGCCGGTACGCCCTTCAACCGCCACGCGCGAATGCACGCGTTTTTCCAGATAGCGACCTTTCGCCGTGCGAAAGAGACGCATGTTATAGTCGAGGTGCCAGCCGCAGTGTCGGATCAGCTTTCCGAAAAAATAGGAATGCCGCAATATTTCGTAGCCGTCGAGACTCTCTGAGTCTTTTATGATGCGCTGTATCTCGACCGCGAGTTCCGGGGATATCCATTCGTCCGCATCCAGCACGAGCGTCCATTCGGTTTTGATCTGGGGCAGTGCCCAGTTCCGCTGATTGGCTGCGTTGACGTATTCGTGAACCACCACATGTTGGCTGTACTCTCGGGCCACCGCATCGGAACCGTCCACCGTCTTGGGATCGACCACGCAGAAGAGGTCATCGGCCCAGCGCACGCTTTCGAGGCACCGGGGAAGACGGTCGCCGGCATTGGGCACGAGGGTGAGGACGGTCAGGTCGCTCATGGTCGCTTTCTTCTCCGTGGTTGCAGGGGGAAGAGCCTGGAAGGCTCCTCTACTTAGTGCTCAACAGGCTTTGATAGATTTTGAGTGTTCCTTCGACCATTCGTTCGGTCGAAAATTCTTTTTCGACCAGGGTACGGCCTTTTTCTGCAAACTTTTTGGCTTCGTCAGGATGGGTCAGTGCACGCACTATGGCTTCTGCGAGGGGTTCAGAGTCGCGACAGGGTACGAGATAGCCGGTTTCTCCGGGTATCACCATTTCGCGGGCTCCACCTGCCTCGGTGGCTACCACAGGCACTTTACAGGCCAGTGATTCGAGGATCGACGTGCCTAGTCCTTCGGACCAGCTCGATGAAACATAGAGGTCGGCGGCGCGGATGAGTCTTGGCACATCGGAGCGGTGACCGAGCAGGGTCACCGCATGGCTGATACCCAGGGTCTGCGCGAGTGCCTCTATCTCCGGGCGCAAGGCACCATCGCCTGCGATGAGGAGACGGGCCTCGGGAAGGGTTGTGAGGGCGCGGGCCATGGCATGCAGCAGATTGGCGTGGTCTTTGTGTCCGACCAGCGACCCGGCGTTGAGGATGAGGGTCGTGTTTTCATCGATGCCGAGTTCTGCACGCGGGATGGGGGGAACCTCAACGGCCGCAAGGTCAACCGAGCTATGCACGGTGGCGAGTTTGGAGTCGGGTACGCCACCGTCTCGCAGGATTTGGGTCACATGCTCCGAGACCCCGACGATGCGATCCGGCGCGGCGTACTTCCAGCGATTGAAGGGATCGGTCTTTGGAAGGAAACTCACCCGGCGCGATACCAGGACTTTACCACGCCCCGCTAGACGCCGGGCTAACAGGGCGATGGTGTGCGCGTGGCTGGTGTGTGCGTGGAATATGTCTACCTTGGCTTCCCGGGCCAAACGGCTGATGCGAAAGGCGGAATATAGGTCAACTTCGGTAATAAGCGGCACCGGCAGGCGTTCTATGGCCGCACCGCCGTGGTCGTTTCTATAGAAGGCGCTTTCCGGTCGGGCTGCGATGATAACGTGATGCCCGTGCGCGCAGAGTCCCCGGATGAGCCAACTGGCCTGCTGTTCCCCGCCGCGCCAGCCGTTCTGCTCATCAATGTGCAGAACCTTCACTGCGCGGGGCCCTTGCGCTCCTGATGGATGGACAGGGCGCGGAAATAGGCGGACTCGGTGCGTTCAGCGAAGATGTCGATGGAGAATTCGCGCTGTACCCGCCTGCGGCCGGTTTCTCCCATGCGGCGTCGCGATTCGGGATCCTGCAGCAAGCGGCGCATGGCCGATGCGAGCGGTTGGACACTCCGGGTGGGTACCACGAGACCATCCACCCCGTCTGATATGATTTCCTTGAGTCCGCCGTAATCGGAGGCGATGACCGGCTTTTCTGCGGCCATTTCCTCCTTGAGGCTGAACGAGGAGGTGTCGCAGCCAATGGAAGGCAATACACCGATGTCGAAGGCTTGGGTACAATACGGCATGTCGTCCCGGAATCCGGCGAAATGGACGCGGTCAGCCAGTCCAAGCTTGGTGACAAGGGCGCGCAGGGAATCCTCGAGTACGCCCTGCCCGAGCAGCAGTAGGCGCATCTCCGGATGGGCATCCTTGATTTGCGCGGCGGCCTTGAACAGGAATTCGTGTCCCTTGTCCTCCACCAGACGGGCGGCAATACCAATCACCACATGATGGCTTTCGTAGCCAAACTCTTCGCGGGCGAGCTTCCGGGCCTCGACATCGGGTTTGAATTGCTCGACATCGACGCCGTTGTGGATGGTGCACATGTGGCGTGCGTCGAAGGTGCGCTGTTGGGCGAGTGTTCGCCGCACGACATCGCACACGACAATCTGGTAATCCGTCCAGGCCCGGTTAAGTATGCGGTTCGGGCGGCTGTCTTTGACCTCGTAGGTGTTGTGGCGGGTGCGCACGATGCAGACGGGACGGCCCATGAGGCGGTTTGCCAGGGCGCAGACCCAGTGATCCTGAGAACCGTTGACATGAATGAGGTCGGGTTGCCGGGTTTTGATGTAGTGGCGCAAACGGGACAGGTCCGCGAGCCAGGCCGAAGGGCGAAGGCCACCCCGAAAAACAAACTCCTCGTGTCCGGCGCAACCGGCCTCCTCGGCACACCGGGCCAGCACGCTGCCGGGGCGGCAGCCCAGAACAACCTCATGGCCCATGCGGGTGAGGGCACCTGCCAGACGGGTCACATAGGTGACTTGGCCCCCGCCCGCGAGGTGGGGGTCGGTCATGAGAATCTTTAAGGGGCGGTTGGCCATGAACCTTGGATCTCCGATACGACAGGATGCCTGTCGCTGCATAGGATACCATAGGTGTCCGGTTGACGTGAAACTGGACGCTGCGGGACGTGTTAAATTGGTGAAAACCGGCGCGGGTTTGACTCGCTTGCTGGTGCTATGGTAAAGTTTTAGTTCCATTGAGCGCAACGGTTTTACCGTGCGGGGCGGCTGCCTTATTGAGGGCATGGGATGGCCATGCGGCTTGCCGCCGCTGCGCTGATGGTTCTGTGGAAATTGGCGCATGGTGCGCCCCAAGTTTTTATAGGGCGTGTGGCGGAATTGGCAGACGCGCTGGACTTAGGATCCAGTACCGCAAGGTGTGCGGGTTCGACTCCCGCCTCGCCCACCAAACCGGAAGATGCGTGAAGGCTATGAGCGACAATCAAAACACCGAATTAGACGAGACGCCAGAAGTGATCGATGCGGAAACGCAGCATGCGCACGACGAAGAAGAATTGAAGTTCCAGGAGGAGCCTCAGTTTGTCGTCGAGTACAAGGGCGAATGCGCGTATGAAGTGAAGTGCACGATCGCAGCGGTCAACGAGAAGGCCCAGGCCGGCGAAATGCTGGATGAACTTCAGGATGATGCACAGATTCCCGGGTTCCGCCGTGGCCGCGCCCCGCGCCGGTTGATTGAGAACAAGTTCTCAAAAGTCATCCGTGGCGAAGCCGTCCAGAAGCTCATCAGTGCCGCCTTCAAGAAGATGGTAGCTGCC
The DNA here is from genome assembly GCA_903932505.1 of Candidatus Hydrogenedentota bacterium. Classification (GTDB taxonomy): domain Bacteria; phylum Hydrogenedentota; class Hydrogenedentia; order Hydrogenedentales; family CAIZGN01; genus CAIZGN01. The sequence continues at coordinate 15,648 of CAIZGN010000535.1, forward strand.
GAAAAGCTCACTCCGATCCATCTGCCGGATGTGGACGGCTTGGAAAACCTGAAGGATCGCGATGCGGATCAACCCATCGAGTGCACCTTCAAGTTTGAAGTCACGCCCCGCTGTGAATTGGGTCAGTACCGTGGCATCCAAGTCGAGCGCCCTGTGCTCAAGGTGGCCGCCGAGGATGTCGACCGGGTTCTTGAATCCATGCGCGACCGCTTTTCTGTTTATGAATCCAGCGCTGATGGGGCCGCCGCTGAAGGCGATCAGGTGATCATCGACTTCAAGGGAGAGATTGACGGCAAGGAATTCGCCGGCGGCAGCGCGGAAGCGTATCCCTATATTTTGGGTTCCAAGCGATTCTTTCAGCAGTTTGAAGAAGCGCTGCAAGGGGCTACTACCGGTGCGGATCTCACCTGCGACGTGCCCTTCCCGGCTGAATACTCCAATGCGGACTTGGCCGGAAAGACCGCCCAATTCACCATTAAGGTGCAGGAAATCAAGCGCAAGAAACTTCCCGCGCTGGACGACGACTTTGCGAAGCAGACCGGCGAGGAAGATCTGGCGGCTCTGCGCACGCGGGTGGAAGGCGAGTTGCGGGATCGCGCGGGCGAACAAAGCAGGAACGCCGCTGAATCCAACGCGCTGAAGACGATTGTGGAAACGAGCACCTTCGAGTTGCCCAAGTCCATGGTCGCTTCCTCCGCCGAAGAATATTACCAGCAGGAAGTGCGGCGCTTGGCGTCCATGCGCGTGCCTGCGGCCATCATCGCCGAGGGCGAGGCCGACATCCGCAAGGGTGCGGAAGAAACGGCCATTCGCGGCATCAAGACCTTCTTCGCCTTGCGCGAAATTGGTGAGGCCGAAGGTATCGAGGTGACCGACGCCGACTTCGAGAAAGAAGCGGAAGAGATCCAGGGCCGCACGGGCGCGGACATGGAAGTGGTCAGCCGCTATCTGCGCACTGCTGAACGTCAGGATGAATACGCGGACCGCATCTACCGCCGCAAGGCGCTGGCGGTGATCATGGAAACGGCGACGTTCATTGACAAGGAAGTCACCCCCGAAGAAATGGAACAGGAGGATGGGCAAGAAGATGCCTAATCCACACGAACTAGCGGGTATGGCGGATTGGGCCGTTCAGCGGCCGGTGGATCCGCAAGCGGTCACCATCTACGAGCAGACCAGCCGTGGCGATCGGCCATACGACATCTATTCCAAACTGTTGGCGGATCGCATCATCTTCTTGGGCATGCCCATTGATGATTACGTGGCCAACTATGTCATCGCACAGATGTTGTTTCTGGAAGCCGAGAATCCGGACAAGGACATCAATCTGTATATCAACACGCCCGGTGGCAGTGTCACGGCGGGTTTGGCGATCTACGACACCATGCAGTTCATCAAGCCCGACATCGTCACCCTGTGCATTGGCCAGGCGGCGAGCATGGGCGCGGTGCTGATGGCGGCCGGAACCAAAGGCAAGCGGTATGCGCTGCCCTATTCGCGCTTCCTGTTGCACCAGCTAATGGGTGGCGTGCGTGGACAGGCCTCCGATATCGACATTCAGGCGCGCGAGATTGTCCGCATCGGCGAAATGATCGACGAGATTCTGGTAAAGCACACGAACCAGACCCCGGACATCATCCGTCGTGACAGTGACCGCGACTTCTTTATGGGGCCGCACGAGGCGCTGGAATACGGCTTGATTGACGAAGTGCTCGAGCGCAAAGCCAAATAGCTAGCGCAATAAATAATCAACGCGCCGGAAGGGTGGCCGCCCTTCCGGCGCGATGCTTTTGAGGAAGCCCGGATGGGGCGCTATTTTTCGCCGGGCACGGTGTAGCTGTACAGGTGCGAAAGATTGCCGAAGTAGATCCGCCCGTTGAGGTAGTCGCCACCGAGGGCGATGTGTACCGGGGAATCCGCCAGCCATTGGATGGTATTTGTCTTCAGGTCTACTTGCGCGATACCCTTGGTGAACAGCATGTAGACCGCGCCTTTGGGCGACTGCACGAAGACGCGCGGACCTTGCTGGTTGGCGGTGCTACTAAAATTTTGGGTCAGGTCGACTTCTTGGAGTACTTTGCGCTCGCCCGGTTCGAACACGAAGAAGCGCTTGCAGTCCGCAACGCCATAGACCAGACCATTCGACGCGATGCACAGGTCGGTGTAACCTTGCACCCCGGGGAAAACCGGGGCATGCCACTCGATCTTCTTTGTGGCCAGATCCAGGATGTACAGCTCCGCTTCCTTTGCTTTCTTTTCCCCGCCGGTTCCCGCTTCCGTGGTGCTGCCCCCGAGAATTCGGCCGTTGGGCAGCGCGACAAGACTCAACGTGGATTGTTCCGGCAGGAGTTCTGTGTGCTTTACGAGCACGGAGGTCTTCTGGGCACGATCCCAGAAAAGCAGGCCACCACCGGTGTAGCCGTAGCCGGGGGTACCGGCAAGAATGAGCGTGTTGCCGTCTGGATGGGCCAGCAGTTCATGGGGGCGGTAAATGTCCGGTGTCCAGCAACCCAAGAAGAGTGGATTGCAGCCCGGTTTTGCCTTTTCCGTCGGCACCCACGGCGCGGCGGGATCCCATTCCAGCAGGAAGCCTTCGGGATACCCTCCCGCGAAGAAACGGTCGCCTTGACGGACCACCGTGTTCCACTGGCTGTAGCAGTCGCGATTCACCCATGCATCGGTAACCGGGTTATAGCTGAAGAAGCGCATTGGAAACGAGGTGCCCCCGCAGAGGGTGCCATCCGGCGCGGCGGCTATGCCCATGATGTCCGCCCCTTCGCTGGTGTACTCAAAATGCAGATCTTTTGTTTCGCCAGTCTTGGGATTTTCCACCGACATCGTGCGTGTGGTCAGGTCGCAGGTCTTCAGGATTTTTCCGCTTGGGAAGGCGGTGTGGAATAAGCCCTGGTGGCTGGTGATGATGGGTTTTGCATCAATCTTCTCAGGTTTCGGGATCTCCTTGCTTTCGCCCTTGTATAATTCATACCAGACCTTGTCATTTCCGTTTTGCCCATAGACCTTCCCGTTCTTATCCCGCACGACCGTGCTTGTGCCCGTGATACGGAATTCTTTGGCGATAATGTCCTTGGCGGTCGCGGTCTTGGGGTCAAACGCCACAATCTGACTGGCTGTGTTACCCACGGAAAAGTAGAGCCATCCCGAATCGTCCGCCGCCACCGACCGCTGGTATTGCGGCCAGTTTTCCGAATGAACCAGTCCGTAATCCTTGAAGGTCTTCGTTTTCGGGTCATACGAGACCACCCCGCTATTGGGATAGGTGACCGACCAAATAACGCCCTGGTCGTCCTCCGTCATGCCCATCGTCATCTGAGGCGTTGTGGCGTGCTGGAAGGTGAACGTGCGCGTCACCGGGTCGAATTCGGTGAAGTAGCTGTTGAAATGCGTGTAGAACTTGTTGGCGCTGGACAGAATGGAGGCATACGGACAATCGCCACCCGGAGGGAAAGGCACGGGGTATTCCTTGCTCGCGCCCGTCTCCGCATCAATGCAGAGCAGCGCATAGCCGCCACGACAGTCAAACAGCCAGACCAGGACAACATCGCGCCCATCGCCATCCACGGTTGCCACCGTTCCGCGATGATTGCTGATCGGCGTGGCCACGCCATGATGCAGGAAGCCATTGCCCAAGTCCTCCACCGCCGCACGGGCGTTCAACCCTGTCAACCAGACCAAGACCGCTGTGGCGCAAACAAAAAATATCAACCGCATGATTTGCTCTCCTCAAGTTTGATGCTGATGTTGCACGCATGCTTTCACAAAAGGGCAATGAAGTGCAACCAGGGCGGGTAATCTTGTGATGACACCACGCGGAGGTGAAGCTTGGTGCCAAGATTTCTCGCTTCGCTCGAAATGACGTGGAGGGTTTGGGTGGTTGCTGGAACGGCATCGGCTTCTACTGTCGTTCCGCGGGCCGTGGCTACGGCGACCCGTCGGACACGGGCAACGACCTCGGCTTCCGCCTTTCCAGGTAATCACCGCTTGTCTGCCTTGCCGCTTTGTTGCTTAACGTATAGTGAGCGAAGCGCAGGGCGGGAAGGGCCAAGTCGCGCGTTAGCGCAAGAAGGCCCTTTCCGCCCGGAGCGGGGGAATGGAAGATTGACGTGGGAGAAATTCACCACCGAGACACAGAGGGCACGGAGTGTGGATGATGTGTTTGGGTTGGTGATGGGGGGGTAACATCCCCCGGCCCTTTGGGCCACCCCCTTCGGAAGGG
>CAIZGN010000536.1 GCA_903932505.1 Candidatus Hydrogenedentota bacterium
CGACGAAATTCCGCCGACTGATGGGAGTCGGGTCGCCTTTCTTGCCCCGATCCGGCTTGAAGTCGGGATCATAGGGAAGGTGGGCGGCGCACTTGACGTTCAGCAGATTCTGTACGCGTCGTTCGGTGGGCAGACCGTTGTCATCCCAGCCGATGGGGAAAAAGATGTTCTTCCCGAGCATGCGCTGGTAACGCACGATGAAATCCTGATGCGAATAGCTGAACATGTGCCCGACATGGAGGGAACCACTGACGGTTGGCGGCGGGGTATCAACGACAAAGGTTTCCTCGCGGCCGCGCGAAGGATCCCACGCGTTGATCTGCGAGTCATTCCACTGCTGCTGCCACCGTTCTTCCGCCTCACCGGCGCTATATTGTTTCGGGAGTTCCATGTCTTGCTCCTGTTTGTCTTTATGCAACAAGATCCCGGCGAAAATGGCTGAGGGACGCCGGGACCGGCGAACTGGTTGTATTATAACGAATATAGCGGGCTGAGTTCATTTTCGCGTTCCGCTCCACGCCCGCTTTGCTCCCCTCATTCGGGGACACGGCAAAATCCGGACGCGATGGAATGCCACATCGATACGGGTTTGAATCAGCCCCCCCGATACCTGATAATGCAGCCAAGTTTCAATATTTCCTTGTCAGGTTCCTACCTTGGAGGTTATTTCATGCGATTCTTACTCACACTTGTTCTCATTGCTTTCGCCTGTCCCGCTTTTGCGGGTTTGAAGGCCGGTGTCGCTACCGTCAGCATCACGCCACTGGAAGAAAATCTCCCCACGCAATTGGGAGGCTATGGCGCACGAAACGGTCAGCCCGCTACCGGGATTCATGACACCATCCGGGCAAAGGCGCTGATTTTGGAGTCTGAGGGGCAGAAGGCCGCGTTGGTGACGCTGGACGTATGCAGTGTTCCGCTTTGCCTCACGGAGGAATCCCTCAAAAAAGCCGCCGTGCCGGGCTTGGGCGTGGAAAATGCCCTGTTTATTGCCAGTCACACCCACGGCGGACTGGAAGGTTTTTCGATGGACCGCCGGAATGTGGCCGGCAATCCGCATATCGGCGTCTTTGACGAGAAAATCCTGGAGTTTGTGAGTGGTCGCATCGCCACGGCGCTGCAGCAGGCCCAAGCGAACCTGCAGCCGGTTCTCGCCGGTTCCGCGAAAGTGGAGATGCCGGGAATGAACCGAAACCGGCGCGGCGCACCGTATGACGATAAAGACCTGACGCTGCTGCGTTTGGACCGGGCCGACGGCTCGCCCTATGTCGTCTTTGTGAACTACACGGCGCACGGCACACTGATCAGTGAAAACGAGATGCTCATATCCGGCGAATGGGCCGGGGCGATGCAACGCACCGTGGAAGCACTGATGCCGGGGGCGATCTGCATGTATGCCAACGGCGCAGAAGGCGATCAGTCGCCCGCCGGGGCGCAGGGAGGAAGCGCGTATGAGCGCGTGGAGGACTATGGTCGCCGAGTGGCGATTATTGCCGCGCAGCTTGCCGGGGCGGTACACGGACAGGAAGTGAAGACCTTCAAGGTGGCGAGCCGATGGGTCGATTTGCCCAAGCAACAGGGCGCGCCCGATTTCGTGAAGATTGCCGGGGACGAATACCACGTCACGCAGGAGCAATTGGATCAGATATTACCGGTGATGTTCCCTGCGAAGGCCCCGATTTACGGACTGCGGGTGGACGGCTTTCAAATGATGACCTATCCGGGCGAGCCGATTGCCCAATTGGGGATGGATGCTAAGGCGAGCCTGAAGGGGAAGGTGGACTTCCCTTGCGTCGCCGCGCTCACGAGCGACCATATCGGCTATATCCTCACCAAGGAGGAATACGCCAAGAGCGGCTACGAGGTGACCGCCTCTTTTTATGGAGACACGCTGGGCGGTATTGTTCAGACTGCGGTGAAAGCTTTGGGGGAGGAGGTTGCGCGTTAACTGTGGGTGATGACCTATTCGAGCATGCGGCAGCGGAACGGTTGAGGCGCGAAGCGCCTTTGGCCCGTCG
>CAIZGN010000537.1 GCA_903932505.1 Candidatus Hydrogenedentota bacterium
GCCAACATGAGCCATGAGATACGAACACCGATGAACGGCGTGATCGGAATGTCGCATCTGCTGCTCGACACGGAGTTGAATCCCAAGCAGCGCACCTACGCCACAACGCTTCTCAACAGCGGCGAGTCCCTACTGGCGTTGCTCAATGACATCCTTGATTTTTCAAAAATCGAGGCGGGAAAACTAGACCTGGAAACACTGGATTTCCATCTGCATTCCCTGCTGGACGACTTCGCGAGCATTCTTGCCTTAAGGGTGCATGAGAAGGGAATCGAGTTTGTCTGCGGTACCGCATCCGATGTTCCCGCTCACCTTTGCGGCGATCCGGGGCGTCTGCGGCAAATCCTGGTCAATCTGGCCGGTAATGCGCTAAAATTCACCACGCACGGGGAGATCGTGGTGTTTGTGACCCTGCTCGAAGACATCACCGACGATGTGCTGCTGCGTTTTAGTGTCAAAGACACCGGAATCGGCATCCCCGCCGACAAGCAACGAATTCTCTTCCAGAAATTCACCCAAGCCGATGCCTCGACCACCCGCCAATACGGTGGCACCGGCCTGGGGCTGGCGATATCAAAACAATTGGTGGAAATTATGGGGGGAGAAATCGGGGTTGAGAGCGAGGAGGGACATGGCTCGGAGTTCTGGTTCACGGTTCGCATGAAAAAGGGTTCGCAAACCCCGCTCGTCGAGTCCATCCTGCCGGATGAGATTCATGGGGCCCATATTCTTATCGTGGACGACAACGCCACCAACCGCGAATTGCTTTCCGCGCAATTGGCCTACTGGAGCGTGCGGGCAGAAACAGTCAACGATGCCCCGGCCGCCCTGCTCGCCCTTTGCCGGGCCCTAGACGCAGGGGATCCTTTTCGTGCCGCGATACTCGACATGCACATGCGAGGCATGGACGGCGAGTCCTTGGCCCGGGTGATCAAAGCCGATAAAAAGCTCCGCGATGTGCAGCTGGTTTTGATGACGTCGCTCGGGCAGCCCGGGGAAACACGAAAAATGGAGGAGGCCGGTTTTTCCGCCTACCTCACAAAGCCCGTGCGCCAATTCGATATTTACGCATGCCTTTCCGCGCTGCTGTCCGACACGAGTACCAGCCTTCCCCAGCCCATCATCACCCGACACACCGTCCGCGAAAAAATCCGTCCGCGCGGGCACGTTCTTCTGGTGGAAGACAATCTCACCAACCAGCAGGTCGCCCTCGGTATCCTTGAAAAACTGGGGGTAACCGCTGACGCAACGGCCAATGGTATCGAAGCCCTGCAGGCCCTGGAGAAAAACGTCTACGACCTCGTGTTGATGGACGTGCAGATGGCCAAGATGGACGGTTACGAAGCAACCCGGCAAATTCGAAATCCGAAATCCGCCGTCCTCAACCATGCCATTCCGGTCGTGGCCATGACCGCCCATGCCATGCAGGGCGACCGCCTGAAATGCATCGAGGCGGGCATGAATGACTACATCACAAAGCCCATCATTCCCGATGTGCTGGCCTCAACACTGCGCAAGTGGCTGCTCGCCAATTCCGAAAACAACCAGGATTCCCTGTCGAATCAACCCCGTCCAACCGCCTGAAGTTGTTTGGCAACCTATTCCAGAACACGTTCCACATAAGCAATAATTATGCTATAATGTGGACAGGGCGCAGAGCCGGGGCCGCGATATTTTGCGCGGCCTTCAAAATCGGCCGACCAGTTCCGCCCCGGACAGGGACGGTGTCCCTAAGCACTGCACGTGACGAGCATGGGCTTGGCTCTTGCACGGCAGGAATGAAGCGAGACACGAGATGGCTACAAACGACAATGAACGCCATACCGGGCTTGCCCAAAAAACGGGGATAGTACCGCTTATCCAACCCGATGCGACGAGTCCCGACACCCTCGCCCAGCTTTCGCAAACCGAATCTGCAGACATTATCCATGAGTTGGGCGTCCACAAGTTGGAATTGGAAACGCAGAACGAGGAATTGCGTCGAGCGCAGGCTGCGCTTGAATCCGCACAGGCGCGGTATTTTGACCTCTATGATCTGGCCCCGGTGGCGTATGTCACCGTAGACTGTGACGGGCTAATTATCGAGGCCAACCTGTCTGCCGCCAACCTGCTGGGCGTCACGCGTGCGGAATTGTGCCAGCGGTCGCTCTCTGACTTCCTCCTTGTTGGGGATAACGAGAACCGCTATTCACAGCATCTCACGTTGGCCGTTGAAACGGGAGAAGCGCAGTCCTGCGACCTGCAGATGGTCAAAAGGGATGATGCGAAGTTCTGGGTTCGCATGGAAGCAACGAGCGTCCGCAGGGATGATAATGCGTCGATATGGCGCATTGTGCTAAGCGACATCACCGAGCGCAAAGATATGGAAAACACTTTGCGCGAACGCGTGAAGGAATTGAATTGCCTTTACGCAATCGCCGATGTCATTGAAAAAGAAAACAGTGTTCAGGGCATATTGCAGGGCAGCATTGAATTGATGCCTCAAGCTTGGCTGTATCCAGAGGTTGCGTGTGCCCGCGTGATTTTTGAAGGACGGCAATATCAAACGGAGAATTTCCGGGAGACTTGGCGGCACTTGTCCGCCGTGCTTGACGTGGATGGCGAGCCTGCCGGCATGATTGAGGTTGCTTATCTGGATGCGCGGCCGATGCGGGACGAAGGGCCCTTCTTAAGCGAAGAGAGAAACCTTATCAATGCGATTGCGGAAAGGCTTGGCAAGGTCATTGAACGATTCCGGGCGCAGGAGGCCCTGAAAAAGGCACAGGCTTTTCTGAGCGCAGCGCTGGACACCAGTCAGGTGGGCATTGCAATTGCAGACGCACCAGGGGGAACCCTGAGGTATGTGAACGATGCGGGCTTGCTGATACGAGGTGGCGACCGGGCGAGCGTTGTCAATGGGGTGGGAATTGATCAGTATGTGGCGCGCTGGAAATTGATGGATCTCGATGGCCGCCCCCTGCGGGTTGACGAGGTACCCCTGGTTCGCGCGATTCAATTTGGTGAAACATGCCGACGGGAATTCATCATTCGGAGAAGCAGCGACGATGACCGCATTGTTCTGGCCGAGGCCACACCCATTCGGAACGACGCCGGCACGGTTGTAGCCGCGATTGTGGCCTTTATGGACATCACCGAGTACAAACACGCGGAGGAGGCGCTCCACGCGGAACAGCAATTCAAGCGCACCGTACTGGACAATATCGGCGAGGGGGTGGTGGCCTGCGATGCTAAGGGAACCCTGGCCCTGTTCAACCGGGCGGCACGCGAGTGGCACGGTGTAGACGCGCTTGCCCTGCCTGCCGAGGAGTGGGGCAAGCACTACAACCTGTACGGGCCTGATGGCAGCACGCCATTACCGACGGAAAGCATCCCGCTGGTTCGCGCGTTTCACGGCGAAACTGTGCGCGATGCAAAAATGACGATCGTCGCCAAAGGAAAGTCCCCCCGCCACATTCTCGCTGCAGCAAGCCCGTTTTTTGATGTCCGAGGGAACTTGTTGGGGGCTGTGGCGGTCTTGCACGATTATACGGAGCGCAAGCGCATAGAGGAAGCTCTTCAGATAAAGATAGAGGAACTGGGGCGGGCGTTCGAGCAAATCAAGACCCTGCGCGGCATCGTGCCCATTTGCGCCAGCTGCAAAATGATTCGCGATGACCAAGGTTACTGGGAACAAGTGGATGTCTATGTTCGCAACCATACCGAAGCAGAGTTCAGCCACGGGCTCTGCCCGACATGCCTCAAAGCCCTCTATCCCGATCTTGATATAAATTAGGGCGGAAACTTTTACCGCCTTTCGGAGAAGCGCAATGGTACAGAAAAAAGATCCGGTTGAAGCAGCTGCGGAAGCGCAACCTCTAACCAAGGATATGGACCGGAAAACGGCCAGGGCCATCTCCGATGCCCCCGAGGTGCTGACACCCGAACAGGCACAACAGACGCTTCACGAATTGCGGGTGCATCAGATCGAGTTGGAGCTACAGAACGAGGAACTGCGCAGGGCACAAGCGGAACTCGAGGCAGCGCAGGCCCGCTATTTCGACCTCTACAACATGGCCCCTATTGCCTATTTAACCGTGAGCGACAAGGGGCTGATCATCGAATCCAACCTCACCACGGCCACCCTGCTCGGCAGCACACGCACCGCTCTGCTAAAACAGCCGTTCTCTGCATTCATCCATAAGGATGACCAGGATATTTATTACCTGCACCGAAAACAAACCATCGCAGCAGGAAGCTCCCAAGAATGCGAACTGCGGATGCACACGGCCACCGGCACATCCTTCTGGGCGCACTTGCAGTCCATCGGGGCGCAGGATACAAGCGGTGACCCCGTGTGCCGCACTGTGTTGAGCGACATCACCGAGCGCAGGTTTCGCGATGAAGAGCGCGTGCTGACAGGGCAGTTAATGGTAACGGTAAACTCACCCAATGAGTTGCACGAATGCCTCTCCGCCATCACCTTAACGCTGAAAGGCTGGTCAGGCTGCGAAGCCGTGGGCATCCGACTGCGGTCGGAAGAAGACTTTCCCTATTATGAAACCCGTGGATTCCCGCCAGAGTTTGTGCATGAGGAAAACCAGCTGTGCAGCTACGGAAGCGACCGCGAGGTGTTGCGCGACACTTCGGGCAATCCCGTGCTGGAGTGCATGTGCGGCAATATACTGAGCGGACGCTTTGACCCCGCGAAACCGTTTTTTACCGCCCACGGAAGTTTTTGGAGCAACAACACCACGGCATTGCTGGCCAGCACCACGGAGGCCGATCGTCAGGCGCGCACACGCAACCGGTGCAATGGCGAAGGCTACGAGTCGGTGGCCTTGGTTCCGTTGCGCGGCGACGGCGAGGTCTTCGGGTTGGTGCAGTTTAATGACCGCAGGGTTAACCGCTTCACGCCAGAACTGATCGCCAGTTTTGAAAGAATGGCGGACACGCTTGCCATTGCACTGTCGCGTCGGCAGGCCAGCGTCGCCCTTCGGGAGAGCGAGGCGCAATATCGTCAATTGTTCGAATCCGCCTCGGATGCGCTTTTTCTCATTTCCACAGAAACCGGGAAAATCATTGACGCCAATCAGGTCGCATCAATGCTATACGGGTATGACCACGATGAATTGTGCGGCATGCGGAGCCACGATTTATCAGCAGAGCCGGAGGAAACCCAGCGACTGACCCAGGAAGGCAAGAATCTCTCCGACGGCGTCATCAGCATTCCAACCCGACTTCATCGCAAGAAAGACGGAACCGTATTTCCCGTAGAAATTTCCGCACGCAAGCTGATTTTGAAAGCACTCCCACTTCTACTGGTTGCGGCCCGAGACATCACCGAGCGCAAGCAGATGGAAGATGTTCAGATTTTTCTGGCGCAAGCCAGCAGCGGCACGAGGGCTGAGCCTTTCTTCAACCGCTTGGCCCGATATCTGGCTGAGAAGCTCAGCATGGATTTTGTCTGTATTGACCGGCTCGAGGGGACCGGACTGAACGCCCGGACGGTGGCCGTGTGGTGTGACGGGCATTTCGAGGACAACGTGACGTATGCGTTGAAGGACACCCCGTGCGGCGACGTGGTGGGCAACCTGGTCTGCTGTTTTCCCGCCAACGTCTGTCAGTTCTTCCCGCGCGATCAAGTGCTTGGGGATCTGCGTGCGGAAAGCTATGTGGGGGTCACGCTCTTTAGCCACACGGGCCAGCCCATCGGACTGATCGCGGTGATTGGGCGGACTCCCTTGAGCAGTCGCGCCCTGGCCGAGGCCACATTGAAACTGGTCGCCGTGCGGGCAGCCGGAGAAATGGAGCGACTGGACGCGGAGGATGTGCTGCAGCAAGTCGCCGCCAAAATTCCCGGCGCGGTATATCAACTCGTTCGCCGTCCCGACGGAAAATTCGAGGTTCCCTTCATAAGCGAGGGGGCCGGCTTGCTCATGGGCAAGCCCTTGTCGGAACTCATGACCATCCGGGGCATTTTGGATAGCGTGCATCCCGATGATGTGAAGGAATTGAAGGCTTCGCTCCTGGAGTCAGCCAAATCCACGCGGCGCTGGGATTTTGAATTCAGAATTGTCGAGTCATCAGGGACAATCAAGTGGCTGCATGCCGACTCAAACCCCAGTGCGCTACCGGACGGCAGTCTGTGTTGGAACGGCGCCATACTGGACATCACTGAGCGCAAGCGTGCCCAAGAAGCGCTGCGCGAGAGCGCCACGCGCCTTCGCATGACCTCGGAGGCAGCCAATGTCGGGCTATGGGATTGGGATCTGCTCACGAACCACATCCACTTCTCTACCGTATGGAAACGACAAATCGGTTTTGAAGACCACGAAATAGCAGACACCGTTGAGGAATGGCAAAGCCGGGTTCACCCCGATGATGCGGAAGTGGCGATCGCCCATGTCCAGGATTTCCTGAAAGCACCCTATCCGAATTTCGAAAATGAGTTTAGATTTCGGCACAAGGATGGTTCGTATCGAACCATTCTGGCGTACGCGGATATCCATTATGGGGAAGACGGCAAGCCCTCACACATGCTGGGTTCCCATATCGACATCACCGAACGCAAGCTGGCGGAAGAATCGTTAAGAGAAAGCGAGGCACGATACCGGGCGGTAGCCCAATCGGCCAATGATGCCATCGTCACGATAACGGGGGATGGAACGATTGTGGGATGGAACGCTAGTGCCGAGAAACTCTTCGGCTATGCTGAGGCCGAAATTCTTGGAAAACCGATGAGCCTGATTGTGCCACCCCAATACCGAGAAGCTCACCGCAAAGGGATGGAGCGGGTGCAGCAGGGCGGGGAGATTCATATGCTCGGAAAGACAGTCGAACTGTCCGGGCTTCGTAAAGACGGCAGCGAGTTTCTATTGGAACTGTCTCTGTCGACATGGGATATCTCCGGTCGCACCTTCTTCACCGGGATCATACGTGACATCACAGAGCGCAGGCGGATGGAGATGGCGCTTCGCGAAAGCGAACAGCAAATGAAGGCAATCCTGAACCACAGCGCCACGATTGCCTGGGCAAAAGACATTGATGGGCGGCATGTGTTCGTAAGCCCGAATTTCGAGCGCCGGTTTTTCATTCATGCCGGGGATTGGGTGGGAAAAACAGACTTCGAACTATGGCCCAGGGAGATTGCAGAGAAGTTTCGAGCGAACGATTTGCAGGTGCTCAAAGATGGGCAGCCCCAAGAGTTGATTGAGGAGGCAAAGAACGCGGACGGGAGCACTTCGTGGTGGTTCGTGCTCAAGTTTGTGTATGACGGTGCCTATGGGGAGAAACTAATCGGCGGACTGGGGGTCGATATCACAGCACGTAAACAGGCCGAGGAGGACAAGGCCAATCTGGAGACCCAACTGCAGCAGGCGCAAAAGATGGAATCGATCGGGCGTCTGGCGGGCGGGGTGGCCCATGACTTTAACAACATGCTCGGGGTCATCATCGGGCACGCAGAACTTGCGATCGGGGATCTGGAAGCGACACATCCACTCTATGCGGATTTAGAGGAAATCCACAAGGCGGCGAACCGATCCGCCGACCTCACCCGGCAGTTGCTGGCGTTCGCACGCAAGCAGACCATTGCCCCGCAACCCCTCGACCTCAACGTGGTGGTAGCGGGCACACTCAAGATGCTGCACCGACTCATCGGGGAGAACGTCACGCTGAAATTCCATCCCTCGGCGAACCTTTGGTTTGTAAATATGGATCCCTCTCAGGTCGACCAAATCCTCGCCAACCTCTGTGTGAACGCCCGGGATGCAATATCAGATATTGGCATGATTAGCATTGATACGGAGAACCACACCTTCGACGCAAGCTATTGCGAGGATCACTCGGGTTTTGTGCCGGGGGATTATGTTCGGATATCCATCAGCGACAATGGCTCCGGGATGGAGAAGGAAACGCTCGCGCATATTTTTGAGCCCTTCTTCACAACAAAAGGCCTCGGCATGGGTACGGGACTGGGACTCGCCACGGTCTACGGTGCCGTCCGACAAAATAACGGGTTCATTAATGCCTACAGTGAACCGGCACACGGCACGACCTTCTCCATCTATCTGCCCCGGCTTCAGGACGAAGCAGCGCATGCCCGGAGTGAGAAGCTAAGGGAAGCACCCCTGCGCGGAAATGAGACCATCCTGCTGGTGGAGGATGAACCCAGCATCCTCGCACTTACCGCCAGATTACTTGAGCTGCAAGGCTATGGGGTGATAACCGCCCAAAGAGCAGAGGAAGCCCTGCGTCTGGCCCGCGAACATACCGGGGTGATTCATCTGCTCCTCACCGATGTGGTCATGCCCGATATGAACGGATGTGAACTCGAGAAGAAAACCAGACAGCTCCATCCTGCGATCCGGTGCCTGTTCATGTCAGGCTATACGGCGGATGTCATCGCACACCACGGCGTGCTGGCTGAAGGCGTGCATTTCATTCAAAAGCCGTTTTCCACACAAGCCTTGGCCCTAAAAGTCCGGATGTGCTTGGCAGACACCCGGTAGCCAGAAAAACAGCAACCCCCATCACCCGCTAGGGGTAGATTCCTCCGCTTCAACCCAGCCACCGCCAAGGGCCTTATATAGCGACACTAGGTTGGTGAGAATGGCGGCTTTGCTCTGGGCACATTGGTCTTCGGCGGCAAAGAGGGAGCGCTCGGCATCGAGCACGCTCAGGAAATTCACCAGACCCTTGGAATAGAGTTCCCGCGCGATTTCGAGGGCGCGACGCTGGGCTTCCACAGCCGCGGTGACCGACACGAAACGATTCTGCTCCTTGGCATAGGCAATGAGCGCGTTTTCGACTTCTTCGAGGGTACCCATCACCGTCTTCTCATAGACGGTGAATGCCTGCTCCTGTCGGGCGTTCTGAATCTTGATATTGGCGCGAATGCGACCGGCATCGAAGATGGGCCATTGAATTCCCGGGCCAATCGACCAGAGATTGTTCGACCCTTGCACGATGCTGCCCAGATGGCTGCCCCGGCCCGCGATGGAACCGGTCAGTGAAAACTTGGGAAACAGGTCCGCAGTGGCAACACCGATTCGAGCGGTGGCTGCGGCCAGCTCGCGCTCGGCGCGGCGAATGTCCGGGCGACGACGTGCGAGGTCGGATGGCAAGCCCACAGGCACCTCGGGCGGCGCTTTGGGCAGCTCGGCGATGGGCGACAATTCGTCCTGCAGCGCGCCGGGCTCGCGGCCCAGCAGTCCCCCGAGCCGGTGGATATACTGGCTGATGGCGGTCTCAAGCGCGGGCACGGCAGCGGTGGTGCTGGCCAGTTGTGCCTCGGCGGTCTTGACATCGAGTTCGCTGGTGAGGCCCGCTTGAAACCGGGAACGCACGAGATCGAGCGTTTCTTTCTGGATGCGGATGTTGTTGTTCGTGATGTCCAAACTGCTTTGCACCCGACGCAGATTGAAGTAATTGCGGGCCACCTCGGCAATCAGCGTGACTTGCACATCGCGGTAGTTCTCCAGCGCGGCCTCGATGTCCGCCTTGGCCGCTTCGACCGCACGACGGGTTCCGCCGAAAAGATCGAGTTCCCAACTGGCGTCAAATCCAGCCTGAAACAGATCGCTCTGTCGGCCGGGGACGTGTTTGCCGGAACCCGGCGAAAAGTTCACACGCGAGTTCCCTCCACCGGTCAGATCGGGGCTCACGCTGACCACGTCACCCTCGGGCGTGACCCCGGTGGCGGTCACGCCGATTCCAGTTCCCGACACGCTGAACGCCGCACTGGCGGAACCCTTGGGGGACGCCGCTTTCTGGCTTTGGCTGCGCCGATAGGAGCCGGAGGCGTTAACCTGGGGCCACAGGCCACCCTCAGTCATTTGGAGTCCGGCGCGGGCTTCGAGGATACGGGTCTCGGCGATGCGCAGGTCGAAATTGGCCTCCGTGGCGCGGGTGACAAGGGAGTCGAGCGTTGAGTCGCCAAAGCCCTTCCACCACTCGGCAAGTTGGGCCGCTTCGGCTTTCTCCCCACCCTCAAGCTGTGCATTCCATTTTTCAGGCAGCTTGTGGTCAGGCTTCTGGTAGTCCGGCCCGGTCATGCAGCCGGGGAACAACATCGCCATCAATAGTACGACTGGAATGGTCCGCATGGTCATTCCCCTTTCTCTTGAGCCGGTTCGGCTTCCACAGTAGGAATCGCGGGGTGCTTTTTGCCGCGTCCGGAACCCAGTTCACTAATCCACTGGATAATCACGAAGAACAGCGGCACAAAGAAAACAGCCAGGAAGGTGGCGGATATCATCCCGCCCATCACACCGGAACCAATCGAATGGCGACCGGCCGCCCCGGCGCCTTCACTGAGCACCAGCGGAAGCACGCCGAGAATAAACGCGAGCGAGGTCATGATAATCGGGCGCAACCGCAAACGCGCGGCCTCGAGTGCCGATTCTACAATGCCCTTGCCCTGTCCGCGAAGCACAGAGCAAAATTCGACGATAAGAATCGCATTCTTGGCCGCAAGCCCGATCAGGGTGAGCAGACCAATCTGAAAGTACACATCACGGGTGGCACCACGCGCCATGACGGCGAGTACCGCGCCGAAGGCACCGAAGGGCACCGCGAGCAGAATGGCGAAAGGCAGCGACCACTTCTCATACTGCGCGGCAAGCACCAGAAAGACCATGATCAGACCGAAGAGGATGATGTAGACCGACTGACCACCCGCCTTGACCTCTTGATAGGAACCGCCGCTCCATTCGACCGTGTAGCCTTCGGGCAAGACCTTGGCCGCGATTTCCTGCACCCGCGCAATCGTTTGCCCGGTGCTGTAGCCAGGCGCGGGCGCGCCGGTCACCTGCACGGAGGGGTAGCTGTTAAAACGGCTCACAACGTTCGGCCCGGACTGGAACTGGATGTCGAGCAAACCCGCGAGTTCCACCATATCCCCCGTGGCATTGCGCACATGAATCTTGCGCAGGTCTTCGGGATTCTGCCGGAACTTGGGCTCGGCTTGCAGCTGAACGCGGTAGATACGTCCGTACTTGCTGAAATCGTTCACATAGAAGGAATCAAGATAGGCTTGCAGCGTGCGGTAGACATCGGAAATGGACACGCCCATGAGCTTGGCGCGGACGTTGTTGAGGTTGACCCGGATCTGGGGCTGCCCGATGTTGAGCACGCCGGATACGCCCATAAACATGGGATCCTTGTTGAGTTCGCCGAGCAGTTGATTGGTAACATCGGCGAGTTTCCGGATGTCGTTGTTCCCCCGGCTCTCGACCTGCGCCTCGAACCCCGCACGGAATCCCAGACCCATGATCGGTGGCGGGTTAAATGCAATAATGGTGGCTTCCTTGGTGCCCGCGAAGCGCCCGAAGATTCGGCCCACCACCGCATCCACATGGTGCGCAGGACCGGGGCGTTCTCGCCAATCCTTGAGGTTGATAAAGAACGTGGCGGCGCTGGTGCTGGATACGCGACCGGACAGCATGTCCATACCGCCAAGGGCGACCACCCGGGCCACTTCGGGTTGCTGAATCAGGAATTCCTCAATTTGGGTGACGACCTTATCCGTCCGGTCGAGCGATGCGCCTTGGGGAAGCATCACCGCGACCATGCAGTAGCCCTGATCTTCCTGCGGCACAAAAGAGGTGGGGATCCGCTGCAAGAGGTCGGAGGTAATCCAGAGGAGTCCGGCATAGACCAACACCGTGATCACGCCCAGACGAATGAAGAGCCGGGCCGTCCCGGTAAAAACCGTCGCAAAACCGTTGAACATCGAATCGAACCAGCGGAAGATGAAAATCTTGTTGTGGTTCGGCTTGAGCAGCAGTCGGCAAAGCGCGGGACTGAGGGTGAGGGCCACAAAGCCCGAGATGGCCACGGAGATGGCGATGGTGATGCCGAACTGCCGGAACATGACGCCCGTACTACCGCCCAGAAAGGCCACGGGAAGATAGACCGAAGAAAGCACAAGCACGATGGCGATAATGGGCCCGGTGACCTGTTCCATCGCCTTGATCGTGGCTTCACGCGGGGGCAGATGCTCCTCGTGCATGATGCGTTCCACGTTTTCGACGACGACGATGGCGTCGTCGACCACGATACCGATGGCAAGCACCAGGGCGAAGAGGGTCAGGGTGTTGATGGAGAAGCCGAGCAGGAGCAACCCGGTGAAGGTGCCGATAATAGCGACCGGCACAGCGATGAGCGGTATGAGCGCGGCACGCCAGCTGCCCAGAAACATGAGCACCACGAGCAACACAAGCCCGATGGCCTCGGCGAAGGTGATGGCGACTTCCTGAATCGATACCTGGATGAATTTGGTGGTGTCCACCGGGGTGTCATAATGAACACCGGCGGGGAAGCTCTTCTCGAGGTCTTTGAGCGAGGCTTCCATGCCGCGCATCGTGCTGAGCGCGTTAGCACCGGGCTGCTGAGTGACCAGGATAAAGGTCGTGGGCTTGCCGTTCAGCCGTCCGAAGGTGTCATAACCCAGCGCGGCCAGTTCCACGCGCCCGATGTCCTTCACCTTCACCATGGAACCATCGGGGTCAGCGCGCAGGATGATGTCCTCAAATTGTTCCGGAGTATCGAGGCGTCCGGGCGCAATCACGGGGAACGTGAACTCAAGCATGTTGTCGTTGGGTTTGGAACCGATGCGGCCTGCGGCGTAGAGACCGTTCTGCTCACGAATGGCGGCAGCCACCTCGGTCACGGTGATCCCCTTGACCGCGAGGCGGTCTGGATCTACCCAGATCCGCATGGAGTAGTCTTTACCGCCAAAGACCATGACCTGACCGACGCCCGGCACCCGCTTGAGCGCGTCCACCATGTAAATCGTGGCGTAGTTGCTGAGGAAGACTACGTCATGCTCGGGATTGTCCGATTGCAGCGCCAGCACACCCAGGAAGTTACTCATGCGCTTTTCGACCATCATGCCCTGACGGATGACTTCTTCCGGCATCTTTGGCTCGGCGCGTTTGAGGCGGTTTTGCACTTCAACCGCCGCAATATCGAGGTCGGTGCCAATTTCGAAGGTAAGCGTGATGCCGAGTGTGCCATCATTGGCACTTTGGGACTGGTAGTAAAGCAGATGCTCGATACCGCTCAGTTCCTGCTCGATGGGCGTGGCCAGCGACTCCATGACTGTTTCAGCGTTTGCACCGGGATAGATGGCGGAAATCACGACGGTCGGCGGTGTGATCTGCGGCGACTGCTCGATGGGCAACAGGAAAAGGGAGGCCAAACCACACAGCAC
>CAIZGN010000538.1 GCA_903932505.1 Candidatus Hydrogenedentota bacterium
CGGCCGATCCCTATCGACCGCTCTATCACTTCTCGCCGCCGGGCTTTGGCCTGCACGATCCCGCCGGTTTATGCAAATGGCAGGGCAAGTACCACCTCTTTTACCTCTACAGCCCACCCGGATTGGGGTCGAGCCGGGGACATGCTGTCAGTGATGATCTGGTGCATTGGCGAGACCTGCCCATGTTGCCCACGTCGATCTGCGGCGGCACCGGGCAGGCCTGGGCCGACAACGACCGGGTAATTCTGAGTACTGATGGAGAAAAGTTGTTCATGGCCTCGGACCCCCTGTTGCTGAAGTGGACCGAGCACCCGGTCAAGTGTCCGGGATTGGACAAATTTATCTGGCGCGAGAAGGATTATTACTACATCACAAGGAAGGCGTTCGGACCCAATACCGCCCTGGAGATCCTGCGCTCCAAGGACCTGTCGAAATGGGACTCCATGGGACTTTACCTGGACGACGGCTATTTTACTGAGCCTGCCGACGCTTCAGCCACCGACTGCTCCTGCAACAACGTTTTGCCCCTCGGCGACGGCAAACACCTCCTCCTTTTCTTCAGCCACAACCTGGGTCCGATGTACTACATCGGCAAATCCGATCTGGAACGTGGTCGCTTCTCGATCGAGCGCCATGGACGGATGAACTACGGGCCGGTCATGCGCGGCAGCCTCCACGCCCCCACCGGATTCGTCGATACGGACGGCCGGTGCATCGGCCTGTGGAATATCATGGAATGCACGATCAAGGACGACATGGTGGGAACCAAGGACGAGATGGTCTCTCTGCCACGGCGACTCACGGCGAACAAGATGGTCACAGCCGATGCCGGCTGGAACATCCGGCCAATCAATCCACTGGGGATCGAAGGAGAAGGTCAGCTAGGCGGTGGATTTCGCGTTAGAAATCGGTGTTGAGCTCGTTCAGGTTAAGGTCCTTAATCCACGCGTTACGGTAGCGCACGTCGTGACCTTCGGCCTGGAGTTTGAGCCCACCCGGCGTGTCGGTGATGCCTTTCCCATCGTCGTTGCCGCCGTCAATTCCGGAATTGGGCCCGCCCCAAACTTGGTTGATCGTCTGATTAGTGTACACCTTCTGGGAGTTGAAATACATCGTGAGCATCGCTTTTTCGACGCGTTTGCCTTCCTTGAACCGAGCGGCGCGGAATACGATGTCGTAGGCATTCCATTTGCCCAGGCCGGTATAGGCGTAGTACGGCGACTCAGTTTCGTTGATTACCGCCCCCATCCCATGCTTGGTCTTCTGGCCATCGACGATCTGAATTTCATAGCGATTTTGGAGATAGACCCCGCTATTGCCACCAGCATTCATGACGAGGAACTCAATGTGCAATCGAAAATCGCGATGCGGCTTCTTCGTGACAATGTCCGCCGCCCCATACTTGCCGCCCGCGGCGGCAGGATCGTCCGTGCTGACCACCGTGCCTTTATCCGCTGGGTCTTCCACGATCTTCCATTTGATGGGCAGGGATGAAGCAAATCTCGGACCCTCCCAATAAGTCCACATCGCATCGAGCATCTGCCGAGAGCCATCAAGGATGACGGCAGCGCCAGGAATCGGCTTCGCGCCAACGCCGACGGACTTTTCTTCGGCTCGCAACGACGGGCAAGTGAGCATGATGAGACAGGCCAACAGGAAATAGCGATGCAGTGGTAACTTCATGCGCCCATGCTAGCTCAAAGAGGAGCGGAGTTTCAAGCCGAGATGGGCCTTTGTTTGGAGCTCTTGCGGCGGCTCTGCTTGCGGCCCGATCAAGGGGCACCACTAGCGGCCAAGGGAATGCCAACCCCCCACATCGCCCAAAGGCTTGAGCATGGAAACGAAAAATCAACCGAGACTTTCCTGCACTGAATAGTGCGAACCAGGTCCACGATTCGCCGGGTATCATCGAATACACGGACACGATCTGGTATCGCAGGGCAAAGGGAGCC
>CAIZGN010000539.1 GCA_903932505.1 Candidatus Hydrogenedentota bacterium
CGCTCTGGGACTTCGAACTGGCTGCGGGATTGTTGATGTCGGTGATCATGAAGCGCTCGACGCCTTCTTTCAAGCGGTACATGGTCTTGTTTTCGCCGCTTTGAAGGGTGTAGTCAAGGTTCTTGTCAACGGCGTCCAACGCCTGTTGCTTGTTGGTGGCCGCGCCAACCGCACTGCCCATGTCGCCAAGCACGCCAAGGAACTGCGCATCGCCGATCGTGCCGACCCACGACATGCTGGTGGCGGAAATCGAGCCGTCATTGGCGTTCTTACCAGCGACCAGATAGCTGGAATCGTCCATGACCCATCCGATGTAGATGTAGGAAAGGGCATCCACTTGGCACGGGCACGCATGACCGGTCGGAAGTCCGCCGCAATTCCAGCGACCACCGGTGAAACTGGACGTTCCGTCTGCGTCCGACGGGCAAATGTTGACCTTCAGGTCCTGAAGGTATTCAGGATACAGCGAGTCGCCTTGCCACATGAAGCCCAAGCTGTAGTCATTGCAAAGATCGCCGCCCGCAAAGGCATCCGGCGGATAGGCTTGGCCCGCTGCTTCGTTGGCGTACATCTTCATCGACAGACCCATCTGCTTGAGATTGTTCTGACAGGAGGAACGCTTCGCGGATTCGCGTGCACGCGCCAGCGCCGGCAGCAGGATGGCTGCCAGGATACCGATGATGGCAATAACCACCAGCAGCTCGATGAGGGTAAAACCTCTCTTCTTTCCAGTACTCATGATTCCAACTCCTTCTTCTTTTAAATTAATCCTGACACACCGATGGCCACAAGGCCACCGTACCTAACGTTATAACATTAAGAAGTACACAAATCAAATCGGGGGCATTTAGGACAGCAATAGCGCGCAAAACCTCAATAAATAAGCGCAATTCCGGAATATGCCATAAAAACAATTGAGAGGAAACCCGACCGGCTCCTACTTCACTACCAAGTTCACCATCTTACCCGGCACATAGATCTCTTTGACCAGCGTTTTCCCTTCAAGATAGGGCTGGACTTTAGGATCAGCCTTGGCCGCCGCGAGAACGGTCGCTTGGTCCGCATCCACCGGCAAGGTGACCTTGCCGCGCAGTTTGCCCGTCACTTGAACGGGAATCTCAATGGTATCCTCGGCCAAGTACGATTCGTCATAGGTCGGCCAGGGTTCATAGGCCAGCGTATCGCTATGGCCGATCCGTTCCCACAATTCCTCGGCGATGTGCGGGGCGAAGGGAGCCAGCAGCAAAAGGAATTGTTGCGCCACATCCCGGTCAATGGCGGGAGCCTTCAGGGCGGCGTTCACAAACTCCATCATGCGCGAGATCGCGGTGTTGAACAACAAGTGCTCGATATCGTGTCCTACTGCCTTGATCGTCTTATGAAGCTCCTTGATGAGGGCGGGATCACCTCCCTGCTCCACAATACGCGAATGGAGTGGGCCGTCCTCCGTGACGAAGAGGGACCACGTCCGCTTCAAGAAGCGATGTACCCCCGAAACACCCTCTTCGCTCCACGGCTTCTCGCGATCCAACGGGCCCATGAACATTTCATAGAGGCGCATCGAATCCGCGCCATGGGTGCGAACCACGTCATCGGGATTCACCACGTTGTAGCGCGATTTGCTCATCTTCTCGACCTGCGTGCTGACCGGCGTGCCGCTATCCTTCACACGCCATCCGTCGCCATGCTTTTCCACCTGGTGCGGATAGTGGTACTTGCCTTGGTCGTCCCGGTAGGAGTACGCGAGGATCATGCCCTGATTAAACAGCTTCTGGAAAGGTTCCTTGGTGGAAACGTGTCCCGCGTCGTAAAGCACCTTGTGCCAGAAACGCGCATACAGCAGGTGAAGCACCGCGTGCTCTGCCCCGCCGACGTAGAGATCCACCGGCATCCAATAGTCCTCCGCCTCTTTGGACCAAGCGGTATCTGTATTTGTGGGGTCGGTGAATCGCAGATAATACCAGCAGGATCCCGCCCATTGCGGCATGGTGTTCGTCTCGCGCAAAGCCGGTTTTCCGGTCTCCGCATCCGTCGTTGCCACCCATTCCTGCGCACGCGCCAGCGGCGGTTGTCCGTCGGCGGTAGGCTTGTAATCCGTCATTTCCGGCAGGGTCAACGGCAGATCCCGCAGAGGCAAAGCCTTCAAGGTGCCGTCCTCCAAGCGAATCAGCGGAAAAGGCTCGCCCCAGTAGCGTTGCCGCGAAAACAACCAGTCCCGCAGCTTGTAATTCACCGTGCCCTTACCAATGCCCTGCGACGCCAGCCAGTCCGTAATCTTCTTCTTCGCCTCGGGCACGCGCAATCCGTCGATAAGGGGGCTGTTCACAAGCACCCCGTCACCGGTAAACGCTTCTTTTGGAATATCCCCGCCCTAAATCACCTCAATAATCGGCAGGCCAAAGGTCTGGGCGAATTCATAGTCGCGCGTATCGTGCGCCGGCACCGCCATGATCGCGCCATAGCCGTACTCTGCCAGCACATAATCGGCCGTCCAGATGGGAACCGGTTGCTGCGTCACCGGATTTACGGCATAGGCCCCGGTAAACACGCCGGTTTTCGTCTTTTCTTCGCGCATGCGATCCTGCGCACTCTTTTTTGAGGCGGCGGCAATATATTCCTCCACCGCAGCCCGCTCTCCGGCCGTGGCGATGACGCGTGTAAGCGGATGCTCCGGTGCGAGCACGCAATAGGTGGCCCCGAAAAGTGTGTCGGGGCGCGTGGTGAAGACCATGAACTTTTCACCGGATCCTGCTACCGAAAACTCGACGTCGGCACCCTCACTGCGACCGATCCACTCGCGCTGCATCGCCTTGATGCCCTCAGGCCAGTCCAGATCGGCCAGATCATCAATGAGACGCTCGGCATACGCGGTGATGCGCAGCATCCACTGCCGCATCATGCGCTTTTCAACGGGATCGCCCGTTTCGACATACTTGCCGTCCTTCACCTCTTCATTCGCAAGCACCGTGCCCAGGGCCGGGCACCAATTCACCGGCGCTTCAATCTCATAGGCCAGACCCCGCTCAAAAAGCACCGTGAATATCCACTGGGTCCACTTGTAATAACCCGGATCCGTGGTGTTGATTTCCCGGTCCCAGTCATACGAGAGGCCCAGCCGCTGAATTTGACTGCGGAAATTGTCACAATTCTTGTTCGTGATGATCGCCGGATGCTCGCCCGTGCGAACCGCGTGGCGTTCGGCCGGAAGACCGAAAGCGTCCCAACCCATTGGATGCAGCACATTGAAACCCCGCATCCGCTTGTAACGCGACACGATGTCGGTGGCGGTGTAGCCTTCCGGATGCCCCACATGCAAACCGTCGCCGCTGGGATAGGGAAACATGTCCAGCACATAATACTTGGGCTTTGAGCGGTCATAAACCGACTTGAACGTCTTGTTCGTAAGCCAGAACTGCTGCCATTTTCCCTCGATGGCTTCGTGATCATAAGTGCCACTGGACATTGCTTGCTACACTCCTTCTGCTCTCGCGTGTTCGCACCGAAAACTCGATACCGGCAGATCCGCGAACACTGCACCATTGTCGTTCCATGAAGCCAAAACTATAGCACAAGGCTGCGGCATCGCGCATGGGAAAGCCGCAAGGCCGTCAAAACTACTTGTTTTTGGAACGCGCCGACCCGGTGGGTGCTTTGGCTGAGGACGTACCCGGTACAAAATCGACAAACCACACACACACACACCCACCATCTGCAATTCGGCACGCATCACGCGCATGTGCCTTCGCATCGCTTTGATCTCCAGCGAGATTCATGTTACGCTGGGATCGTTCGATTGCTATCCGCATGGAGGATCGAGGCGCATGCGCTGCTTCGTTCTTCGGTGCGCAAAGACACATGGAGAGAAATATGTTCGCGAATGACCTGTTGAAACTGATTGTCGAAACGCTTTTGGGCTTTTTTAGCAAGTTCTTGTTCGATACGATACTCGGTGCTCTCGGCGTGGGTGGCGAGTAGACCGATTGCGGCTTGCGTAGTGTCCAAGGCCTTGGTAGAGGCTCTTGCAGAAGAAGGTAACGCGCCGTCCGCTCGTGTCGGTGCATGTTTACAGGAGAAGGCTCGATGATGACCGATTTATTCAGTGCTTTGGCCTCCGCTGTCGTGGAATTCCTTATCGGAGGACTTTTTAAGGCACTCAGTGGCCTTTTTGCCGATATTTTTGGATTGCCGACAGACAACCCCCTGTAATAGAGGGTGCTGCGCCCTTCATGGTGAAGGGTGCGTTTTCCTCTGCGTGAGTGCCGGGGTGGACGCCGTAGGTGGCCTGTAACGAAGTCAAAACTTGATGGTAGTTATGGATATGCCGTCCGCAAGCGTCCCGTGTGAGCCAGCCTGGGAGTGGTTGGTTCTCCAGTTTTTGCGCTGAGGAAGTAACGATAGCGACGCTGTGGCGGAAGGCAGGAACGCCCGTGCTGGACGTGAAAAGCGGTACGCCGCATCGCGTCGTGTGCGGGTTTCTTTTTTTATGCTTATTTCGATGATGTGCCTCTATGCGGCTGGCTTCGCCATGACCGCCACCCCGGAAATCCGCCCCGAGGGCGAACTCAAACAGCGGATTGAACTTACCCAGCAGCGCATGTTGTCCGGAGAAAACCCCGTCTTCACCCGCGACTTCGTCCTCGCGGACGTGGTTCTGGATCCCAAATACCCCCGCCGGTTTTCCGAATACAGCGGTGACCTCTCCGGACGCTACATTGACGCGCTCGCGATAATGCCGCCCGCCGATGGCGGGGCCGCTCTGGACGTTTTGGTCACAGCCCTGCTGCCCTATCAACGGCCCGATGGCCGTTTCGGTGATGCCGCCCTTGTGTTTAGTGCCGCCACCGTGAAGATGGAACACATGGCCCTGTTGTGGGGCAATGGCCGTCTGCTGATCGGCCTACTCGAGTATCAGTCGGTGAAACCCCGCCCAGAGGTACTTGATGCCGCCCGAAAGCTCGGTGATTTCATGTGCTCCGTCCGCACCGAATGTGCCAAACCAGAGGCCATCGATCGGGTAAAGAATCTCGGTGCCGCTGGAACCATCTGTTTCACCCAGCTCGTCGAGGCCTTGGTCATGCTCACCCAGGCCACCGGCGATTCACGCTACCTCACAGATGCAGCAGCCATTGCCTCCAGTTTTGACACCCGTCGCGGGGAACAGCATACCCACGGCTATCTCACAACCCTGCGCGGCATTCTCATGCTGCATGAAGTCACCAAAGAGGCCAAATGGCTCGACCTCGTGCGCGACAACTATGCCCAACTCGCCGCCTCACCGGACCTTCAGGTCTATGGCGGCGTGCAGGAATTTTTCGGAGGCAAAGGTACAAACGACGAGGGCTGCTCGGAAGCCGATTTTCTGCGTCTCAGCCTGCAACTGTTCCGGGTCACCGGTGAAGCCGACTACCTGAACCGTGCCGAACACATCCTGCTCAATCAATTCTATGCCAGCCAGTTTGCCACCGGTGATTTCGGACATCATGTCTACTTCGCCCGGGGTATAGCCCCGCTTCAAGGAGTCGGGCGCGCTTGGTGGTGCTGCACCATGCACGGACTGCGGGCCTTTCGCGATGTGCTCGACGCCTCCGTGACGGAACAAAAAGGCGTGCTGCGCGTCAACTTGTTTTCCGACCTCGATTGGCGTGGCGATGACAACGAGGTCACCTTCCTCTTCGATGGACAAACCTACCGCGCAACTGCGAAAAAAGCCGGTGCATCCGGTGTGCCGCTCGCCTTCCGCTGCCCACCTTGGGGGAGAATTCATTGTTCGCGCCCGGCCGCCGAAAAGGACGGATACCTCGTACTGGATGCCCCCCTGCCTCAAGGAGAATCCGCCGAGATTACCTTCGAATATGATGCCCGAATTCTTACCGCCGACGGGAAGACCGTGCAGCCCGAACAGCTCACGGATACCCCGGTTGAGGGGGTGCTGCAATACGGCCCTTGGATCATGGGCGTGGACGAACTCGGCGATCCGCAGTTTTACGGCGAGCCTTGGGACGCGAACGTCGTCTATCTGCAGGCTCAGGTGGACGCGGGAGGAGCCTCGGCGCGGGTGCCTGGAATCGACAAACCCATCGCCGCGATTGCCTGTGGATACCGCCACGGCGGCTACCCCGACCTGCAAAAAACAGTCCTAAGCCCCATGGGGCAAATCACCCTGCGGCGGACTCAAACCACCTTTGCCGCACGCCTGCGTTTCCAGCGCCAGCCCTGAAGGAGTATCCCTTGTCTATGCCTGAAATCATGACCGTAGAAGAAGTGGCCGTCTTTCTGCGACTGGATCCGGAAGCCGTGCTGCGGCTTGCTGCGGAGGGAACCATACCCGGCGGCAAAGTGGGGGAGGTGTGGCGTTTTCAGCGGTCGGAAATTGAAATGTGGACCGCAAGAAAGCTTGCCGGTTCGGCGGCTATCCCCAAAATTCATCCCCTGTCCATTGCGCACTACCTTGCGCCGGACCGCGTCCTCCTATTGCGCAACACGACCAAAAAAGGCGCGCTGCAGGAGTTGATCGAAAGCCTGACCCGTCATGCGCCCGCCCTGCATCCCGAAGAACTCGCCGCTCAGCTCTTCCACCGGGAATCGCTCATGAGCACCGGCATCGGCATGGGAGTGGCCGTGCCCCACGTGCGCCTGACCTCCGTAACCGACATGGTCGTAGCCGTCGGGCTTTCAGAAGCGGGCCTGTCCGATTACGAATCACTGGATGGAAAGGCCGTTCGGTTGGTGTTCATGATCGTGGCCGCCAAGACCCAACACGCCGAGTATCTCCGTTTGCTATCTGGAATAACCGGGCGTCTGCGCGATGCCGAATGGTTAAACGCGCTGCTCGCGGCCACGGATGCCGAAACCCTGTTTGAGGCGCTCAAACGCTAAAGGAACCCGCCATGCCCCAAGTCCTGAATCATCCCTACACGGAGAACGATTTTCTCTGGCTGCGTGGCAATCTCCACACCCACACCACCAATAGCGACGGAGTTTGCTCCCCGCAGGACACGGTGGATGCCTACGCCGCCCTGGGACATGATTTCCTCATGCTCAGTGATCATGATTGCTTCACCGATCCCTCTGAACTCGACCCCAAGGGCATGGTCTTGATTCCCGGCAACGAAATCACCGGATACGGACCGCACATCCTCCATGTCAACGCGCATCGGAGGATTATGCCCGACCCCGATCGGCAGGCCATCATCGAAGCCATTGAGACCGACGGCGGTTTCTGCATTGTCAATCACCCCAGCTGGACAGAGGAATTCAACCACTGCGACCAGTCCCTGCTCGAGGCTTGGCAGGGCTACCTCGGTATTGAAATCTGTAACGGGGTCGGCCTTCGCGTGGAGGGCAACCACCTCGCCACCGACCGCTGGGATCGTCTACTCAGTCAGGGGCGGCGCGTCTGGGGTTTTGCCAACGACGACAGCCATCAGGAATACGATCGGGGCCGGGTCTGGATTATGGTGCAGGCTGAGAAAAGAAACCCCGGCTACATCGTGCGCGCCATGCGCCAAGGCCGCTTCTATGCCAGCACTGGCGTGACCATCGACGCAATCCGCATCGAAGACGGTCATACCATCGTCATCGAGTCCGCCAACACCCAAGCCTATCGCGTGATCGCCGAACACGGTCGGTGCGTGGCCGAAGTCGAGGAACCTGTGTTGCGCTACCGCGTCGGTTCCGGCATGGCCCAGCAATACCTCCGCATCGAGTGCTTCGGCCAAGGCGCACGAATGGCGTGGACCCAGCCCTTCTTCATCGAAGAAGCCTGATATCCTGCCGCCTACTTTTTCGCGGTCGCATTCTCGCGTCCGGCCAGTGTGCCCCGGTGCAATGCATGCCCAGGTCGCCACGCCTCCGGCGTATGCAAGCCCGTCCCAACCAGCGTCCCGAACATCGATGTCTGCGGTGCCTGCGTCTGCCACACCGTGAACTCCGTGAGGGTCACAAAGGTCCGGATGTCGATAAACCGACGCAGCAGCGGTATCTCGTTGAAGGGCGGGTAGATCATGTGCTTCCCGTAATCGTAGTAATTCTGGCCCAGCAGCACACCGTACCCGTAGACAGGAATGCCGGGAACGGCGGGCAGTCCCTCTTCATGCATGAAAGCCAGAGAGTCATGATGCAACGGCTCGCGTGGATAGCGTGACCCCAGCCCCGTGATCCACACCATGCCCTGCGGATTGCAACCCAGCACGAAGTCGGCGGAAAGACTGATCGCATTCAAGTAGTCCTGCGTCTGTTCTGCCGTCAGCGCGGTCTCGCCCTTCAGTTGCATCCGCGCGTAGATCCGCATCAGGTATTCACCCACCGCAGTACCATGACCCGCCAGCACATCCCAGTTGCCCGGTCGCCCGTTGCGGTGCGTGTGGTCGTTCTCCACCGCGTCCACCGCCTTCTGGGCTTCTTCATCAAGCATCGTCACGGCTTGGCCCAGAATGGCCGAATCTTTGTCCGGCCCGGTCAGGTAGCCCAGAATATAATCCAGCAAAATGGCCTGTTTTGGGCCTTCCCAGCCCCACGAGGCGAAACCGTAGGTCACCGGTGCCTTGTCGTAATTCTGCGCGCTGCCTTCGCGCCACATGCTCTCAAAGGTGCTTCGAAACGCCGGGTCGGCAGTCGCGCGGAACAGTTCGCCCGCCGCATACATGAAAGGCCCACCCAAACTTTTGTCCACTCCATGCGAAAGCGCATAGCTGTGGGCGCGAAGGGCCCGCTCCTTCAAATCATCCGCCTTCGCGGCGTCATAAGGTCGCACCAGTCGTGACGCTTGGGCAAACATCGCCGCAGTCCGCAGTGTGTGGATGGCGTCCACCGAATACGTCCAATACGGCATCGGATCCGCATCCGCATAGTTAATCCGCTGCGGATGGCTGTACGATTGCGCCCCGGCTCGAACACCGCCGTCCGGCTCCTGCAAGTCTTCCCAGCCCTTCAGGCTGTACAGAATCTCGTCCAGATAATCCGGGATACCGTTTCCGCTCTCCGGAATATCCAGCTGTCCGTCACTGAAGGCGGACTCATTCAATTCGAAGGCCCGCATGGTCAGCATGGCATTCAGGAAATGCTGCGGACGAATGTCGAAATCACCCGCATCATGATGCCCGCCCGCCAGCGGGCGGGGGTTCAACTGAGGCGTGTCCGGGGTGAAAGCACCCGTTTCCAGCCACCACTCCGGAGACTCGGACGTGTATACATAGGGGTGATCCGGTGGGCGCGGCGACCAGTCGGTCCACTGCGGCTGCAGGTCGCGACCCCAGCGGTTAAGATACATGCCGCGCGTCGTCACGTAATAGCTTTTATACACCGCCGACTCGCTCACGGCGGTCGGCCACGATACGCCCACCCCCGGCAGCTGAACCCGATACACGGTGCCTTCCGCTGCGGGCAGGGTCGACAGGTCGATGTCCCGCACATCGCCACCCGCCTCGCTCTCGCCTTCCGGCACACTCGCGGACCGATCCGAAAGGGCAAGCGAAGACAGCGCTTGGGTGCGCGCCGACAGCGCGTCTTCAGGCTCGACAAGCACGTTGGCGGTCGACGGAAATCCTGTCAATGACAGGCCGCCGCCATCACCCATCCAACCGCACACATAAGCGTACCGCTCGGTCGCTCGGGGACAATACCCCACCTGATTAACCTGCAACGCCGGGGTTTCCAGATACCGATCGCTGAACGGCAGCAGGAAAGACGGCTGATAAACTTCTTCGCCCGGAACGCGGGTCAAAGTCAATGTGGCGCGTGTTACCGAAGGCCCAGTCACCTGCAACAATTCCCGTGACCCTACCGGTGTGTCCAGCACCAAGTAGATCCAGTGATCCATGTCCAGGCGATTTTCATACACCGCCGGAGGCTCAACCTCGTAATACGGCTGCCCCACGGGGATCGACTGCCGGTGAATAGCCGTCACATTGAGTGGCGTGCCGTCTGCGCGAAGCACGGTCCAAGGGCCCGCCTGCAAGTCCGCCCCGGTGTCTCCCACCACATAATCGATTCCCCCGTCATCGGCGTTATAGGCCGTCGTGTAGGAATGCGCCATCGGATCCGTCACAACCACAGCCAGCACATTCGGCGCGTAAAGATGCACCTCGCGCACCCGGTTGTCCAGCGCTGCCCGAGGCCCGCCCACTGTCTCTGTGTGCGCGGTGCCGATGGCCGCAGGATTTTCCCCCTCGCCCTCACCCTCGCTTGCCGGGCCCGCCAAGGCCTCCGCATAAAAGAAGGTGTGCGCGGCAGGAGCAAGACCCGTCACCACCACACCGCCTTCGCTGCCCGACACATCTGCAATCTGTTTCTGCAGCGGCAAGGGGCCCGGATTGGAAGTCGGGGGTTCCGGCCCCAAGAAAAGACGCACATGCGTCACGTTGTCCAGTCGCGGCCAACCCAGTTCCACCGTCGACGAGGTCGTGCGCTCCACCTGCACCGCCAGATGCGATTGCGTGCCCGTTGCCAGACCCGCTCCCGTCACGTTGATATCCACGGAAGGATGCAACGGATCATCGGATACAAAGGACAAAGTCCCGGCATAAGCCTGCGTTGCAGTGGGGGCGAAGGTCGCGTCGATATGCCCCTCGCCACCTGCTGCCACCTCCAGCGTTGGAGCTGAGAGCGTGAAGGCCGGGTCGGACGATGAAATATTCGACACATGCAATGGCATGTTACCCGAATTCGAAACGGTGACATTTAACGTCGCCTGGCGTGCCTGCGCTACCTCGCCAAAATCAAGAACGACCGGGTTGACGGCGATCTCCGAACCGATGCCGCGACCGGTGAGTTCAATCTCGCTCGAAGCCCCCATCGGAGTCATTGTGTGTTCGACCACCACTCGGGCCACCCGGTCGCCCGCCGACTTCGGGTTGAAGGTCACCGGAATCGTGTGCGTCGCACCGGGAGCCACGGTGAACGGGGCCGTGCTCAAGGTGAACTCGTTTTGCGGATCATCCTCAATACGCACGCTATCAACCACCAACGACGCCTGCCCTGCATTGGAGATGGACGTCTGTAGGGCCGACGAAGAAGCCCCCGCAGTGATATTCCCGAAGCTCAGCGAACGAAATCCGCCGACCAGTGGCGTCGTTGCAGGGTTTACCACGTCCGTGTTTACCGCCCAGATATCGTCCACGAAAATGTGGTAGCCCGAGGCGTCATTCGCCTTCCCGAAGTACAAGTGGTCAAGCCGGGAAAGAGGATAGGTCGGCGTCACCAAGGTGTTCACCGGCAGCCGAACCAGACGCCAGGTCGTATCCAGGGCACCGCCCGCAATATACGGGCTTATGTTCACCCGGTTGCTCGATTCGTTCTGTCCCATGGTCGCGAAGTTAATCGTGTGTCCCGCCTCGCTCGCCCGGGCAAAAAACCAGATCTCGTCAAACCCCGATATGTCCGCGCGTGACGAACTCAACCCCTGCAAATTCAGGTCGGGCTCTTTATATAGATCCGGAGCACCCTCCAGGCAACCATCCCCGTTGTAAGGGCTGGAAATATTTAGCAATGTCTGAGTATTGATCGTGAAAGGCGTCTCGCCGTCGAAGATCAGTAGACTCGCCGTTGCGCTAACCACGGTCACCTGTTTCGTTGCGTGAATTCCGCTCGCATTGCCTGTGGCCTGAATGACCGCCGAACCCACCGCCACCGCACGCACCACTCCTTGGGCGTCCACCGTGGCCACGCCCTCAGCCAAACTGCTCCACGCGAACGTCGTGTCGCCCGGATGGCTGGACTGTGCGCTGAAAGTTTCCGGTTTGCCAACTGGCAAAGGGCGATTCGATGAGGTGATTGTAATTCGTACCACGGATAGCTGGGCCGTTGCCGAAGCATTGCTGCTCGCACCCAGCGCTGTGATTGCCACAGCGTTTGCGTTCTCCAAGAGCCCCGTGGCCAAGCCCGCCGCATCTACCGAGGCTGTTTCGGGCGATCCTGATGACCAGTTGATTCCCTCTCCCTCAAAGGAAGACGAGGCCGTGAATTGCACTGTCTGACCTATGCCCACGAAGGCCGTCTTGGGATTCAATGTGATTACAGCGGAAGGTTCGGACTCCCCCTCCCCCTCACCCGGGGTTAAACCTTCCCCCTCCCCCTCGCTTCCTGGGCTATCCACCGTGACGGGAACCGATACCTCGTTCTTGGTGCCGTTCACCGCCCTGAAAACAATCTGCGCCTGGGCTTTGCTCAGAGCACCCCGATCCACCGACACCGACACCGCCGATGCGCCTTTCCCCGACACGGCGTTGAGGCTTAACCATGCGGTTCCGGCAGGCTCCACCCGTGCCGCCCACTCCAGCGTGCCTTTGCCTGTGTTCGAAACCAGAATGATCAGCTGATCCTTGTCGGATCCAAAATCCAGCGAGGTGCGATCCACACCGATAGCCGCATCCCGGTTGGGATTCACCAGCGGACACCCCGATAAACCCATGCAAATCGTCGACAATCCGACGAACCACAAGGTAAGCAACAACATGCGGTGGCCTGTCATGAAGGCTCCTTCTCAAGGAAACCGCCGTGCGGCCCCTTGCTGTTGATAGGGAACCAGCCTTTTCTACGATACCCTCTTCAGCCTCCCTTTAGCATGCACACTGAAGGGTGAACAACCTACAAAGTCCACCGTTCACGCTGAAGCGTGTTTATCAGAGATTGTCGTGGGTAACTTCGCAAATGCCAATCCCGTTATAAGAACTGTCGCGTTGTGTAGCTCCTTTTCCGGTAGCTACGGTACTCCAATTATACTAGGGCATGAGACTCGCCCGGCGTCGCCGACCCAGGGCCGTCAACACACCGGCAGAGACTAGCAACCACAAAACATCCGATCCGTTTCCGGTCAACCCATCTCCGCTGTCGCCGCAGAACAGAAATCGTCGTGTCTTCTTCCCCGGCGATTCGCCCTCGCCTTCACCCTCTCCCTCATCCGGGGTTATCACTTCCCCCTCGCCTTCACCCTCTCCCTCATCCGGGGTTATCACTTCCCCCTCGCCTTCCACTTTCGCAGGCGGTGCCACCAAAATCACCGAGACTGATGCCTCCATACCTTCACCCACCACAACCGGTGCAATCGCCGGGCTGAATCCTGTCGCACTCACCGTCACGGTGTAATTTCCGGTCTGAACCGCCGGAAAAGCATACAGCCCGTTCTCATTTTCCGTTACCGGCGTGTACGCGCTCACCGTGAGTCCCACGGCCGCGCTGGTGATTCGTTTCTCCGTGCCCTGCTCCACCACCGAGCAATACACCGCGCCCGCCAAAATTCCCGCGCCTTTTGCCAGGAAAGGCTCCACATCCACCGCATCCGCTGCTGACCCGCCCACCAGTGTCCGCACTGCGGCGATCACGGCCGGATCCTTCGGGTCGCCATCGACGCCCCAGTCGTTGTTCTCCATTTTCAGGGTCACGCCCCGGTTATTAATCACCACCTGAAGCGCCGAATAATCACGGAAAGTGTTCCAGCCGGTGGCTGAATCCTTTTCATCCCCCAACCCGGCAGCATTGCCCGTTTTCTTCGTCGCAGGGTCGATCAGGATACCCGTTTCGGAGAAATCCTCAAATATGCAGCGACGCACCTTAGGGATTCCTCCCCGGATCCACAGGCATGTGGAGAAGCTCGAAAACTGAACTCGTTCCAGCACCGACGTGGGCGCGTTTGCCGGGGCATCCAGCAGCGACGGTGTCACCACCTCCATCCCCACATTCTGGTGCAACGGTGTGCCTCGCAAGACCACCCCGCGCAGCTTCATCGCCACATCCGGCATCGTTACCAAAGTTCCCGTATCCACCGTCGCCTGAATCGTCAACCCCTCCACCAGACACCCGACCGCGCCGGTTAGCGTGCCCTGAATCTCAACCGATCCCGATGCCGAAACCTTTGTCAGCGTGATGAACGGTTGCAACACCACGTTCTCCACATAGACGCCCGGTGCAATCACGATGCGCACCCGGTTAGAAGCAGACGCATTCGCCTGTCCGATCGCATACTGAATCGTTTTGTAGGGTGCGGTAAGCGAACCGTTGCCGGAGGCGTCCGCCAACGCTGAACCGCTGACATAGAGGGTCGAAACCGGATCCGATGCGTTCAACGGCGACGTTCCCAGCCGATACTCTTCGAGGTTTGAAAGCCCGTCGTTGTCCGTATCCAGCGCAGCGTCATTGGCAAGCGGATCCAGGCTGTATTTCACCTCATACCCGTCGCTCATCCCGTCACCATCCGTGTCCGCATTGCCCGGATCGGTGTTCCACCGGAAAACTTCCGCACAATCGCTCACACCATCCCCATCAGAATCTGTATTCCCATTCTGCGCTACACACGAAGCTAAGGTATCGCAGGGTTGTGTCGAGTCGGTGCGCGTGTAGGCCTCGCTCCACAACGCGAGCGCGTTCCCCGTCAATTCATAGGGTTGCACATCCAGCGAACCCGAAAGACCGGACTCATCCGTTGTCGATGGGGTGACCCAGGCGCCGTTCAGCAGCGTTTCCTGTACCTCGAGGCAGACCAACGGTCCCCAGAGGTTGCTAGCACCGACGCGGATCACCCCCCGGGTGCCGTGCTGGTAGAGGCCAGAAGTGGAGATATGCTCATACGAACCGTCCCGTCCGCAGATGCGAAGAATCGCCGAATGTTCAGCTACCGGATCCATCGGCAATTCCCAAGTGCCCGCAAGCGTACTCAAAACACTCGGTGCCGGGCTCATCGCGGCGCAGTCACTGGCGCAGGGCTCAAAAAACACAGACACACTCTTGTCTCTCAACGCGGCAATAGTGTCCAGGCTGGCGGTGTTCAGCGGATTACAGCTCGGGCTGAGCCACTCCAAGGAAAGCAGGAATTTCAGCGGACTTAGGTCGGTGATCGAATTTTCCATGATATCCAGATATCGCAAACCCGCCAGACTGCTCACCAGCGTCAAATCGCTGAGTCCCGTGCGCGCCAGATACAAATATTCAAGGTTCGTGAAAAAAGCCAGCAAACTGACACTTGCCAGCGGGTTATCCGAAAGCTCAAGCGACGTGATGCCGATGAGTTCCTTGAAACCAGTGACGTTTCCCAGATCGGTGATGCCGTTTTTACCAAGGTCGACGGTTCGCAGCGTTAGAATCGTGCCCAAGCCCCGCAAATCCGTGATCCGGTTATCGCTCAGGGTTAAGTCCATCAGTTTCGGGAGATTGGTCAAACCGCTCACTGCGGAAAGCTGGTTGCTACTCAAATTCAGCGTTTGCAGATTGATCAGGGTCGAAATATCTCCCAGAACGCTTAGCTGGTTACGCGACAGATTCAGGTTTGCTAAGAGTGAGAGAGAGGAAAGGTCGGTGATGTCCGAGATTCGGTTGCCATCAAGCATCAGATACCGGAGGTTCACAAGGGAAGCCAGCGGAGCGGTCGTCTGAATCAGGTTATTGGAAAGCGACAGGGAAACCAAACCGGTAAACGCGCCAAGCGGTGTCGCGTCGACTATCTGATTTTTCCACAGGTAAAGGCTCTGAAGATTGGGCAGGTTGCTCAGTCCGCTGATATCGGAAATGGCGTTATTTCCCAGGTTCAGGCTATCCAGCACAGGAAGATCATTTAAGCCGCTGGTGGAGGTCAACTGGTTATTGGACAAAGTCACCTGCTGAAGATTCGGCAGACCCGAAAGACCGCTCGCGTCAATCAACCGGTTTCTGTCCGCACGAAGACTGGCCAGCGAGGTCAGCCCCGACAAATTACCCAGATACGCCAGCCGATTGTCAGTAAGGTCCAAGTACGTCAGGGAACTCAGCCCGGCAAGACCGCTGGTGTCCGTGATGTAGTTATTGGACAGGTACAGCGTCTGAAGGTTGATGTACCCGGCCAGCTTGGTGATTCCCGTCAGCCGATTGTTCCCCAGATCGATGAAAGTCAGATTCGGGAGGGAATCGGGCCCCCTAAGCTCTGAAATAAGATTGTTCGCCAAGAAGAGATACTGAAGGAACGGTAGCGCGGATAGGCCACTCGTGTCGGTGATCTTGTTGTTGTTGGCCTCCAGCATATGAAGACCGGAAAGTCCGGGCAGGCTGTTCAAATTTGAAAGCTCGTTCCCGGACAGGAGAAGCTGGCCAAGCGAGGCACTCCCCCCATTGCTGCCCAGCGAGGTCAGATCCGTGATCCCATTCCGGCGCAGGTTCAGGTTACTCAGCTTTGGAAGCGCTGCCAGACCGCTCATGTTCCGAACCTGATTCTTGCTCAAGTCCAGGGATTGAAGATTGGATAAACCCGCAAGCACGCTCGCGTCTGAAACCTTGTTGCCCGAGACCTCCAGACGGGTCAGGCTTGGGACAAGGCCGACGGGCGATAAGTCGCTCACGCTATTTCCTGTGTTGCTGTCGTTGTTCAGCAGGAGCGTCTGCAAAGCGGGTAAATTCACGACGCCGCTCAAATCCTGCATGTTGTTGTTGTTCAGCTCAAGCGTCTGAAGACTGATGAGGCCCGAAATCCCGTCCAAGGCAGACAGAAAATTGTTGTTTAGTCCCAACCAGGTGACGCCCGTCAGGTCGGAAAGTCCGACTAACGTGCTCAAATCGTAAAGCCCGCACGTGTTCAAAGACAGGTTTCGAAGCGTACTGATTCCGCTCAGGCCACCAAGATTACCCACAGGGTTTGAATCCAGACTCAGGTACGTCAGATTTACCAGCTTCGACAGTGGGGTCGTGTCCACGATCTGGTTCTTCGGTAATCGCAGGTCCCGCAATTGCAGAAAGTCAGAAAGCCCCCCCACCTGCGACAAGTCGGATATGCCGTTGTTGCTCAGTGTCAAATTCGAGAGCTTCTGCAACGACAACACGGGGGACAAATCAAAGACACTGTTGCCGTCCAAAGTAAGCGTGGTCAGGTTACTGCAGTATTCAAGCCCGGACAGATCCGAGATTCCGCGATTGAATGCGCTGATACTCGTTATCGCGGTCATGTCGGTCGTCAGGATACTTCCCGTGGGCTTGGCAAGAATCTCCCGAATCACTTTTTCGAGATTCAGGTCGGGAAAGGCGAGGGGAAGGGTTCCCGTGGCCGCCCCCGCGCCAGAACACACCAACAACAGCGTCACCGCGATCCACAACATGGATTTCATCGGATATTCTCCTCTGAGACGAGTCTGGGTTATTGCCTAGACACCATTCTAGTCGAAATCGGGAAATACGGCAAGCCCTTTACAACTTAACCGGCCCGGGCGGGCCGTTATTCCTGAATACCGAACTGGGTGTCGTAGAGGCGTCGGTAGATGCCGCTGTGAAGCAGCAACTCCTCATGGGTGCCCTGCTCTGCGATTCTCCCCTGATCCAGCACCACAATCCGGCCTGCACGCTGGATGGTCGAAAGCCGATGCGCGATCACCAACGTCGTGCGACCCAGCACAAAACGGTCGAGCGCGTCCTGAATGAGCCGCTCGCTCTCCGAATCCAGGCTCGAGGTCGCCTCATCGAGAATCAGGATGGCCGGATCCTTGATGATCGCCCGCGCAATCGCAAGCCGTTGCCGCTGCCCCCCGGAAAGCGTGCCGCCCGACTCGCCGATTACCGTGTTGTATTGCTCGGGCAGCGTTTCGATGAACTCGGTGGCGTTGGCCGCCTGCGCGGCCGCGCGAACCTGCTCGTCGCTGAACGCTTCGCTGCCAAAAGCAATATTCGTGCGTATACTCTCTGCGAAAAGCACCGTATTCTGCGTCACAAAGCTGATTTGTCCGCATACGCTTTTCAGCGTGGCCTTGCGGATGTCCACCCCGTCAATCTTCACCGCCCCCCCCGTCACGTCATAGAAACGGGGAATCAGTTTCACCAGCGTGCTCTTGCCACCGCCGCTGAAACCCACCAACGCAACCATTTCCCCCTTCTTCACCTCCAAGTCGATGCCGTACAGAACCTGCGCGTTGTCGTTGTACGAAAATTGCACGTTCTCAAACCGCAGACTTTCCTGCAGCGGGGGGATATCCACCGCGTCCGGTGCTTCCACAATCGAAGGCCGCGCGTCGATAAACTCAAAAACCCGTTCCGCGCTGGCTACGCTCGTCTGGATCAGGTTATTCACCACAGAAAGCTTGCGCACCGGATCAAGCACCATCGCCACCGCAAGGCACAATTTCGCCAATCCCCCCGGTTCAAGCGCGCCGGAAACCAGACGATACCCGCTCAGCAACACAAACGTCACGATGCCCACCACCAGCATCAATTCCGTCACCGGGCCGGTAAGGGCATGCAATTTCACCATGCGGTATAAAAACTTGCGAAGCTTCTGAATCTCCGCGCCCACCCGCGCCGATTCGTACGCCTCCATCGTGTAACTTTTTACAATCGTGATGCCGATCACCGTTTCGCTCACCACCGACGCCATCGACGCAACCTTTTGCAGCGAACGTCGCACGCTCTTGCGCATCTTGGATCCAATGCGCGCCAGCGCATAAAAGATGGGGGGGAGCACGCCCAAACCCACCACCGAAAGCCAAGGATCCACCGAAACCGCCACCGCCGCAAAAGTCAGCGCGAGAATGGGCTCACGCATCAGTTTTACAAAAACGCCGCTCAGCCCCTTGTCCACCATGAAAATGTCATTGGTGAATCGCGACATGATCTCCCCCGAAGAACGCTCCTCGAAGAAACCCACGGATTGACGCATCAGGTTGGCATACATTTCCTGACTCAGATCCGTCGTGATATTGGCCCCCACCGCCCCGCCGAAGTATTCCTGCAGGAACCGCGCCGAAGCGATCACCACCGAAAGTGCCATCACCAGCCCGCACACAATCCAAAGCGCGCGCATCTTGTCCGCACGCATTCCTGTCACCATGGCGCGGAATTTCGGCTCAAACGAGACCGGATGCCACCCCACCGCCGCATCCATCTTGTCGTGAACACCGCGCACGATTTTGTCCGCAGGATCCTCCTTGACCTTCCCGTTATGCACCGCCGTGGTCGGGTCATAGAACGTCAGATCCACCGCCGTCCCAAGCAGCATCAGGATACTGGCGAGCGAGGCCGCTATCAGGATTGCGAAACAAATTGAGATGCTCAGCCGACCTTTGTACCGCCACGCATAGCTGCACAAACGGCTGTACACCCGCCAAGCCGAACCGTGCGGCGCGGATTCAAAATTGCTGACCGGGCTATCCAGCGGGGTGTCCAATGAAGGGGATGCTCCTGAAAAGGCAATGGTTAAGGTGTCCGCATGCTACCACAGCGGCGGGATTTCAGACAAGGCACGCTAATAGTCAAAATCGTCCGAATCGTCCTGCGGCAGGTCGCGGTGCAGCATGCACACCCGCCACATATACGAAAAAATATAGCATTCCAGCGCCGTCAGCACCACGTTCACCGTGGGCAAGAACCATACCTGATCCCCAATCCCATCGGGAAAGGAGCCAGCCCCGACGTACAACAGAAACTCAAAAAACGACAAGGTCAGCACGTTCAGGGTCAGCGAAAACATCTTCGTCATCGGACGCAGCAGTTTGAGTACCACCGGCCAGTCGAGGCCACCTCCAAACATGATGCACGTCCCCACAGGCAAGGTGACCACGAACAAAATCATGAACACCAGATAGCACTGCGCACTCATCGCCTCGTCGCCCGTCGCAAGATAGTGATCCCCTATGCTCTGCATCGTACTGCCCAACAGCGTCAAAATGAACCATGTCGAGAAAAAGCGCCGTACTGCCTCCACGTCGTCTGCGCATTTCCACAGCGGACGGTCAATCTCACGGCCCAGCCGGGCAAGAAACACCGACGACAGCACGCTTGAGGCGATGCAAAGCGCTAAAATCGAGAGGATTCGATAAAGCGGTAGCCACGATGGAATCGCCTTGGGGTCAGGCAGCAGCATGGCGCCGCTCACCGTGTAGGTCAGACCCACCGCAAAGGTCAGTGCCAGATACACCACCACCGTTACACGGTTCCGTGACACGCTGGCCCAAGCATCTAGAAACAGGGACACAGGACTTACTCCGTTCTCTCAGGCGATACCGCCCGTGTTTTGGGATGTCGTTTCTGGCTCTCAAAAACAAAATGCGCGATACGCTCCCGGTGCTTATCCTCCAAATCAACAAAGGAGGCCCGAAGCAAATACGTTTGCCCGCTTTCCGCCGAAATCCCCACAATCCGACCGGTCACCGCGAACACCGGCCCGCCATCGCGCACATCCACCGGCACCCGGATATGCACCATATCCGAAACCGGTTGTTCCACCTCCACCGCGAATCCACCCGCACTCAAGCTGGTTAATCGCCCCTGAATCTCCGCCACTGGGGCGCGCTTGGAGGTATCCATCGAGACGCCCGCAGGCGGGGCCGGAACCAATCCCACCAGTGTCCGTTGATCCATGTGCACCCGGAAGTGCGCACGCGCCTGAACACGCTTAAGGTCATGGGCGTGGGGCAACAACCAGCAGAAAGGAATCTCCTCCATTTCTGTGATGACCGTACTGAAAATATACCGCGCGTCCTCTTCGCGCCACAAACGAGCCTGAAGTGCAAGCCCAAGTCGCGGCCGGAAACCGTGCGGCACGTCCAGCGGTTGCACATACAAAAAGGCCTCATCCACCCCCACAGCGCTCGCACGCACCCAGCGATCCGTTGTCGCATCCAATTCCGCCAGCCAGATCGACTGAGGCGGACACAACTCCCGCGTCGAATAGATCGGCTGCCCGATCGGGAAAAAGTCCAGCGAAAACGCCTTGCGAATGATCCGCAACGTCTCCCCGTGCTCTCGCAACGTGGCCACATCCAGCATCACCGCCGAATCCGTCATGTCCCGTTCCACGCAGGCGTTGAAACGCTCCCGGTCCGTAACCGCCAGCAAGGGCCGTTTGGACGCATGATTCTTCAGGAAAACCCGCAGAAAACGAGCCTCCCGCTCGGACAGCTCCCGCTCCTCGATCAGCTTCTCAACCATGTGCCACTCGCCAAGCCGTTGGGTTCGACGCTGCCGCCAGCGGTGGTAGATTTCATCCGAAATACCCATCGCAAATATGGCAAAAGCCGCCAGCAGCGGGCCGGTCATGTACCAAGAAAGGGGCGACCAGTTCCACCACGAATCCAAAAACAAGTCCACGAACCTCCTCAGGCAACCCGCCTGACGTCGGTGCGGCCACAAACGCCAAAGTTAGGATTTCAGCGTCCACGGCGCACGATACGTCGGGGACAACATCGCCGTTGCGCCCGGATCTTCCGCGATCGTCTCCGTTTCCGGATTCCAGCGAATTTTCCGCCCCGTGTAGATCGCGATGTTGCACAAATGTCCCACGGAAGCCGAACGATGCGCCGTTTCTGCCGGCGCAGCCGTTTCCTTGCGGGTGCGGATACATTCCAGGAAATTCTTTATATGATTCCGGCTGGCGTAAAGATGAATTTCCTTGTCCCCAATCTTCTCATCCAGAACGGTCTTCGGATCGGCCTCAATCTTGCCGCGTGACACAAAAAGCCAGCCTTGATCGCCCACCCATTTCGTACCACCTTGGAATTGACTTCCAATGCGAATGACCACGCCGTCCGCATATGTGCAAGTGCAGTCGTACTCGGTCGGCGAATTCCACAGACCTTCCGTCGGGATCACCCCCGTGCCTTCCACCGTCACAGGCCCCGTCCGATCAAGGCCCAGACCCCAATGCGCGATATCCAGATGGTGTCCTACCCAGTCCAGCAGTGTGCCACCCCCGTAATCCATAATCCAGCGCCAGTTCTTGTGCACCCGCGCCGGGCAATACGGTGCCTCCAGTGCCGGGCCAAGCCACCGGTCATACTCAAGCTCCGGCGGCGGCGCACTGAAGGCCGTCTGATCCCCCAGCTTCGTGTAGTCCGTGTGCCCTTTACCG
Organism: Candidatus Hydrogenedentota bacterium; assembly: GCA_903932505.1. GTDB lineage: Bacteria > Hydrogenedentota > Hydrogenedentia > Hydrogenedentales > CAIZGN01 > CAIZGN01. Next base: position 21,782 of record CAIZGN010000539.1, read on the forward strand.
AGACCCACTTCCACATATTTCACCTTGCCAATGCGCCCGTTGCGAACCAGTTCCGCCGCCTGGTGGAAGTTTTCCACGCTGCGCTGCCAACTGCCCGTCTGCCACACCCGCTTGTTGCGCTTCACCGCTTCGCACATCGCCCGGCCCTCCACCAGCGTGTGCGAAAGAGGCTTCTCGCCGTAAACGTCCAAACCCGCCTCCACGGCCGCAATCGCCGGGATCGCGTGCCAGTGATCCGGAACGGCGATGCTCACCGCGTCCAAGTCCTTGCGGGCCAACAATTCCTCAAAATGCGCATATGTCGCGCAATCGGTGTTGCCATACTTGCGATCCACAATCCCTTTCACCCCCGACAGATGGTTCTTATCCACATCGCAAAGCGCCACCACCTGAACCTCCGGACTCATCAGGAAGTTTCCCAGGTTATCAGGCCCCTGCCAGCCAAGACCGATCGCACCCACCGTGATGCGCTCGTTCGCCGCTTTCCGGCGATTCTTGCCACCCGTTGCGCAGCCCGAGAGAATGAGGGGGCCTGCCGCGGCCCAAGTGGCCCGCTTGAGAAAAGTCCGGCGATTAACAGGGTTTGACATGACTGCTTTCTCCTTCTATGAAATGTATTACAAGGAACGATCGTCATCATACGGCACTCATCGTCCCAAGGCAATTTTTCACTCCGGTCCCGGATTGACCCTGCAACCCCGGAGTTGATAGGATAAGCGGGTGCAACGATGCTGGGGATAGGGCCGGAACGTCAGCATTGGGGTTAGGCGTCAGGTCCGGTGGGCGCCGAATTCGGAGTGGAAGCATAGACGTGAGCGAAGTATCCAGTGAAACACCCGTCCGATCGCGGGAATTTGAAAACCAGGTGCTGCAGCATCTGGATCTCCTCTATGCTGTGGCCCTGCGCCTCACGCGCAACCCCGCCGATGCTGAGGATCTCGCCCAAAGCACCGTGGTAAAGGCCCTGCGCTTTCACGACCATTTCAGGGAAGGCACCTATATCAAGGCTTGGTTGCTCACCATCCTCCGAAATACCTTCATCAATGAATACCGCCGTCGGGTGCGTCGCCCCGTTACCGTCGAATTGACCGGCATGGAAGCCGCCGAGGAGTCGCGGATGCCCCGCGAAGTTCCCGTCCATGCCGTCCGGGCCGACCTCATGGAACTGCTCGAAGATGAGGTTAAGCTCGCGCTCGACGCCTTGCCCGCCGACTTTAGGGGCGCGGTGATTATGGCCGACCTTGAGGAAATGTCCTACAAGGACATCGCCGAAGCCATGCAGTGTCCCTTGGGGACGGTCATGTCCAGGCTCTATCGCGGGCGAAAACTCCTCAGGGATGCACTTCAACAATATGCTGGGGAACGCCGCCTGGCATCCGCCACCCGTTCCTGAACCAACGGCACTGTGAAGAGAGGACACTCGCATGGCAAAGATCTTGGTGACCGGAGGCGCTGGTTTTATCGGCTCCCACGTTGCGGAGGCCTATCTTGAAGGCGGTCATCAGGTCGTCATCCTGGATGACCTCTCCTCCGGACAACGCGAGAACATTCCTGCCGGGGCGAAATTCTGCGAAATGGATCTGCGTTCCCCCGACCTGCTTGCCCTCTTTGAACAGGAGAAATTTGACTACGTCACCCACCTCGCCGCCCAGATCGACGTGCGCCGGAGCGTGACCGATCCCCTCTTTGATGCCGACGTCAACATCCGGGGTGGAATCAACCTCCTTGAGGCCTGCATCAAGGCTCCCATCAAGAAATTCCTCTTTGCATCCACCGGCGGTGCCATCTACGGCGAACCCGAGCAGCTTCCCGCCCCGGAAACCTGCCCGCCGCGCCCCAAGTGCCAATACGCCACCAGCAAACTTTCTTTTGAAAATTACATCGGCCTCTACGAGCGCCTTTATGGACTGCGCTACTGCATACTCCGCTTCCCCAATGTCTATGGACCCCGGCAGCGGGCCGATGGCGAGGCGGGCGTCTGCTCCATCCTCATCGGACTCATGCTGGACGGTCGCACACCGACCCTCTATGGATTCGGGGAGCCGCTCCGGGATTATGTCTTCGTCGGAGATATTGCCCGTGGTGCTGTCCTCGCCC
>CAIZGN010000540.1 GCA_903932505.1 Candidatus Hydrogenedentota bacterium
ATGTCACGGAAAAAGTGAAGCAGATGTTTGCATCCGGCGCTCTGTCGGTTGATGCGCACAACGGCAACTTTGGGGAGCCCGCACCCGGGAAAGTCAAACACCTCCGCGTGGACTACACCGACAGCGGTGCGCCCGCGAGTCAAACCGCGCAGGAAGGCCAGACGCTTCGCCTCACCCGTGCCGCCGTGCCCGATGAAATCATCACCGCACTGTGCGACGCGCTCGCCGCGAGTGATGGTGAAGCTAAATTTGCGATACTGCGTGTGCTCACCTCCACCGGCACGCAGAAGGCTTTTGACACCGTCCTCGCGCTTGCCGGGAAGAGTGAAGGGGAGACCAAGGACAACGCTGTGCGCGCTGTTTGCGATTGGCCCACGGTCTTGGCCCTTCCAACGGTCATGGACTGGACGAAGACCGCGCCAAACGATACGGTGCGTGTGATTGCCCTGCGGGGTTCGGTACGTCTGCTGAAGATCGGGCAGGATACGCCGGAAGTTCTCAGCCAGCACTATGCCACCCTCATGGCCTTGACCGCTTCCCCGGATGACAAAAAACTTGTGCTGAGTGGTCTGGGTAAGGTTCTTCACGCCTCCGCCCTTACGATGGCTCTCGACCAGATGAAGGATGAAAACGTTAAGGCCGAAGCGGTTCAAGCTGCGATCGCCATCGCAAAGAAACTTCCGGCAACCCCCGAAAACGCATCGGTGATCGACCGGGCGAAGTCGTTGATACCGGAATTGAATGTGGCGGAGAAGAAGTAGAGGCCGTTGGTAGACAGATTTTGAATGCTTTTTCACGCCGGTTCCGTGTTTCGATTAACGCGGAATCGGTGATTTTTTTTGTTTACCTGGCTCTGGGCTCAAAGTTTGAGTCGGGCTTTGAATACAATCAAACCCTATAACGCACTATGCTAACTTGGGCGCAAGGTCTGCGTGTGGCGCCCCCGATTTTTTTGGACATGAGCTTACCCCTACGGGATCGATCGAATCTCCAAGAAGTGCCTGTATTCGCGTTCCACGCTTCATCCCCAGCTGCTGCTGGCGAATAATGTCGGCTAGGCTGGGAATTGAATATGGGGGAGAAGAAGTAGAGAGAGGTGGGGGGAAAGCCTCTAAATATCCCGCACAAGCGTTAACAAATACAGGACGTTGTTCACGCTTTTGTATTTTCGATTATTTGCAGACCCCGAAAGTAATCGCGATAGAAACCTCTATCCCTCGTCAGTAGCGCATCGCACTGTAGCAGCGCGTGCGCGCCTATCAGGAAATCTGGAATCACCCGGGTGCGGTTTCCTCCGCGTGCCCGGTGCTTGCGCCACATTTCCCCGGCAAGCGTGGCCGAGTTTTGTTCCAAGGGCATGAATTCGACCCCAAGCGTACTCATCGCGCTTCGAAATGCGGTCTTTGACGGGAAGACGGCAGCAAGTTCCGCATAGACCACCTCACAGGCTACAATTCGCCCCATCGCAATGTATTTGCGCAGTGATTCTGCGGACGATAGGCCATGTTTGGGGTCGTTACCAAAGACATCGATCAAAATGCTGCTGTCGACCGCCGTGATCACTTTTCGCCTCTCATTTCCGCAATAATATCGTCGGTAGAACGATCAAGAGGCAGGCAACCGAATACCGCCGTCACGGGGTCAGTTTGGATGGTCTTTTCGACAATAAGTCGTCCTTTGTCTTCGCGGAATTCCAGAACCGTTCTGGGGGTTATCCCTAGACGATCGCGCAGTGCCTTCGGTATCGTTACCTGGCCCCGGTCTGCAACCACTGCTTTCATGGTACTTTTTCCCTCGCTATGTATACTTTTATTGTGCGTATCCATACTTAATTATAACGTATATTCTACCCGGTGGCAAGGTTAGGGGGGAGATTCAAGCTAAAGCTTGAACAACATACCCGGACAACAGTTTCGGCTTGTTTGCGCTTTCAGTTGGAAGGGGGTACTATGTTTTCCATGAAACATACCCTTTCACGTCGAACGTTTGTGAAGGCTGCTGGCTATGGTGCGGCATTGTCCGTTTGCGGTGCTTCGCTTTCGGGCATGGCCGAAGAGGGCGTTTCGCAGCCTAACATACTCATCATTCATGCGGACCAGCACCGGGCGGATTGTTTGGGCTCTTATGGAAACCCGGATATTCGCAGCCCCCGGATCGATGCCTTGGCAGCGGATGGGGTTCGTTTTGATCGGGCCTATTGTCCATATCCGGTATGCACGCCATCGCGCTACAGCCTATTGAGCGGATTGCCAGCGCATGAGCATCGGGGTTGCACCAACCACTGCACTCTTCCCTCAGACGTAGAAACTTTTCCGAAGATTCTGAGACGAGACGGTTATCGGACGACTGCGGTGGGTAAGATGCATTTTACACCCACCTACCTTGATGTTGGTTTTGACCGATTGTTTTTGGCAGAGCAAAATGGGCCAGGGCGTTGGGATGACGACTATCACCGGGCCTTGCGCGATGCGGGTCTCGTAGATATCAACGATCTTGAGGATCAGAACAAAGAATACCGGGTAGAAGCCGACCCCGAGTATTGGAAAACGTTTGGAGCCTCCGCATCCAACCTTCCTGCAAAATATCACTCGACCAACTGGATTGCGGAGCGGGCCTTGGAAACGCTCGACGGATGGACGGGATCGGGTAACCTGCTCATGGCGGGTTTTGTGAAGCCGCACCATCCTTTTGACCCGCCGGTCGAATGGCGCGATGCGTACAACCCGGATAAGCTTACGCTTCTGCCGGGTTGGATCCCGCAGGTTTCACCGCAAGACCTTGCGGTCAGTAAAGGGTATTTTCCGCACGAATCTCTGAATGAGTCTGCCCTGCGCCGGGTCATGGCCTATTACTACGCATCTATCGAACAAATCGACCAGCAGGTCGGTCGCATGGTTGATTTGTTGAAGTCGAAGGGGCTTTACGAGAATACCGTCATTGTTTACACCAGCGATCATGGCGAATATCTCGGCAGCCATCACCTGCTCTTGAAGAGCGGGTACATGTACGAACCACTGGTTCGCGTCCCCCTGATTATCAAGTATCCAAAAAATCGGTATGCAGGCCGGGTGTCCAGCGTGCTCACCTCCAACACCGACCTCGCGCCTACGTTGCTACGTCAGGCGGGTTCAACCCCATCGCCAGCGATGCGTGGGATTGATCTGGCCGCCCCTACCGAGGGCCCAGAATTCGTGTTTGCAGAATGCGATAGACCGCGACAGCGGATGGTGCGTTCGCGTCGGTCTAAGCTCATTATCACGAGCCAACCGGACAGCACCCTGCTTTTTGATCTCGATAACGACCCCATTGAAAGCCGGAACCGCTATGGCGACCCGGCCTATGCCGATGAACAACGACGCTTGGAAGAAGCACTTCGCGAGTGGGGCACCGAGGAGACTCCGGAGTCCTATCTCGACGAAAACGCGCCGATTATCAAGCAACCCAATGTGCCCAAGCGTGATGATGACCACCGGGTCAGCATCGAGCGCTATTTCCGCGATAAGATGAATGCTCGAAGAGGGGCGCGGTCCTAATCCGTCAGGTTGTGTGTCTTGCTGGCGAGCGTCAACGTGTCTTTTTGACATGAGCCGACTGGAATCGGCAAAATCGGGTCTGGGAAATGTGCAATATAGCGTCCATGGGGGTGGGCAAAATGTTTTTCGACCCGAGGTGACATCGAATGAAATTACTCAGTTTCGACATAGAAATCTCTGATGTTTTTGAGCTTGAGAAGCATGAGGACATGGAGAAGTATGCCCCGTTTCATATTTCCGTGGCCGCGACGGCGGTTCTTGGTGGGGAGGAACGGGTTTGGTTCTCAACCGACGGGAATGGAACGCCACTGCTGAACCTGACCCCCACACGGGCGCATGAAATCCTTGAGTATCTCGACGAAATGCAGCGGGAAGGGTATATGGTCTGCGCCTGGAATGGCCTTGGCTTCGACCTGAAGTGGCTGGGCTACAATGCCGAGGATATGGCACTCGCTGCTCGCGTTGCCCTCAAACTTTACGACCCCATGTTCCAGTTCTTCAGTATTGCCGGTTATCCGGTCGGGTTGGCGAAGGTGGCGGAAGCGATGCGCATTGATCAACGCAAGCTTATGGATGGTGCCGATGCACCAAAGGAGTGGCGAGCGGGGAATTATCAGTCCGTTATGGATTATGTCCTCGGCGATTGCCAGATTACCAACAGCGTTGTGGCGGCCATTCAAGCGACCCGGCAGGTGCGCTGGGTTACCAGCAAGGGCAGCGTCAGCGCGAAGCCCATGCCCAAATTAAAACAGGTGGAAGAAGTCATTTTGGGCCCCGAACCTGACCAATCGTGGATGGATACGCCCATCCCCAGGAAGCGATTCTACGAATGGACCCAATCGCTGAAGACTGGGGTTCCGAACTCGCGCTGACGCGAAGGAACAAAGATGCTGCCTTGGCTCCCAGACCGGGAAAAACTATTCTTCGCGTTGAGGTTGCTCGTTCCAGCCGCACTGTTCTTGGTACTCATCGTCTGTCTTGGGCTCGTCATACACCGGGGCACGGGCTGGTTGAGTTTACATGTTCAAATTGATGCCTGTCTGGATCATGGCGGACGGTGGGATTACCCAACAGGGGTCTGCGTTTTTCAGGAGGGTGAAGGGGAGTAGTGGGACCCTTTTGCGCGGTGCCATTCCCCAAGGGGGATCACGCGTAATTTGTGTTATAGTCTTGGTGCAAAATTCTCGCGCGGCTTGTGCTGTGAACGGGGATTTGGGACGGTGCTTTGACCAATCAACAGAAGGATTGCGGCTAGATGGC
>CAIZGN010000541.1 GCA_903932505.1 Candidatus Hydrogenedentota bacterium
CAGCCGTATACCGAGGATGCTGACACCCAGATGTCCGCCGAGTCTTGGGATGCCGCCCTTCTGGCGGCGGGATGCGTTATTACCGCGTGCCAGTCCGTGCTGCAGGGCGAAATCAGCCGGGCCTTCTGCGCCATTCGCCCCCCCGGGCATCATGCCGAGCGCGAATATGCCATGGGCTTCTGCCTGTTCAATAATGTGGCTATTGCCGCGAGGTGGTTGCGTGAGGAAGCCGGACTCAAGCGGGTCGCGATTCTGGACTGGGATGTGCACCACGGCAACGGCACCCAGCACGCCTTCTACGAAGACGACACGGTCTATTACGCCAGTATCCATCAATACCCCCACTACCCCGGTACCGGCCTTCCCCAAGAGCGCGGCAAGAACAACACCAACCTCAATATACCCATGCCGGCAGGGCAAGACCCGGGCGCGTGGGTGGCGGTGCTAGAGAATCTGGTGTTGCCGGAGTTTATGCGTTTCGAACCGGATTTCCTGCTCATATCGGCAGGCTTCGACGCGCATCGAGATGACCCACTGGCCGACCAGCGGCTGGAGTATCACCACTACGCGGAAATGACCCGACTCATGCTTCCGGTCGCCGGGGGGCGCATCGTTTCCGCCCTTGAGGGCGGTTACAATCTGGAGCGGGTTGGCGGTTGCGCGCTAGCGCATTTTCAAGCACTGGCTGTCTAGGTTTTTGCATTTTCCTTGATTTTTCGCTCGTTCCCTGCTAGGATAGGTCTTGTCGTTCATTATGCGGAGGGTGGAGCATGGGATTACAGGTCGATCAAGGCTTATCGTTCTGGGGGGAGTTTATTGATCCCGTGCTGGAAGATGAGTACCGCCTCTTTGATCTTCCGGCAACCAAGCAGGGGATACGCGGCTTCATCATGATCGCCTTTGTTGCGACCGTGGTTTTTACGGTCATGGAGTCGTTGTTCAAGAGCTGGTCCACGCCGGGTCTGGCCGGTGTGCAGTGTACGCGCCTTGTGTTGGTGCTGGTGTTTCCCTTGGTGTGGATGCTGGTTGGCCGACTGAACAAACCACGCACCTTGTACGGGCTCGTATTCACCTCATCCCTGGTTCTGGGGTTCATCGCGCTGCTGATACCCCTCTTCCGTCCGCCGGAGTACACAGGCCATTTTATCACTTGCATCACCATTGTGGTGTCGTTCTACATCCTCGTGCCGATGCCATTCCTGCTGCAGGTGATACCGCCTGTCACGATATCGGTCATGGAGATTGTCGTTCTCTATTTCCGCACACACCCGGCCGAGTCCAACTACTACATGGTGGTTCCGGGGCTGATTGTCATCGCGAATATTGTCGGGTTTTACAGCGTCCGGCAAACAAAGATCATTGGGCGTCGCCGTTTTCTGGCTTTTCGCAAGGAAACAATGCTTCGGGAGGAATTGCAGGACACCCTGGACCGCCTCAAGGTGGTCGAGGGGCTCGTACCCATCTGCTCGCACTGCAAACGCATTCGTCGCGATGACAATTTCTGGGAAGAGGTTGAGGCATTCATGAAGCGCGGTTCGAATTACGAATTTACCCATGGTATCTGCCCGACCTGTTTCAGCAAGCACTACCCCGATTTGGAACACCGGGAAGCACGAAAGACCGCATCTCGCGAATAACTCCGGTCGGTTGACAAAGTCTTCCCATTGTTATAGAGTTTCGACTTGCCGATGGATGGCTGGAGGAACAGTTGATGAACGGACGAGAACGAGTAATGACTGCGCTGGCCCGGTGCAAGCCGGATAGGGTTCCCGTGAACTATGCCGCCAATCCGGGGATTGACGGCCGCCTGAAAGCGCATTTCGGTTTGAGCGGGGATGACGATGAAGGGCTGTTACAAGCGCTGGGTGTTGAATTCCGGGGTGTTGGCGCGCCCTACATTGGTCCCCGGCTGCATGCTGAGGTTCCCGACCGGCAGGTCTGCCCCCGTTACGGACTCCGCACCCGCTGGGTAGACCATGGCCACGGTGGTTACTGGGATTTTTGCGATTTTCCACTGAAAGACGCCACGGAAGAGGAGGCGATCCGGTGGCCCATGCCCTCTCCGGATGATTACGACTATTCAGGGATAGAGGCGCGGTGTGAGGCTTACCCCGACTTTGCGCTGTTTGTTGGTGGTGCGGGCATGGGGGATGTCCTCAACAGTTCAGGGATGGTTTTCGGGGTGGAGCAGGTCATGATGGCGGTGTTGACGGAAGATCCCGCGTGGCAAACCTATGTGGACCGCCGTCTTGGGATCGAACTCGAAGTGTTGCGCCGCACCATCGAAGCCGCAAAGGGCCGCATCGACTTTGTATGGATGGGCGAGGATCTCGGAAGCCAGAACGCACCGCTTGTGGGGCTGGAGACCTACCGGCACATTATCCGGCCCCGTCACGAGAAGGTTCTCGCGCTGGCGAAGTCATTCGGCTTGCCGGTCATGGTCCACACCTGCGGTTCGAGCAGCTGGGCCTATGACGACTTCATTGATATGGGGGTCGCCGCCGTGGACACGCTCCAACCGGAAGCCGCGCAGATGGCCCCGGCCTATCTCAAGGAGCGTTTCGGTGGACGACTGGCTTTCCACGGGTGTATCAGCACTGCGGGCGCGGTTTCCTTCGGCACACCGGAAGTCGTGGCCGAAGAATGCCGCAAGACCCTCGAAGAGATGATGCCCGGCGGCGGCTACTGCTTCGCACCCACCCATGCGCTCCAGGACAACAGTCCCACGGAAAATGTGGTGGCGATGTATGAAACGGCCCGCAAATACGGGGTTTATTAGCGATGGACGACAAGTATTAAGCCCTTTAGGGCTAACCGCCGCGTTTGGTCGGAGGAGAAGAATCTTGAACGATCATACAGACAATCAATCCGTTGAGCAGACGCGGCGACTGTTGGAAAATGAGGCGAGCTTGGCGACCGCGTTGCAACGCCTCAAGGCGCATATGGACAATTCCCCGCTGGCGGTGATCGAATTCGACGATCACTTCCGAGTGCTTCAGTGGTCGAAGGGGGCGGAACGTGTATTTGGGTGGACTTCAGAGCAGGTAGTTGGACGCTCGATTTCTGAGATGCGATGGGTACATGAAGAGGACGCGGAACTGGTTCAGCGAGAATCGGCAGGCCTCCTGAGCGGCGAACGATCGCGCTCAATGAGCATCAACAGAAACTATCGCAGCGACGGCTCCGTCATCCCTTGTGAATGGCACAACTCTGGAATCTATGCAGGGGGGAACCTGATTTCGATTCTCTCCTTTGTGCTGGACACCACCGATCGCCATGAGGCACAGGCGGCCTTGCGCGAGAGTCAATCCAAGTTCGCGGCGGCGTTGAGCAGCATGGTGGATGCGGTGTTTATTTCGGATGTCAGCGGTCAATTCATCGACTTCAATGATGCCTTCGCATCCTTCCACCGCTTTAAGAGCAAGGCCGAATGCGCCACTAAACTCGCGGATTATCCGGACATTCTCGACGTTTTCTTTTCGGATGGGAAACCGGCACCGCTTGATATGTGGGCCGTGCCCAGAGCGCTACGGGGTGAGACGGTCAACAATGCCGAATACATTCTGCGCCGCAAAGATACCGGGGAAACTTGGGTGGGGAGCTACAGCTTCAGTCCTGTGCGCGACGAGAAGGGCAGCATCGTCGGGTCGGTGGTCGTGGGCCGTGACATTACGGAGGCCAAGCGGACTGAGACCGCATTGCGGGAAAGCGAGGAGAAGTTTCGGCGTGTTGTGGAGGCTTCTCCCATCGCAAAGTACTTTCTCCGGCTTGAGGATGGTGAACGACTTGTTATGACTGGAGGAAATCCCGCCGCTGATCGCACTATCGGCATCAATCATCTGGAACTGATGGGAAAGACCATTGAGGAAGCTTTTCCCGGATTGGTGGGCACGGAGGTTCCAGGGATATTCCGGCAGGTGGCCAAGGGGGAGATAGCGGCGCAATCCCTTGAAGTCCCCTATCAGGATCATCGCTTCTCGGGCCATTTCGAGGTTCAGGCTTTTCAGACCAACACCAACGAAATTGCTCTGGATTTCATCGATGTGAGCGAACGCAGGAAGGCCGAGGCGGACAAATTGGCGCTAGAGCGACAGGTGCAGCATGCCCAGAAGCTCGAAAGTTTGGGTGTACTGGCCGGCGGCATTGCGCACGACTTCAACAATTTGCTGATGGCGATTTTGGGTAATGCGGATTTGGCGCTTGACGAACTCTCGCCAATGTCCCCCGCACGCGGGAATATTTTGGCGATTGAGAAGGCGTCGAAGCGTGCGGCCGAACTGGCCAAGCAAATGCTCGCTTATTCGGGCAAGGGTCGATTCGTGATCGAGCCAATTGACGCGGGCAAACTCACGGAGGAGATGGCTCACCTGCTCGAGGTTTCTGTGTCGAAGCGGGTGGTGTTGAAGTACAACTTTTCCCCAAACTTGCCCACGTTCGACGGGGATGCCACTCAGATTCGCCAGATCGTGATGAATCTCATTACGAACGCATCGGAATCCATCGGTGAGAAAAGTGGGGTCATCGCCCTGTCAACGGGGGCGATGTGCTGCGATCGGGCCTATCTGGACGGCGTGAATGAGGTGCTGAGGGCCGCATTGGATGATACTTTACCGGAAGGGGTCTACGTCTATTTCGAAGTGGCGGATACCGGTTGCGGAATGGACGCCACAACGGTCGCGAAAATTTTTGATCCATTTTTTACGACGAAGTTCACAGGCCGGGGCTTGGGGATGTCGGCCGTATTGGGGATTGTGCGCGGTCACAAAGGCGCGATCAAGATTTACAGCGAAATTGGCAAGGGGACAACGTTCAAGATATTATTTCCCGCCAATGACTTTGATGACGGGGGGGCCGCCCAGCGGGAATCAGACGAGTTAGCGGTGGATTGGCGTGGCACAGGGACGGTTCTTGTTGCTGACGACGAGGAGTCCGTGTGTGCGGTGGGCCGTCAAATGCTGGAGCGTATGGGTTTTCAGGCGCTCACCGCACCGGATGGCAGGGAGGCCTTGAAGCTCTTTCGGGAACACAGTGATGCCATCACTTGCGTATTGCTCGACCTCACTATGCCGCACATGGATGGTGAGGAGACATTTCGCGAGTTGCGGCGGATTTGTCCCGGCATTACAGTAGTGCTGTGCAGTGGTTACAACGAGCAGGATGCCATCCAGCGTTTTGCGGGGAAAGGCTTGGCGGGCTTTATCCAGAAGCCGTACAACATGGCGACACTCAGGAACAAGCTGCGAGAAGTCCTCAAAACCCAGTGAAATGGATAGTCATGACAGAAGTGGTCGTCCCCGAGGCGGCCTTAGGAGAAGGTCGCGGGTATGTCCATGAGAGAATTCCGGATCGGTGTTGTTGGTTTTGGTTTCATGGGGAAAATGCATTCCCATGCCTATCGTTCCCTGCCCTTTTATTACGACCCGCTTCCCGCGCGTGCGGTGCTGGCTGGGGTGGCGACGCAAAGTCAGGCTTCGCTTGATGCCGCGATGGACACTTGGGGCTTTCCCTTCGGCACCCTCGACTACCGCGAGCTGTGCGCGAGGGAGGACATCGATGTCATTCACTGCTGCACCCCGAATCATTTGCACAAGGACGTACTCCTCTGCGCGCTCAAGCACGGAAAGCATGTCTACATGGACAAGCCGCTTTCGCTGACGCTGGAAGAGGCGCGCACCATGGCAGCGTGTGCGCGGAACCATCCAGCGTGCATTACGCAGATGACCTTTCAATATCGCTTTGTGCCCGCCCTGCTGCGTGCGCGGCAATTGGTCGAGGAGGGCGCGTTGGGCCGCCTGTTTTCAGTGCGCATGGTCTACCTGCACGCGGGGTATGTCGATCCCGCCCGGCCCCATTCGTGGCGGCTCGATGTGGAAAAGAGCGGAGCGGGTGGCGCGTCGTTTGACCTCGGGGCGCATGTGGTCGACCTTGCGCGATACCTTTTTGGCGAGATCGAGGGCGTCTTTCACGCAAAGGAGACCTTTATCCGTGAGCGACCCCAGGCTGATGCGCCGGAAACGATGGTGCCGGTGCTTGTCGATGACCTTTCGCTGATGACGGTACGCTTTGCGAATGGGGCCTTGGGGACCATCGAATCATCGCGTATTGCCACGGGTGCGCAGGACGAAATCCGGGTGGAGGCGCATGGAAGCGGGGGTGCGATTCGATTTAATCTCATGCAGCCGAATTTCCTTGAGTTTTTCGATGAGACCGATAGCGGCGGGGACTACGGCGGGCAGCGGGGCTACAAATTGCTCGAATGCGTGGGGCGCTATCCCAAACCCTCCGCTCTACCGGGCCCCAAATGCACCATCGGCTGGGAGCGATTTCATGTTCATGCCATCAAGGAGTTTCTGTGCGCGTTGGCCGAGGGTCGTCCCGCGCAGCCGGACGTGGTGGACGGGGCACGCACGCAGGCGGTGCTTGATGCGGCCCTGTGGTCTTCCGCCGCAGGCCAATGGGCACCCATAGAAGAGGTCTAGCCCCAGGAATACGGGAGCGGACACGTCGAGACGCGGTGTGATACCATATCGCTGTGGGGTTCATGCTCACAGACTATTTCCAGAATACGCAATGAGAGGAACAAGCGATGAAACATAGGATAGCGTGCATATTGATGGGTATTGTGGCCTTGAGCGCCGGATTGGCAGGGGCACAGGCGGCCGACAGCCCCGCCAAGCAACTGGTGCAGAAGACCATGGCCTACGCAAGTGGTCTGGATTCGGCCACGGTGCAGATTGATGAAAAGGTGAAGCTCACTGAGCCGGGACAGACACAGGAGCTGGCGTGCAAGGTCACGGTCTCGCTCAAGGGCAAGGATAAGTTTTTTGCGGATGGCCAGCGTGCCGACTCCGTCTTTACGGTGGTGAGCGACGGGAAATCCCATAACCTCATCCAGAAAAAAGAGAAGACCTACAGTCCGTTGCCCTCCATGACCCCGCGTGGACAACTGCTGGCGGCGGGCACGGGGCCGTTGGAAGGTATGGGCCTCTCCTTCTTGGCCAAGTTTCTCCACAATGACGCTTCGATACTAACCGATGCGGAATTTACCGAGGCGGGCGAGGAAAAGCTGAGTGCTGCTGGTGCGAACGATCCGGCAGCCAAGAAAATCACAATGAAATCGAAGAGTGTCACCGCAGAGTTCTGGATCACCCCGGGAGACGCGCCATTGCTTCGCCAATACCGTCTCGATGCTACGTCGGCCTTGCAGGGCGCGCCCCAAGGCGTTTCTCTGGTCTATGAAGGCCAGTTGAACGGATGGCAGCCCAATGTCGCTCTGGAAGATACGCTTTTTGCATTCGCTCCGCCCCCCGAATTCAAGAAGGTCGTCATGGAGGGACAGCCCGAGTATATCGATCAGCCTGCCCCGGCGGTCGCACTGGACTTGCTCGATGGCGGGAAACTGGACTTGGCTGAGTTCAAGGACAAGAACATCGTTCTCTTCGATTTCTGGGCCACTTGGTGCGGCCCGTGTCG
>CAIZGN010000542.1 GCA_903932505.1 Candidatus Hydrogenedentota bacterium
GAGGCCCATAGAATCGCAGGGTTCTATGGGCTTTTTTTTTGGAGGTGGGATCCTTGATTTTGTAGTTCCATCCCTCCGGGCCGTGGTTCGCGATACTGTAAATAAGAGTGCTCGAAATTGGACTCATCATCAATTCACGTAAGCCCTTGCAATATAATGACTTATATTTCTAGAAATAGATTTCAGAAGAATTAGGGACATTGAATGTGATATTTGGGCTCCGTGCTTGTATTATGAATGCGGGTGTGTGAGAACTTTATGACTTTTTTGCGTGCTTCAGAGCCGTCCATGGGCGAACCTGTGGTGCCGATGGGCGAGGCTTCCGACGAGCAGTTGATGCTAATGCTGCGCGATGGCTTGGATGCTGCCTTGTCGGAGCTGGTGCAGCGCTATCAAAATGATGTTTTTCGGTTTTGTTTGCATTACATTCGGCATGTGGAAGTTGCAAAAGAACTTGCGCAGGAAACCTTCCTGCGGGTATATGCCGCCCGGGCTCGTTTTGATATGGCCCGCCTGTTCAAGCCGTGGCTGCTTTGTATTGCCCGCAACCTATCGCTGAATGAGCTTAAACGAAGCAAAATCGCGCCGATGGATTCCCTGGAGGATATGGTGGCTTTCGCTGTTTCGGGGCATCCCTCGCCGATGACGGATACCCGAGCGATTCCCTCGGAAGAACTAATGGTGCGGGAACGCCGAGCCGCGTTGATGCGGGTGCTGGATTGTTTACCGATGGAGGCGCGGGAGCTGGTGACGATGCGATTTTTCGAGCACATGCCCGCTCGTGAAATCGCGGTGGTGGTGGATAGTACGGAAGGCGCGGTTCGCACCCGACTGCACCGAATACTGAAGGAATTACGCGGAAAATGCGCACTGATGAAAGAAGACCTGTGAATCCAGAGCAGCCAACAAACTCCACCGAGGATATCCTTGCCTATCTCGAAGGGGACATGGAGCAGGACGCTTGTTCTGCTTTCGTTGCCCGTCTGCGAGTGGATGCTGTGCTGACCCATGAGTTCGAGGTTTATCGCGACCTGTTTGGCGATCTTGAGGCTGTTGGACGCGCCCTTGAGCCGCTGCAGCCTTCCGCGCTTCCTGCGGATGAAATCGCAGGCTATGTAAGCGAAGACTTGGATGAAGTTGCACAACGACGTGTGAAGCATCGTTTGGATAAAGACCCATTCGCGAGCCGGGAAGTTACGGAGCTGGGCGAAATGGGGGGAATGCTGCGCGATATGGGGGCTGCGCTTGCGGCTTCGGTTCCGAAGGTGGACTTGCTGGAAGGGGTGTTGAGCAAAGTGGCTCAATTGAAGATGTCGGGTTTGGATACCGAGAGTTTCCCTGCCGAGACGGAGAGTCTGCTGGATGCCTTTGTCGATGACGCTCTCGGGCAGCATGCGGCAGCGCGGCTCGAAGAACTTTGCGACCTCGACCTACAAGTCGGGGAAGCCCGATTCGGACTTTGCCAGTTGAAGTCGGATTTGGACTCTATCGGGGCGGCGGTGCGTGAATCCACGCAGGAGGTGGATATCGTCGAAGCGGTAATGTCGCGCGTTCATGAGACCAAGACGGTTTCCCCTTTGCGAACCCGCGCCAAGGGAAGGCCCGTGCCCACGTTTTCCTCTGGCGCAGTTTGGCGTTATGCGTCGCTAGCCGCCGCTGCGGGCCTGATCTTTGCGTTTTGGATCTGGCCTGCCCTGAGGCAGACCGCGACTTCACCGTTGGACAAACCTCTGGCACATGAAACCAGTGGTCGGGTATCGGTGCCGAATACGCGCACTGCGCACATGCCACATTCTGTTTCCCCTAGCGCAAATAATGCACCCCACGAGGCGACTCTGCAAGCGGAGGCGAATTCCCCCTCCGATGTTGTTCGTCACACTGAAAAAACCGTATCCATGCAAGATGCGCTCGAGACGTACCGTAGCGCTATGCAAGGGGACGTCAAGGCGACCCAGCGTCTGGCGCGCTTGTCTCTTATCTCTGCGGAGAAGGCGCGTGTGATCGTAGGGCGGCCGAACGCGCTGTTGAACGCGAAAATCGGGGCGAGTCAATTTCTCCCCCCGGCGGAAGCGAATCCGATTCTAATTGCCGCCGTGGAACAGGACACGAAGGACTTTCACGCCCGCCTGATGTTGGCCAGCAAGGATGCCGAGTCCGGTGCGTATGACGCAGGGATGCAGGATCGCCTGAAATCGTGGGCGACCGCCGACCGAAGCAACGCCCTGCCACTGTACTTGGAGAGTCGCGCACTGCTGACACAGGATCCGCAGGGGAATCGTGCGGCTGCCTTTGACGCGCTCGACCGCGCCGCCGAGCGTCCCTCTGCCTCAGTGTATGCGGTCGAACATGCCAATCGTCAGGAACAGGCATTGGCCAGTACGGGATTGGACGAAAAAGCGGCGCTATTTCTGGCTGCGGCCACCTTGGGGAACGATGCGTATTCCACCGTGACGGGGTTGGGCAAGAGTTTGATAGACGCCGGTACACGCTTTGAATTCGATGGCGACTATGCGGGGGCTGAACACATGTACCAAGCGGTTGCGCAGTTGGGCGCTCAAGTGATGGTGAGTGCGCTGGCCTCCCAAGAGCGACTGGCGGGTCTGGATGTGAGCAAGAGTGCCTACGCCTCTTTGGAATCCCTGTACACGGCCACGGGCGACCCGGCGCAAGCGCAATCAGTTCGAGAGGATGCTGCACAAGTCGCGGTCGCCATGGAAGAGCTGGGGCAGCAATTGGAGGTCTACAACGCACTCCTTATCGACGGAAGCTCCCAGAATGCCTTGGATGTGGCCCGTGAAACACTGCTTCATGGCGATGTGGCGGTTCAAGAGCGCTTGAAGTAATGCAGGGCTATTTTCCGTGACCGTTGTGAACCTCAAAATCGACCACCAGTGGCATGTGATCCGAGAATCGAACGGGGGCGATATGAAATCCGGTGATTTCGATGGACGGGGAGTGGAGTACGAAGTCGAACTGATGTCGGGGCGCATGACTTGGAAAAGTGGGCAGACCAAGCTGATTGGCATTGACCAGATTGGACGCCGCCAGAAACAAACTTAGTTCGCGATCACCCCAGAACACGTTAAAATCCCCCGCAACAATGACGGGCTTCCCCACGGACTCGAAGATGGAATGCAGCTGTTCCAGCTGATACTGGCGATGGCGATATTTTAGCGACAGATGGACGAGAAAGATTACGAATTCGCCAAACTCCAGTTCGATAACCAACCGCTTAAATCCGTGCTCGAAATAGTGAAAATCCGTCGCCTCAATGTTTTGGTTGGTCAGAAACGCGTTTCCCTGTTCTTTCAAAACCGGAACACGCTGCGCCAGTGATTCCTCCCGATACTTGGATTCATACACGTGCTTAAAATCAAGTTGCTTGGCAATCAACTCCGCCTGATTCACGCGCTTTGAGCGGTAGGAGCCGTTGTCCACCTCCACCAATCCGATGATATCCGGCTCCAGCGAATCCAAAAAAGCGGCGATACCCTCCACATTTTCCTGGGTTCGGCGCAGATATCCGCTGAAGGGCACGGGCCAGTGGAAACGCCAGCCCGTTCCGGTTCCATACCGGATATTGTAAAGCACAAAACGCATGAGAACGGCTCCTTAACTCCATCATACCCTAAACGAGTAATTGCTGCACCTTTGGGACGGGTTTCCCCATGAAAGGGGACTTGGATAAAGAGAATCAATCTGTGATTTACGCTCAAAACTCTTGACAAAAGTTCGCATTCCGTGGTACGCTTTAAATAGGAAATAATGCGCGAAACTATTTCCGTGTAAAGGAGTTGCGCGTGCAGATAGAGGCGAAGACTTCGGTATTTCCTATAGAAATAGCTCGACCGGGTCAGTGGGTGCCCTTGAGCGCATTTGCTCTTGCCTTCACCTGCCACGCAGAAGTCGCTGGCGTACTGGGAGGTCTTCCATGATCGGAACTCTTCTGAAAGCCTACAACGAAGCCATCATGGACACGGATCGTGACCGTGCTTTGCAGGTCGTCCGCGAAGCACTGGAACGTGGCGTCACCCCGGAGGAGATCGTCTTCGGAGTTGTGATTCCCTCCATAGAACTGATGATGAAATCGATCAGTGAAAATTTGGGCGTTTCCCTAGCACAGCACTACATTGCGGCCCAAATAGCGTCCGAGGTTGTTGAGGAGTTGGTTCCCCGATTAGCAGTTTCTCCTGAGACCATTGGAAGGGTTGTCATTGGAACCTCGCAGGGGGATTTCCACGGATTGGGGAAACGGATTGTGATCGGTTGCCTCAAAGCCATGATGGTGGAATCGATCGACTTGGGTCTTAATGTCCCCCCCGAACGCTTTGTGGAAGAGGCTGTGGCCCACGATGCACAGATAATCGGTATATCCTCGATGATGGTGCATACGGCCCAAGGGGCGAACGGGTGCCGCAAAGTGCGGCAAATCTTAGGGGAACGCGGCCTCGAAGCGCGCATCAAGATTGTGGTTGGCGGTGCCCCTTACCGCTTCAATCCCGACCTTTTCAGGACGGTCGGCGCAGACGCTTGGGCGGAGAATGGAATCACCGCAGGTAAAGTAATCGCGAAGATTATATTGGAGATGCGCAGATGATGACATCCATGGATAGACTCGTTGCGGCCCTCAACGGAACCCCTGCGGATCGGATTCCGGTCTTCTGCAACCTGCTGGATCAAGGCGCGAAAGAATTGGGGCTCTCGATTCGGGAATATTACTCCAAGGGCGAGTACGTTGCCGAGGGGCAACTGAAAATGCGCGCGAAGTACGGTTATGACAATCTTTGGAGCCTCTTCTATGTGGGGAAGGAAGCTGAGCTGCTGGGTTGCAGCAGGATGGTTTATGCAGAGGATGGCCCCCCGAATGTGGGGGAGATGATCATCAAGAAATACGAGGACGTAGACAAACTTGTAGTGCCCGATGACATTCTCACGCATCCCGCTTTTGAGGAAATACTGACCTGCCTGCGTATTCTGAAGGCGGAGTCAGCGGGAAAAGTGCCGATTTGAGCCTACCTTACGGCTTCGACCACCCTGCCGGCCATCCTGATGGGAATGGAAAAGTGGTTGCCCTTGTTTCTTAACGGCCCCGCAGAGGTTCGGGATCAGTTGCTGACGAAGTGCTCGGATTTTTTCCAGAAACAAGCGGCCGCTTTCCGTGCCGCTGGTGCCGATGTGCTGATCTACTCGAATCCCTTCGGGTCAACCGATTTCGTGACGGAAAAGATTTTCAATGAGATTTCGCTGCCGTGGATGGAGCGGGATTTAGCCCCTGGTGGCGTTGCTGGAATGGTGTATTACTGCGGCAGTGCCCGTTTTAACAATGTGATTGAACGGGTGATCGCGCGTTTGGGACTGCAGGTGTTCTATCTGAGTCCAATGGATGACATTGCGGAGGGCAAACGGCTAATCGCGGGCCGGGGGCTCACGTGTGGCGTCATCAACGACATCATGCTGATGGAATGGACACCGGCCCAGGTGCGCGCGGAGGTTAAGCGGATGATAGAGGCGGGAAAAGGCGACGGACGATTCCTTTTCGGGACGCTCGTCATGCCGTATGACATTCCGGAGGAGAACATTGTGGCCATGCTGGATGCGGCCTACGAATACGGGAGCTTCGCCGCACCTTGAGCGATTCCACGTGCGCCAACGCGCTTCTTCTGGGGTGCGGTATCCTTCAGCGCGAGGTGTGTACGCTTGTTGCCAAAAATAATTGGCCTGTGGATGTTAGTTTTCTCGATTCATCTCTTCATATCGATTTGGACAAGCTCGCCACGGCCCTGACCAAAGCCTTGGAACACCATTCAAACCGGGAATTGATCGTCTTCTACGGATGCTGTCACCCTCTGATGGAGAATATGCTGGATGGAAGGAACGCCGTGCAGACCGACGGTCAGAATTGTGTCGAGATGCTGCTGGGTTCAGAGGTGTTTGCGTGTGAGCTTCAAAACGGGGCATTTTTCTTGTTGGAGGAATGGGCCGCCAGTTGGGAAGATAAACTGAGAACCGTTTTTGGCGATAACATAGCGGTGATGAGGGAAATGATTCACGGAGAGCGGAAATATCTGCTGGCAATAAGGACGCCTTGTTCTGCAGACTTCACCTCTTTGGCTGAGCGGGCCGCCGCGCTGGTGGACTTGCCGCTTCGCTGGATAGACGTGAGTCTCGAGCATCTCGAATCCGTGCTTGAGCGCGCTGTAATGCGTCGACTCGGGAGGATGCCATGCCCGAGATGACCACACCACCCGATGAATCGGATGTGCTCCGGGAACGAGTCCAAAAACTGGGGCGTGACAAATCCAACCTCCAGCTCGTGCTCAATCTCGTGAGCAAGGTGAGTGTGGTTCAGGGTGTGGACAACATGGTGGGGGCACTTCTTGAAAATGTGCTCAATCTCCTCGGCGGCACCAACGTCATGCTGTATTATCTCGTCGAAGGCGATATGCATTATGCGGACATTTTTGGGGATCGTAAGCACGTGTCTCGTATCGACGACCCGCAGATCCTGCAAGTGATGGAAGACTCTACCCCCATGCAATGGGAGCAAGATTTTAGTGCCACTGGGCTAACCACCCCGGAATTTACCAAAGCCTACACATGGGTATTCCCCCTGCTTGCCGGTCGTCAGTTGGTGGGTATTTTCAAACTCGAAAATCTTCATGTCGGCATGCTGGAACTCTACGAGCAACTGCCCGTTTTCTTCAGTTATGTGGCGAGCCTCCTGAAAAATGAGCTGATGGAGGAAAGCCGACTCAAACAAGCCTATGATGACCTGAGCCATATCAATACCGCCCTCGCCCTTGAGATCAACGTACGCAAGAAAGCCGAACATGACCTGCGGATGGCCAAGGAGCACCTGCAGGAGCGGGTTGAGGAGCGCACGAGCGAGCTGTGCAGCGCCAATGAACGTCTGCAGCATGAGCTGTCCGAGCGCGCCCGGGCTGAGGAGGCGTTGCGAATCAGTGAGGATAACCTGCGCTCGCTTTTTGACGCCATTCAGGAGTCGGTGTGCCTGCTAGATTCCCATGGACGTTTGATCGCGCTCAACAACACCTTTGCGAAACGCTTGGGGCGCACCGTCGAAGAGTGCAAGAATATGATTGTGTATGAATTGGTTCCCCCGGACATAGCCGAAAACCGGAAGCGCATTGTGGACGGAGTTTTCGCCACAGGAGTCCCGGCCCTCTTTGAGGATGAACGCGATTCCTATTGGCTCTATCACAGCATCATGCCGATTCAGAGCCGCGATGGGGTCGTCAAGAGGGTCGCCGTTTTTGCCATGGACATTACGGAGCGAAAGCGCACCGACCTAGCCCTTCTGGAAAGTGAGAAACGGCTTGAGTTGGCCTTGGAGGGCGCGGGGGAAGGAATTGTTGACTGGGATCTGCGGACGGATCGTATATTGGTTAGCCCTACTCTTGCCAGCCTGCAAGGGTTTTCAGAGGAAGAATTCCCGAAAACAGGCACAGATTTTCTGCGATTAATTCATCCCGATGATAAAGAAATCTCCGACATTGAATTAGACAAATTGCTTACTGGCCGTGCGCCCCATCTGGACATGGAGACCCGTTTTTTGACCCGCTCGGGGGATTGGAAATGGATTCTTGCCCGGGGAAAAGTGGTTGAACGGGATGATTCGGGTAGGGCACTGCGCTACTTGGGAACCCACGTGGATATCAATGAGAGGAAGTCGCTTGAAAACGAGCTTCAGCACGCTCAAAAGATGGAATCGGTGGGACGTCTTGCGGGTGGTGTGGCCCATGACTTTAATAACATGCTCGGGGTGATCTTCGGACACGCTGAACTAGCCCTTGAACAGGTGGAGCCTGGTCATCCGCTCCGTTCTGACCTTCTTCAAATCCACACGGCAGCGCAGCGGTCTGCGGACCTTACCCGGCAGTTGCTCGCGTTTGCACGAAAACAAACGGTTGCACCGAAAATCATAAATCTGAACGATACCGTTACCGGCATGTCGAACATGCTGCAAAGATTAATAGGGGAAGAGGTCCATCTCGAGTGCCGTCTTTCCGAAAACCTTTGGTCGGCCAAGGTGGATCCCTCACAGATGGATCAAATTATCGCCAATCTTTGTCTCAACGCCCGCGACTCGATCGCAGGAACCGGAAAGATTGTGATCGAGACCGCAAACTACACCCTTGATGAAGAGGATTCTCGTCATCATGAGGACGCCAAACCCGGGGATTATATCCGTATTTCGGTGATGGATACCGGTATCGGCATGACCAAAGATACGCTCACCCATATATTTGAGCCGTTTTTCACCACGAAAGGCCAGGGCAAAGGTACGGGACTGGGCTTGGCGATGGTGTATGGTGCCATGAAACAAAATGACGGGTTTGTGAGTGCGGACAGCGAGCCGGGCGTGGGTTCTACTTTCAGACTGTATCTGCCCCGACATGTTGGCACCGCCGACAACCCTGATTTCTCCACGCTGGGAAAGCAAAGCCTCTCCGGGCACGAGACGATTTTGGTGGTGGAAGATGAAACAGCCATTTTGCAGCTGGCCCAAAAAACGCTTGAACTGCAGGGCTATACCGTCTTAGCAGCAGATGATCCCATCACGGCGTTGCGGTTAGCTCGCGCTCATAGTGGTGAAATTGACCTTTTGGTGACGGACGTGGTGATGCCGGGCATGAACGGTCGCGAGTTGTCCGAGAAGCTGCTGGATATCTATCCGGCAGTGTCACTGCTCTTCATGTCAGGGTATACCGCTGACGTGATCGCACACCACGGGGTGCTCAACGAGGGACTGAATTTCCTTCAAAAACCTTTTACCTCGAAGGGTCTGGCCGCCAAGGTTCGGGAGGTTCTTGAGGCGAGCAGCTCTCCAAAGTCGCTGGTCAGTTCCCTTGTGTCAGCGGTTCCAGCTCAGCAATCGAAGTAAATGGCTCCCCGGCGGGGTTGTTCAACGCGACAAATCGAAGCCAACGGGTGCAAACCGGGGACGGAAAGTGGATTTCCTGTGCCGCGCCACCATCAAGGGTTCCTGTGGCAATCGCCGTTCCCCAGTTGCGACCATCCTTTGCCGCATATACCTCATAATTCCCGGTGCGGCCATTGGGGACATCCTGCCGAGGGACATAGCGAAGGCCGATAAGGGATATTTCCCGGTGGAAGAGTATTTTGAGGGCGTGCGGGAATGTCGGCGGGGAATTCTCCCAAGGGGTGTGCCATACGGTATCGCGGTCGCCATCCACCGCATTTTCCGGGGGGTATCCCGGTGCTGCGCTGTCGGCCTCTACCTGGGCGATTGGGCTTTCCCCCCCTGAAAACATCCTGCGCAAATCTTTGAACGCCATTTCAGTTGCGGGAGCAAAGTCGGGCGAATTCATATAGCGCAGGAGCGAACGGCGCAGAGCATCGGCTGCGGGGCGTTGGGAAAGGGCGGTATCGATATCGAGTGTACACACAAGCAGCCGCCCCTTGTCCACACGGGCCTCAAAGACGGCCCCCAAGAGACGATTCTTGTTCCAGTCGTCTATAACTTGCACTAAGGGGCGAAAACCGGGCGCGACTGCCTCGAGGCGCGCGACCACAGACTGGTTGAGCAATTCCCACCATTGCCAGTCCGTGCAGCCGTCGTTGGGGAATCCGGCGAAGGCGGGATGCTGCGGGTCGCAGAGGATACCCAGTTGGCGGTTCTGACCGGGGAACCATTGGGTGTTCCAGAAGATGGGTTCAAACGCGCTTTTCACCCGATACTTCGGGGCTATGTTTCTGGGGGCCAGCAGAACGCGTGCGCCTCGGTGCAGGGCCACCGAAAGTTCGGGGCACCACTCCCGAAAGACCTGCACCTGACCGCAGTCCGCTTCGCCCTGTCGTTGCGGGTAGACCCAAACATCCCAAGTATTCAGGATTGCAGTGCCGGGCAAGGCGACAGTGAGGGTGACTTTGGCGGCAGCGGGAACCGTGTTCAGCGGAAAATTGATGTCGCCCAAGAATGTCCCGTTTCCGATGGGGATGTCCCGCACCGCAAAATCGCCGCGTCCTATTTCTTTACCATTGCCCAAGCGTGCTGTCCAAAATGGGCGTGCGCCGACGATGGGTGCTGTGCCGTAGTGGGCGATCTCGGCGTGGGCTGTAAGTGTTTCCTCAGCGGTCCACACGAATTTATCCAAGCGCAGGAGCGGGACGGTATCGCTGCAAAACTGGCGGAATTGGTCGGGTGTAACGGCACCCTTGCTGTTCCATAGGGCATCGAGAAATCCAACGAGCGCACTGCCTTGGCCGGGGAAATCCTGCAGGGACAAGAGCTGGAAACCACCCGCGCCGGGGCTTCGCAAGATGGCCTCGATATCCGCTTTGTACATGAGGCGCTGCAATCGCCCCGAGGCCCGCGCAAAGGCGGGGGCCTGACCCAGCATGCCGCTGCTGCGCAGGCTATCGCGGAATCCTTCGAGATTGCGGGGATGCAGGAGGCCGGTATATTTGGTAATCTCCTCGTAATCCGGGTATACGCACCACTGCCCCAGTTCGTGCGCGATGGCGGGGCGTTCGCTGCCAGCGAGCACATCGCTGTAGTCCTTTGCCGTGTTCGGGGCCAACAATGGCCCACCATGAAGGCGATAGGGGATTTTGGAGCGTTCATGCACGACATGGAAATCGCTGAGAGGTAATTCGGGCCACCCCGAGCAGGTGGTGTAGAGGCGACGATTGTCCTTGTCCTGCCAGTCCTTCACGATATCCGTCAGGAACAGGTCTTTCTTGGGGCCGCTGGGCTCGTTGCCGACGCACAGCATCGTGAAGGAGGGGTGATTGCCATACAGGGCAAGAATGCGATCCGCCTCGTCTCTGATGTATTGATCCACGGCGGGATCCTTGCCCAAATCCGTCCACACGGGCGTTTCGACCTGCAAGGTCATACCCGTTTCGTCCGCAGCGTCAAAGGCGGCCTCTGGCGGACACCACGAATGAAAGCGGAAGTGGTTGAGTCCGTATTCGCGCGCGGTCTGCATCATGCGCAGCCAAGTGGCCCGATCCATCGCCGGATAGCCGGTCAGAGGAAATATGCAGCACTCCAGCGTGCCCCGAACGGAAAAGGGATGGCCGTTGAGAGTAAGTTGCGCACCATCGCGGCCGATGTCCCGGAGACCGAAGGGTATGCGCTGTCGTTCGGTGACTGGTTTGCCGTTTAGAGCCAGCGTAAGGGCCAAGTCGAGGTCGAGCAAATGCGGGTTGGATGGTTCCCATAGGGGGGCGTCTTTTCCTAGCTGCAGTGTGATCTCGACAGGGGTTTCGCCTTCGGAAGCCCACGAAATCGGCCGCTGCTCAGAAACGCCCAGCACCGACACGGTAAGCGTTGCCCCCCCGGGCTGGGGAGCATGTTGTACGATACATTTGACGATGAGCGAACGCCCCTTGGCACTGGGATAAAGATCGACCGCACCCAGGCGCACAGCGAGCAAGGCTCGAAGTTCCATGCGCCCCACGACGCCGTTCCAGTTGGTCTGGGTATGTTCGGTGATGGAAGGGGCCCGCAGTCCGACGTTGTACTTTACGGAATTGTCGATGCGCAGGGTGAGGCGATGAGGGCCGGGGGGGAGGGCGCCCAGGGTGTAGACATGTGGTGTACAAAGGCTGTCCTGCATGTCGATGGCCCGTCCGTCCACCCAGAGTCGGCTTTCCCAATGGCAACGCTCAAGGAAAATCTCCAGTGGTCTGCCGTTCCACTCGGCTGGGATCTCCACATCACGCTGATACCAAGCGGCCCCGACGTATTCGAAGGCACGGCTGAGAAACGAGGGGGATGCCTTTTCGTTGGGGGTTCCCTTGCCGTTTTCGTCGAGTGAGCCCGGCAGGTTCACCGTTTCCGCCAGGTCGCGGGATTCCCAGTGGGCGTCCATGCCCGCATTTCCGGGGTCGAGTGAAAAACGCCAAGGCCCCGTGAGTGAAATAGAATCCGTAACCTCCGCATTTGCGAAGGCGGCAGACAAGCCTATCAAGAACAGCAGCCCGATTAATCGCATCATTGATTTCTCCCCGTGGTCAACACGGCAATGCCGTGGTTTTGAGCTATTCATTGTTACGAAATATCTTCCTGTATCCTACCACACGCGAAGTTGGACAGTATCGGCGGTAAAATTCTGCGTTCTGGCATAGGGGGCGGGTTTCATCCTCAGGTACACTGCCGGAGCGCGGTACGCCGCATAGACCGCCACACGTCGAAGGAATGCGGAGGCATTCCCGTAGTTGACCGCGTTACCGCCATCACGAAACCGGAAAAATACGGTTCCCTCCGGGTTCAGAAAACGGCTGGCGTCCACCATCCTAAGCCAAGCCGCATTCTTCTGGTCTTCACCCTTTGCTGGTGCTACTTGCCCCGGCGACAGGGATTCCGCCCAGTCAGTGCCATCGCTTGAGAGGTCAACCCGATAGTCGTTCCCCACGAGGAACTCCAGGTGACATTGGGTGGCGTGGGGGAGGGAGAGGCGGTAAACAGCACTTCCTTCCCGGCACACGGTGCGGCAATGCGACCGCACCACCGATGTCCCGATTGACGATTGCAGCCACAGAGCATCCTCCGGCGGGACAATCTCCAGTGTGCGCACAAGTTCCTCGCTGGAGCCCGTGAGAAAGGAGAGGTCGAGGGAACGTGTGGTTGGTCGGTCGCACCAAGTGTCGAGCCGGGGAATCCAATGTTGTCCATCGGGCGATACCTCGACACAATAGGCTCCTTCCCCAATTTGAATGTCCAAAGCGGCCCCGGAAGCCGTGGCGAGGTCGATACACTGCTCAATTAGGGGAGGAACATTCTTCTGACTCGATACGGCGATTTGAATAACCTTTTTCTCTGTTTTCGTTTGCTTGCATTCCTGTTCAGGTGTTTTTATTTCGTGAGGCCCTGATAAGAAGAACGGATTCTCGAGGATAGGGTGCCACGTTGCCGCAAACTCACCGCTCTCGGTGAGAGCGGGAAAAGCGCCGGTGGGCAGGAGATATTTCGGAGTCGCAGGGAGTTTGTATCCACGCAGCATGAAGCCGAGCATATCCGGATTGGCGTCATCTTGGGACCAGGGGCCGGCACCGGCGTCATTCCATAAATCGGCGACCGGAATCTCGGGGTTATGCCAACCGTTAGGGATGGCCAGTTGAATGAGGTCGTTCACACGGTCTTTGAGGCCATAGTGTCCCCAAACGGCCATCGGCAGGGCCCCCGCATAGACTTCGAAGCCACCTGGGGCCTTGAGGGGTTCCCCGTTGCGGTACAGGCCTTTCTTATCGATGGTGTAGACCTCCATCGCACGTTCGTAGGCCTCCCGGTAGGTCGGGGTGTCCGTGGCCTCATAGGCCAACCAGATGGCCTTCATGCAGTTGAAGTGCGTCCAGCCGTCCGGCCAGGCCTTGCCGTCGTAACCGCTCTCTGGGGAAAGCAGGCGATCCGCGGTGCGCTTCACCCACGCTGCGTACTTTTCAGTCATTTCGGCATCGTTCATAAGTTTGCCGAGTTGGGTCATCCATGCGGCGGTTTTCACCTCGAGAAAACTTCGTGCAAAGGTCTGCCCTTTGTTCTCCGGTTCGAGATAGGCATCTGCTGCGTTGACCGCCTCAATCTGTGCGGTGCGGGCGAAGGGGTCGTGGTATTTCGTGAGCATGACCGCGCCGGCGGCGAGTCCGGAAGGAATCGCGTTTACCATTTGTTGGGAGGGGAATCCGTTGTGCAGCAGGTGTCCCTCGGCCAAGAAGGATTCCGAGTTGCGGTACACGTATTCCATGTCGTCATCATTGAGCCAGTGGAAGGGGTAAAGCCAGACCTTCCCTTTCGCGATGCCCTCTTTTTTGGCGTACACCACGCGGACTTGGCCATAGCCGTTCTCGGCCACGGCTTCTACCGATTCCGGGCGTCCTTCCCACATCACCAGCAAGGCGGAAGAATAACCGGGACAGGCCCATGTGGCTCGTTTGTGAAGTACCAGATAATTGCAGGCCGGTGCTTTTAGGGTTTGGTCGCCGTCCTGACCGGAATCCCAACGCGTCTTTCGGTCACCGAAGTCAATGAGTCCCGGTGTCTTGGGATCCCAAAGGAGTGGCATGGGTTTTCCGGGCTCGCCGATGGTGATAGCGAGAGAATCTGCGCCTTCGGATTCGTAGGCAAATTCAAGAGGCTGGTTCTCGTCGCTCAATCCATACTTGCCGGAAAAGCACACGGTCTGCGCGGCGTGGGTGAAGGTTCGCGCAAAGGTATACGGCGACTCGTTCCACGATTGCGGTGAGCGCGCGACAGCGGGCGTACCAGCCTTCTCCGGCAGGTCGCTGTACGTGAAATCCTTCTGTTCCGACCACGCGCCACCCTCGAGGGCGCGGAAACCGACACTAACCGCCCCCTGAATGTCATCACCCCAGGTGGAGAGCAGAAATCGTCCTTCCCGGGCACCGGCCGAATCGTCAAAGATGAGGTAGGTCTTTCCGCCGCTGCGATGCCTGAAAAAGTGATAGGCCTGTGTGCCGGGGATATGGGCGGCCAGAAGCCCTATCATCATTCGCCGCACCGATTCCAGACGCGCGATGCCCGAATACTGGTCTTCCCATGCAAAGGCTTCGACGAGCCGCGCCGTGTCATCCGGAAATTGAAGATGCCATGCATCCGAGCTGTTGCTGTCAAAACCCTGATGCGTGTAGCTTGTGATATTGAGGCGTTTGTCGAGGAGATTTTCGCAATAGTTTCCGCCCAGATAGTCGAGTTTGACGGCGGAATAGGGGCGGAACAAATGCCGTCGCACGTCGGTCGCCTTGAGAGGTTGCTGCTCTAAGAATGATTCGACAGGAATCGGATCTTCCGCCCGCACCCCGCACACGGGCGATAGAAGGAGGGCGGCAAGGAGAATGATCCGTAAGTTTTCCAATTTTTGCGAAGCCATCGTCTTTCCTTCGTTCCAGTCACCTAGTTTACAGGGGGACAATGTGACAGATTTGAAAGCCCACAAACAAGCGCCGAGAAGACGGTTCGTGCCTTGAAAAGGGACGTGTTTGCTTGGGAACGCCAAAGCCGGTACACTGTTACTTAAATGTGGTTGGAAGGAACACCAAGATGATTCAAAGTGCCGAAGGCAGGAATGTCCTGCTGGTGGATAGTGATTCCAGTGTGGTGAATGTGGCGAGAGATTACCTGACTCGCGCCGGATTTCAAGTGCTGGTCGCCTCGAACACCTGGGAGGCGCTGAAGCGCGCCAAGGACAGCCCGATCGATATCGTGGTTGCATCGCTTTCCTCAACCGACCACGAAAGCATGTCCCTGCGGGACAAGCTCTTCATGAACCCAAGCACACGCGAGATTCCATTTCTGTATCTGGTCGCCAGCGGCGATTCTGACGTCATGGTGAACGCGTTGCGCAGCGGTGTGGATGATTGCCTGGCCAAGCCATTCGACCCGGTCATGCTGGTGGCGCGGTTGCAGGCGGTTCTGCTTCGGCGATCTGTCTACGAGCGTATGGTTCGTCTCGACCCGCTTACCCGATTGCTGAATCGCCCCACCCTGTTGGATGAGGTACACCTTGAGTTGGAGCGTGTCAAACGTTACCAGCACACGGCAAGCCTTCTTCTGCTCGACCTTGAGGGTCTTTCCGAGGTTAACGCCGCCAATGGGCCCGCGATGGGGGATCTGCTGTTGACCTGCCTTTCGAGCGTAATCTTGAACTCGCTGCGTTATGTGGACATCCCCGGACGCTATTGTGGGGATTCATTCCTGCTGTGCCTTCCCGACACGCAACCGGACGGGGCACGCATTGTGGCGGAGCGTAGTCAGGAACTGCTTGGCAAGGCGTCCAACACCATTGCGGATGCGGCGCTTACGATGAGCGGCGGCATCGTGCAAGCCCCTGAACACGGCGATTCTCTGGAAACGCTGCTTCCCAAAGTGCAGCAGGCACTGGACTGGGCGAAGCAACTGGGAAAAGGCACCGTCTTGGTATGGAGTGAAACACCCCCGCCGTTTCCGGCGCGTTTGCCGGACTGAACAGGGGGGACTTCCCGGGCGCGGGTCCAGTTTTGACCCCCGTTGAGCCTTGTGCTAGAATGTCTTCAATGAAATCGGAGGTGGATGCATGTCCTATCGTAATATTTTCTGGTGTGGCGCTTTGGCGCTGGTTATGGTTGCCGTTGGCGGGTGTGCGC
>CAIZGN010000543.1 GCA_903932505.1 Candidatus Hydrogenedentota bacterium
AGCGGGGGAGATGACACCCCTAGCCTTCTCAACAGCGACACCGCATACTTGGTCGCTAACCTACACCCCCATCGGTGCCGACGACGGCCAAATCACCGCCGTCTTTGACGGATACACCGCCACCTGCAACCTCAGTCCGGGACACCGCGCCGATGGTGCTGCATTCACCCACTTCGGCCTGCTCAATGTACCCAAACACCCCGACGATATTGGTCATCTTTGGATCGACGACCTTCTCATCAACGGAACCGCCCAAGACTCCGGCACGGATCCCGCTTGGGATGCTTTTCAGAATCACGCCTCCTATCTCAGCGACGATACAAGACCCCGCTTTGCCTTCGGCTACAGCCCCACCCAATTTGCGGGTGGCCCAATAGCCGGTGAAATAGGCGGACGCTTTTTCCGGGGGGATTGCCGCTACCCCGAAACCCTGGCCTACTACGGCGATTCCATCGCCGACCTCAGCCTCGAGAGTCGTCTCGAGGCCTCCGGCAAAGTATGCTTCAAACGCGGCGTGTCCGACAGCACCACGCTCTTCGGTTTCTTTCATTCCGAAGGCAGCATCACTGTGAATCCCGCGCAAAACATGGGTCTGCCCAAGGAGTTTGTGGGCTTCGCCATCGAGGGGCCTTCGGCGGAAGGTTTCTACATGTATCCCTGCTATCGCACCACCGGCGACGGGAGCAGCGGGTATCCCCCAAATCCGCCGAGAATCTATCCGGACTCGCAAACGCGCGATTGGACGTTGCAGTATGACCCCGAAGCCAATGGCGGAGACGGCGAAGTCCGGCTGACATGCGGCAGTGCCTCGGCCGTGCTGCCTTTGAGGGCAGGCGACAAAGCGCTTGGCGCCCGGTTCAATCGGTTCGGATTCATTACGCCGTGGATTGACGGCAACGGGCAGATCGTCTATTTCGACGATCTCCGCTACACCTACGCTCTCCCCACCACCGCGGCGTTCTCAGCAACGCCCACGGCCGGGGCCGCCCCGCTCGAGGTCACTTTCACCGAACAATCCACCGCAAAGACGCCCATCACGAATTGGACCTGGGATTTCGGCGACGGCTCGCCCGTCAGCCATGAGCGAAACCCCGTCCACACCTATGCCACCAACAGCGCGTACACAGTCACGCTCACCGTGGCGACGGCCACAGATTCCAACACCGTCTCGAAGCAATGGGTCGTCAATGTGGGCGATTCATTGCCGTTGGTGAGCACAGCGGGCTTGGTCGGTTGCGTGGCCGCGCTGGCGGGTTGCGCGGCAAGACGAGCGTTGCCCAAAAAGAGGGAATGAATAATATAATATGAGTACCCGGCTGAACTGTGGATTTGGTCAGAACCAAGTTTTGGAGAGAGAAACCTCAAGAGGGCACATGGTATACGAGAAAGGAGGAACTAAACATGCTAAGTCGTAATGTATTGTTAGGTGTCGCTATGGGATTAGTCGTGTAGGTCAATGCGCGGGCCGTGACCTATGAACTTAGTATTACGCGGATGGGGTGCCCACGCAATGACACCAACCCACCTTCAGCCACGACCCACTGGTACCCCGCTGGCGTGACCGCCGTCATAGAACCGGCGGCGCACGCCGGGTGCGAGTTGGATCATTGGGATGGCGACGGAACCTCTGTTCACGAGGATCGCCAGGTCGTGATGAATGGAAACAAGAGCGTGACCGCATATTTTAGGGAATGCGGCGTCGATGTCAGCGCGTATGCTACATCACATTCGTATTTTGCTGGATACGCTGACAGGCTTAGTCGCCCCAAGTTTCCCTTTGCCACTGGAAAGGAGTTTTTGGAAGGACTTGCCGCAGCGACCCTGGAGTATCACGGCATTCGGAATCTTTACGTCTTTTCTCATGCGTGGCACTATCATTCCCCAGACGGAATCAGCCATGGCGGAGGATTTGTGGGGAATTACCCTGTTTTTCCACAGTCAGGTTTCTACGGGCAGAAGATTGCAGGTGATCATGCTGATGCACGGCAATTGAGCGATCTGAGTACACTTGTTGCAAGTGAATCTATTAAGTTCATTACGCCGCTACCGAATACGTATCTGAAATTTTTTCTCGAAGGCTGTCATGCCGACGAGATAGGCTCTTTTGCCGCAAGTTTTACTTCTTTGGCAAATCGTTCGGTTACCGCGGCCTGTGGCGCTTCCTCGGAATACAATCTGACGCCCACTTCCGTAACATTTCGCAGTGCAGCCGAAAACTCAGCGGAAAGCGCCGATCCGGATTGGGATCGCTGGCGAAAAGATGGCGTGAACATTGGTCGCGACACGATGATGCCGTGAGTACAGTCTACTGACTGAAAGAAAGGACAGATACAATGAATACAGCACTAAGAATTACGATGTGTTGGTGTTTGGTGTGCCTATGGCCTTTTTGTGCGCTTGCGGGCGTCATAGACAACCCTGTGCTGGAGAAGGCCGCCTTGGAATCCTTAGACCAAAGTGGGCCTTTGACGGTCGAGTTGCTGGGGCAAGTAGAGATTCTGTGGTTGTCGCCAGGGGAATCTGTGGACCTGTCGGGTATCGGAACGATGAAAAACCTGCGGGTGCTCCGGATCTTCGATGCCTCCCTTGCGCATGTTTCCGAACTGTCCGCGTTGCCGCAATTGATCGAGTTGACGTTGAGCGGGTGCGAGCTGGGGAAACTGCCCGATCTGCGGGCCTTTCCCAAGTTGCGGTACTTGCGAGCCGACCGAAACAGACTCGCGGGCTTGGAGGGCGTGTTCATAGGGCCTGCGCTGCGCTGGGCGGACTTTTCGGGGAATCCGGGCGTCACGGATGCTATGGCAAGCGCCTGGCGTGGGAATAGATCTTCGCTAACCGTCCACTCCGAAAAGGAGGCGGTTCTTACGAAAGAGGAAAAAGCCCTCACGCAATTCTTGTCCAACATTCACCTTCGTCCTCGCGCCGATGATGATCCGCCGTTTTTTCCCGAATTGCCCGCGGATCTCGTCCCCTATTGGAATTCCGGCAAGGTGACTCCCGGCAGCCAAGTATTTGCGGACGCCGTTGCACTGGTGGCGGAATTCGCTGCCTTCCGGTATCGTTACTATCCGCCGGGCGCATTGTTGGATCCGCGTGACCCGGTTGTAATCACTCTTACAAGGTACTTTAAGATACCTTCCGATCCATTCGGGGCTATAGATTTCGCGCGTCATGTGGCGAAGTGCCAGCCGCAAGAACTGTTTCCGTCGGGTTTGCTCGACTGTGCACTTCAACGATGTCAGGAGGCGGAAGCCTGGAGTCTGGAAAGAGACAAGGATCTGCCCAAGGCCCCCACGATTGCCATAACCGATACAGGTATCTGAGTTAAGTGCCCTATGGTGCCGAACGTCTTTGGACCGGGTTCAGAGACGATGCCCGCACTTCACGGGATTTAGGGTGGATTACTCAGCGTCGCGGAAAACCCTGGCAACCGCCTCCAGATACGCCATGCCCTGGCGGGTATCCGGTTCGAGGTAGCTGCCCTCGGTCCACTCGTTCCAGCAGTTGATGGTGAGGATGCGGTCTTTCGGCGGCACGTTGTCGAGCAGCGCTTTCACCTTGCGCAGGCCGGAGCGGGGGAGATGACACCCCTAGCCTTCTCAACAGCGACACCGCATACTTGGTCGCTAACCTACACCCCCATCGGTGCCGACGACGGCCAAATCACCGCCGTCTTTGACG
>CAIZGN010000544.1 GCA_903932505.1 Candidatus Hydrogenedentota bacterium
ATGCAGGATGCGGTCATTGACGTGCGATGCGACCGACCGCAGGACGCCATGGACTTTTTGCAGACGCTGGAGGGAGTTCAGGAGACCGCCTTGTTCGGGCATGGCCTGCATGTGGTGGCCCGCACGGAGGACACCATCTGCGCGCGGATCGAGGCGGCACTTCGGGTAAACGGCATCGAACCACAGCGGGTGGAACGCATTGTACCTTCGCTGGAGGATGTCTTTGTATCGTTGGTGGAGGCGCATGACCGCGATTTCGCCGCCGTGGAGCCTACCCGATGAACATCCGGCGTATCGGCGCGGTGGCCCGCAAAGAAATCATCCATGTGGTGCGTGACTGGCGCAGCATGAGCATGGCGATCTCCATACCGCTGTTCCAGCTCATCCTCTTCGGTTGGGCGCTCACGTTGGATGTCGACCGGGTTCCGCTTGCCATCTGGGATCAAAGCAATACGCCGGAAAGCCGGGAATTTGTGGCCGAATTCGCGAGCTCTCGCTATTTCTCCGTGCGGGAGGCACCCTCGCACTACGACCGCATTGAGCGGGCCATCGACGAGCGCGCGGCTGTGCTGGCGATGGTGGTGCCGGAGGATTTTGCCCGGCGTATTGCCGCCGGGCAACCCTGCGACGTGCAGATACTGGCCGATGGCAGCGATTCGAACACCGCGACCATTGCGTTGGGCTATGCCGAGATGGCGGCCTACAATTACAGCCAGCGGGTCATGATCAAGGCGGCAAGGCGGGTCGGTGCCAAACCTATTAGCGTACCTGTATCCGTGGACACGCGGGTGTGGTTCAACGAGGAAATGGAATCGAAGAACAACATCGTGCCCGGCATCATTGCGGTGATCATGAGCATGATCGCCGCCCTGCTCACTTCGCTTACCATTGCCCGGGAGTGGGAACGCGGCACCATGGAGCAGCTCGCGTCGACACCTGTGCGCGGTGCCGAACTCGTGCTGGGAAAGCTGGTGCCCTACTTCGGCTTGGGCATGGTCAACATGGTGCTCGCCGTATTGCTCGGCAAGTTTGCATTCGCTGTTCCGCTGCGCGGCAGTGTCACGCTGCTCTTCTTTGCCGCCGCACTTTTCCTTTTCGTCGCCTTGGCGCAGGGGATACTTATCAGCATTGTGACCCGCAATCAACTGCTGGCAACCCAAGGCGCGTTGTTGACGACCTTTCTCCCGGCCTTCCTCCTTTCCGGATTCGCCTTTGCCATTAGCAACATGCCCCGCCCGCTTCAAATTCTCACCTACATCGTGCCCTCCCGGTATTTTGTCACGCTGATGAAAAGCATTTACATGAAAGGCGTCGGACTGGAGGTGCTTGGGCGGGAAATCCTTCTCCTGGCCGCCTTTTGTGCCGTGCTGATATTCCTGTCGATTTTATTCTTCAAAAAGAAGTTGAGGTGACGCGCGTGCTCGACCGCATCCGTCAAATGGTAATCAAGGAGTTTCTGCAGACCTTCCGCGACCCGCGCATGCGCGGCATTATCCTCGTCGCGCCGGTCGTGCAATTGCTGCTCTTCGGTTATGCGGTGTCCACGGACGTGCGCGCGGTGCCGCTGGCCATATGGGACGAGGACCACAGTATCGCCAGCCGGGAACTGGTCGCGAAGTTCGTGCAGTCCGAGTACTTCCAGCTCGCCGGATACGTCGAAAAGGATGCGGAGATGACGCGGATGCTCGACCGGGAAGAAGCCCGGATGGTGCTGTGCTTCAAACGGGGATTCGGCGCGGCACTGGACGCGGGGCATACCGCGCCGTTACAGATGATTATTGATGGCACTGACTCCAATACCGCCCGCGTGGCGGGCGATTACGCGGGGCGGGTGATTCGTTCCTTTGCACGCGGCAAATTGGTGGAGCGCCTCACGCACCTTCGCGGCCCGATTCGGAATCTCGAGCCGGTGGCGTTGCAAACCCGCGCCTGGTACAACGACAACCTGGAAAGCCGGAATTTCTTCGTTCCCGGGGTCATCGCGTCACTCATCACCATTATCACCCTGATGATGACCAGTATGGCGGTGGTTCGTGAGAAAGAAATCGGAACTTTGGAACAGATCATCGCCACACCCATCCGGCAATTTGAGTTCATCCTCGGGAAGACCATCCCGTTCGTGATAGTCGGTTATGTGGATGTCGCGCTGATCGTGCTGGTGGCGGTGTTTTGGTTTGAAGTGCCGCTCCGGGGCAGTTTGTGGCTTTTATTCGGCGGGATCAACCTTTATCTTATGAGCGTGATCGGAATCGGACTTCTCATTTCGACGCTGTGCCATACCCAGCAACAGGCCATGATGAGCACCTTCTTCTTTTTCAATCCCGCTATGCTGCTTTCCGGCTTCGTCTTTCCCATTGCGAACATGCCCGCGCCGGTGCAATGGCTGACATTCCTCAACCCCATGCGTTATGTGCTGGTCATCATACGGGCCATTTTTCTCAAGGGGATCGGGGCGGATCTGCTTTGGCCGCAGATGCTCGCCCTGTTTGTGCTGGGGCTGGTCACGCTACTGCTGGCGATACAGCGCATGCAGAAGACATTGTCGTAGCGAACCATCAAACAAAGGCCTTGATCGCCTTGATGGCACCCATGTGCATGCCTTCATGCACGCAGTGGAAGGCCGCCAGATGGTTGATGTCGTTCAACAGCAGCCCGGGGCGCAGTTCCCGGCCCTGAAACCCGTCAAACTTACCCGCATTCGCATCCGCGATGATGGTGTCGGAAATGGCGGCAAATTCCGCCAGAATACCCGCCACATCCGGAGGTGTTTCCCAGGTTTTCGGGCTGGTTCCGTTGTCAAACAGGGCCTTGTAGGCTTCCGCGCCGCCTTCCGGCAGGGGGAGGGGCTGTCCGGTAAACCCGTAGAAAAACTGGTACTGCTCGTACAAGAGGTGACCGATTTGCCACAGGATGTTGTTGTTAAAACCTGTCGGTATCGTCAGCAGCTGCTCATGCGACAGATCCTTGATGATGCCCAGGGTGAAACCCCGCAACGTTTTCATCCACATAAATTCATTGCCAATCGCGGCCATGGGAGTTCTCCTTTTGTCTGCTTTAGCGGTAGACATATTGCCTGTAATTGCTACAACGTTGCGCCAGAGCCCGCGTATTCCTGAATTCGATAACCCGTTACTCGTGTGCGGCTGCCAGTGCGGCCTCGCTGGCGCGTTCGGCCAGCAGGGGCGCCCATTGGCGGCGCAATTCCCGCAACTCGTCTTCCTGTTCGTGACTGTAGGATCCCTGGCGTTGCCCGTAGGTGTCCAGCCAGGTCTGGAAGCGCTCACGCTCGCTCTTGGAAAGATGCACGCCGTGATGACCGGCGGGCGTATCGAGGAGTGCAAGCAGCGGGCTCGATTGTGCAGCACCCGCGCCTTCTTCGGAGCGTCCCGCGCGATAGCGTGCATTCACGTGTTCGCGCAAGCTTCCGGGCCCGAAAGTGACCAGTGATTCGTAGGCCTTCTCGGGGCGGAGATCGCGTTTCTCGGCTTTACCGCCGGGCTGGTGGCAGGACACGCACTTCGTGTCGAGCACGGGCTGGATGAGCGTGTCGAAACGCAGCGGCCAGGAGCCCTCGGGGCCTGGGGTGATCTTGGAAGGGCCTCGGCTGGCCGCGAGCGACAGGCGTGGTTCGGGTGCGCTGTGCCGCTGTTCGTGACAACCCGAGCAACTGGCCTGCTGTCCCGGTTGGACGTAGGTCGCGCTGCGCATGGTTTGGATGGCGATGCCGTTCTCGTCCAATGCCTGAAAGAACATGATCACGCCAGAGGGCGCGCGGAAATAGGCGGAACCATCGGCTTCGACGGGCACGGTGCCGATCACGCATTTGCCGGGGTCATCACCCACCACGCCCATCGATGGGAAATTCATCATCGGGTGGGTCTTCGGGGGCACCGCGACCAGCCGCAGCGACTTGATGCTACCCGGCGCGGCTTTCTTGAGTCCACGATACACATCCGTGAGCAGGAAAGTGCCTTCTTGCGGGCCGTCCCACTTCACCGGACTTGCGATCACGGGCGGTTTGGTGCGCGGACGAACCGGAATCGGGTTCATGCAGGAGATATCCGGATCTTTATACAGCAGCGCTTTGACGCCGTCTTTGCGGAAGGCGTAGATCCCCATGCCATTGGGGGCACGCGAAGAGGACTGGGACGGGGTGCTTTCCGGGCCCCACGACACCAGATAAAGGTCTTCCGACAGCGGCCAAGGGTTGGCATAGTAGGAGGCCGACCATCCTTCAATTTCCGGGAAGCAGACTTCCGGTGTGAGGCGCGTGATGGGGGAGGTGCCTTCGGAATTCACCGAGGGATCGAGCAGCACCAGACTGCCCATGGTCTGCGCGTGATGTCCGCTCGCGGTGAAAATTATCTTGTTTGAGCCGGGAATGGAACGCGGCTCGAAGGTGCAATGCGGCGATTCGGTGAAGTTTTTGTAGACAATCCGCGCGTTGGTGCCGTCCGGGTTGATGTTCCACAGGCTCATGTACGGCATGTTCCATCGGTCGATGTAGTCCCAGCGGGAATAGAGGATGGAACCGTCATTGGCGACACTGGGGGTCCACTCAAACATCTCGAAGGGGGAAATGGCGCACAGTCCTGTGCCGTCCGGTTGGATGGTGTGTAGCGTATAGACCGCGCAGGGCCGCTCCGGGCCGCCACCGCAGCGCACATAAACTTCAGGCAATTCAGGGTTGCTCATCGAAAGTGCCGCGCTCTGCATGCCGACCTGGACGGCTTGGGTGCGGCGGGTGGAAAGGAAAACGATTTTGCCATCGGGCAAATACCGGCCCTCGAAGTTGTTGTACTTTCCCTGCGTGATCCGCCTGGGTTTGGGGATTTCCTTGGATGCGGGATCGACTGGGATGTCCAATTCGTAGAGATGGTAAAACGAATCCTCGGGCAGCGCGCTCTTGTCCAGTTTGTTGGGGTTTTCCGCCAGACCGGGGTAATATCGGCACCATGCAACGAGGACTTTCGTGCCGTCGTAGGAAACCTCGGGGTCTAGGAAGTTCCCCG
This sequence comes from Candidatus Hydrogenedentota bacterium, assembly GCA_903932505.1. Lineage (GTDB taxonomy): Bacteria > Hydrogenedentota > Hydrogenedentia > Hydrogenedentales > CAIZGN01 > CAIZGN01. The sequence continues at coordinate 5,013 of CAIZGN010000544.1, forward strand.
GCGCGTCAAACGCCTCGCTGATGCACTGCAAGGAGGGTGTGCCGCTTTTGAAGTTCCGCAGGAGGTAAATCCCGCCTCCGGGCCGTGACCACCATCCGATATTCTGGTCGGACATGTGGTTGAAACTCCCCGGCACCCGCTTCACGAAAAGCAGTGTGTCAAAATCGAGCAACGGCTCCTGCAATACGTGGTTGCGCTGCGCCCAGCACTGCTCTATCTGTTCCTTGCTCAACTGCGCCTCGGGCGCAAGCCGGGCATAGGCGCGCTGGGACCATTGGGATGCGCTACTTTGATTGGCACTCGCTCCCAGCGCCCAGTTTTTTTTCGCATCGGCCCCCTCGCCAAAGACTTCAACCTCATCAAGGTGGAGATAACCTGGCCCCGGCAATTGAATGCGGACAAAACGGGCCTGCACACTGTTCATTGGTATTTCGAGCGGTTTCTGATCCGTGAAACCCAAAAAGATACGATCATCGTGGGTGTAGGCGTTTTTCCAGTCTTTCCCGTCTGCGGAGAGGTCCAGACGAAAGCCCTTGCAACGATCCGCCGCATCACAGCGGTTCCAGAGGCGCACAAGACCAAGGGGCCGCGACTCTCCCAGATCCACCTGCCACCACGGCTGCTTTTCCTCCCCCGTGTGAAATCCCCAACGGCCGTTGATCACGCCGTCGCAACCACCTGCCGCGTCTTCCTGTGGCAATCCCTTGGCGCCCTTAGAGTCGGCCAGCCGCATCACGGCCTGTAAGCGGAAATCATCCACGACCTGAGCGTTGAATGATGCCGTATCCTCGGCAACCCCGACGCTGCAGAAAACAAGCAGAAGGGCCAGTGTTAATTTCATCGCAATAAATTCCTTATAGAGATAGAGCTTTGTTCTTGGGAGCGCCGGCATCTCTGCCGGCTTTCTCGTCTGAGTCGTTTGTTGGGAGGGATGCTGGTAGTTTCGGGGATGGTGCCGGGTCTGCCGGCAGGGATGCCGGCGCTCCCAGGGGTGATGTTTCCGGGGATGCTGGTGGTTCCGGGAATTATGCTGCTTGGGTGGTCCATTTTTTTATGGTAGGCTTTGGGGGGGATGGTTATCAACCAGGGGGCGAAGCGTGTCTTGCGGCGGTGCTCTGGGTATCCTGTATGATAATCGAAACTTGGTGCCGCGTTTTGCGGTTCCCTTATAGGAGATATGAAAGCCATGAAAACATTTATTTCGTGTGCGATTGCTTTGTTGGCCGTGGGTGCAGGTTTCAATAGTATGGCCGGAACGCTGGCTGAGAAGGCGTTGGCGGATTTGCAGGCACATCCAGCTTCCTGCCCCGACCAATTCGATTTTGTGGTTTGCGGGGACTCGCGGTCGGCGGTGCCCATTGTCCTGCCGGAGGCCTTCTACCAGATGATTCGCGAGTGGAACGTGTTGAACCCCTCGTTGGTGCTTGATGTGGGTGACTTGGTCCTCGGCGGGGACAAGGACCAATTTGCGGCCATGTGGAACGAGTTCGAAAAGGCGGTGGGCGGTTCGAAGGCCCCGTTTTTCCCGCTGGTGGGGAATCACGATGTCACGGAGGAGCAGGAGACGAACTCCATGTTCGAGAAGCGGATTGCCCCGCTGCGCTATGCCTTTGACTATGGCAATTCCCGATTTATCGCCCTGAACACCGAGGAGATCGGTTATCTGGACGAGTTCTCGCAGGATCAACTCGACTGGTTGAAGAAGCAACTGGATGAAACCAAGGCCAAGAACATATTCCTGTTCTTTCACAAGCCCATTTTCCGGTCGAATTATGAAAAGGGCTGGGCGAAAGTGGCTGAAATTCTGAAAGGCCATCCAGTGCGGGTGGTCTTCGCGGGACATGAGCACATGTACACCAATTTCGGGGAGCGCGACGGGGTGCGTTACATCGTTACTGGCGGTGGTGGCGCTGAAACCTCGGAAGTGGAGGAAGAAGGTGGCTTCTTCCATTATCTCTGGGTGCGGGTGCGTGGCGAAGAGGTCACGTGGGCGGTCGTCAAACCCGGCAGCATTCTACCGGAGGACGTCATCACCCCGGACAGCGTGAAGCGCTATCGCCTGGTGCAGGATTTTGCCCGGACGGAGGCTGTTGAATGGGTCTATGGTTCGCCTTTTGATCGTAATGTCGAAGTGACGCTCAAGAACCCCCTGTCCGACAACGTGACCTCTAAGTTGGAGTGGGATACCCCCAAGGGCTGGCATGTGGATCCGGCCTCGGTGCCGTTTACCTTGGCGGCAGGTGCGACCTCGTCGCTGCGGTTCCATCTGTCGGCCGACTCGCCCGACGCGGTGCGTTTTCCGGCTCCCGGCATGATCATCAAGTTGCCCGGCACCCGCCCCGGTACGGAAATCGAAGCGAAACAGTCGCTCGACCTGATTCCCGTGATGGAAGCTGTTCATGCATCCGGGCCGGTGACCCCGGATGGTTCTTTGGAAGAGTGGGGGAGTGTGCCTGCGGCCGTGATGTCGTATGGTTTCAACATGGACCCAGCCGATGGCAACGATCTCAAGGCCTCGGTGCGAATGATGTGGGACGATGCTCACCTCTATATGGCGTTTGAGGTGGAGGACAACGAGTTTTCCCAGCCCTACGCGGGCGATTTGGTATGGACCTCAGACAGTATCGAAATGTGGTTGGGCGAGTGGATTTACAGCCTCAGTCTGAGCAAGAACGGGCCGCAGGTTTTTCTGACCAAGACCCCCATCGTGGATGTGGAGAAGGTCATCCCGGAGATAAAGCTGGGGGTGAAGCAGGATGGTCGTCGGACGGTGTACGAGGCGGTTTTCCGTTCCGAGGATGTGGCCCCGGTGGCCTTGGTGGCGGGTAAGGATTTCCGCTTCTCGGGTTTGGTGAATGATTTTGACCCGTCCACCCCGGAGCACACCCGGCATTGGCTGGAACTTACGCCGGGTGCCGGTGCGCATTTCAAGTGCCCTAAAGTGAAGGTGGTGCTGAAATAAGGCGACCGGTTGGTTACTTCTTATACTTCCCGTCGGATTCAGTGCGGTTCTTCACCGCCCGCACCACGCCGGGGAGATCCTGGCGTCCCAGAAAATCTTCCACAATCTGGGGCACCGGAAGGCCGCTGTCCACATGGACGGCGTATACCGCGATGGTCTGCGTGTCCCCGTGCGGAAAGAGAGCCCAGTAGCCATAGGTGTCTGCGATATCGTTCTTCTTGCCCGGGTCGAGACGCCACGTGCTCTTGTGCGTGGTCTCGTCGTTGCGCTGCAGAACATGGTATGACACCGATTTATACAGGATCTTAAGGGTTTCCTTGACGCCGATTTCCTCGGTACCGGTGTCATAAACCTCGGTCTTCACGACGCGCGGCATGTATTCCGGATGGGCATTGACGTCGAGCAGAACCTTCCATACCGCGTCCATGGGCTTATTGATGAGGCCGATAACGATGCCCTGTCCAGCCGATTTTCCGCCTTCCTTGTTCCGGTCAAAGAGGGTGGCCATTTCGCCCGCCTCAACTTTTTTGAGATTCTCCGGGGTGAGGTAAGTGGACGGGTCACGCATTTTGGACTCCTCGCCGGATACCACGGCGGTCATCCCGAGCATCAGGATGGTCATAATCCAGTATCTGCGACGTGAAAAAGGCATGGCGACATTCCTCGACGGTTATTGGGGGAGGATTATAGCACACACGCGGATGCGGGGTGGCTATTGGGATTTCGGGGTGGAAATGGGCCATCGGTAGAGCGCCACGTCCTCGCTGCATGCCTCGTCAATGCGCTCCATGTTGGCCTGTATCCAGTTGAACTCGCGGGCTAGGTCCTTGAGCTGGGTGTGGCCCTTCCATTTTTCAAAACGCTCGTATTCCGCAATGAAAAAGCCGGTCGGATGTTCGCGCACAAAGGCCTGTAATTCCTCGAGCGACCCCAGCCCCTTAAGACCGGATTCCGGCCCTTCCCACCATTGGTAGCGGTTGGGGAACCAATTATCCGCGCTCCCCACATAGTAAAGTGCGTTGAGATAGGTGGTGGTGAGCACCGCTTGATCGGTGCGGTGGGTGCGGATGTAGGCACTTGGCTTCTCCCACTGCGGATGTTTTTTTGCCAGCGTGAGGGCCGCGCCACCGGCGGTATTCAAGGAGTCCTGCACCAGCGCAACCCCGGAAATGGCCAATCGGCAGAAGAACAGAAACAGAACCAAGGCGGCCAGCCCGTGTCGCCAAGACTGCCGGAAGCGTGCCATCCATGGAGCCAGCAAAACCAGTGCATAGGCCGCCAAGGTGCAGTAGACGGGAAAGGCGAAGAACATGAAGCGTTCCCGGCGATAGCCGATGAGAAAGGTCAGCGCGAGTACGGGTACCCAAAAGGCCAGTGTCAGGAAAAGGCCCCGGCTTCGCTCGCGCAACAAGAGTCCGACCGTGCCCAGCAAGGCCAGAAGGAAAAATCCGGTGCTGAGATTATTGTTCATCCAGTGCAGGTAAAAAAAACGGTCGGCACGCTGGGCATCGACCAGCGTACCGCCCAAACCGGTTTGAAAGACCGCCTGACGGTCCGCTGGGTTAGGATTGAACCAGAGGGCAAGCAGGGTGAGCAGGCCCGTGACGCCGCAGAGCAGAACCGTTGCGGTCCATCGCGATCTCAGGCTGCGTCCAAAGAGTCCCATCACCACGGCGTACCCGCCGATGGTGCCCAGAAACAACGCCGAGTGGAAAGAGGTGAGCATACCGAGCGCGTAGGCGGCGATGGCCAGCGCAGCCTTTTTGAGGGTACTCGCGGGCGTCTGCGCTTCGAAGCCCCCCCAAGCGCACTGCAGACAGAGCAGATACGCCGTCATCTGCAAGGGATAAAAGCGGGCCTCCCGGGACCAGGCCACCTGCCACGGGGAGACGGTGAGCAGAAGCGCGGCAACCAGTGCCACATTGCGTCCCGTCAAACGCCGGACCAACAAATAAGTCAGCAGCACATTGAGTGCGCTGAGAAAAGCGGACGGTGCACGCACGGCGATGGGGCCGTCACCAAACAGTGCCACCACCCCGGCCAAAAGGTAGTTGTAAGCCATTGAGCTGGGGTAGAACGTGCCACTGGGCAGGGCGGGCCAACCATGGGCGGCGATGTGCTTGGCGACATAGACCTGAACCAATTCATCGTGCCACAGGCATGGTCCGTTCAGATGAGGCAGCCCGAGCGCGAGACTCAGGGACAGGAGAGCGAGGACGGCCGCAATTTCCCGGGAATGCACGGGGGGGTGGAGTTCGACAGCATTGCCGAGAGCGTGCATGGGTCTCACCCCAACAGTTTTCCTTGCTTCGCCCATTTCTTTTCGGTGCGCAAGCGGCGGGCCTTTTGGCCTTTCCGCACCTTGGGCATCCATACGCGCGGGTCTTGGCCCGGGGGCAGCATTCGGGTGATGAAGGGTACCAAGAGATGGTCGGAAACCTGGTCGCAGAAGGAATCGTATAGCTGGATATGATTGAGCATCCGTTTTTCCAGACTGTACTCCACGCCGATCACGACGGCATCAAGGTCGATGAAGCGGAAATGCTGTCCATCCCGGGTAAACAGGTTCTTGCCGGAAAGGTCCTCGTGAAACGCGCCGGATGCGCTGAAAGCGTTCACCGCATCGGCCATCGCGTCAAAAAACAGCGCCAACGTGTCGTGGCCCGCGCCCTGCTGAATCAAGGTCGCCAGAAACTGCTCCACATTCCGGAAACCGTCGAGATACTCCGAGATCAGGGTCCGCCGCCACACGATCCCCATAAATCCATGCTCGATAAAGGCCCACGCGGCCGGTACGCCGATGCCATGCTCCTCCAGAAAACGTGCCGCAGGCCAGGCCCGCCGGTAACGCGCGCCCCGGAAGGTTTGCTTGATGAGGGCGGCCAATCCGCGTTCGGTGCTTTCCTTGATGACGCAGCGCCCCACACGCCGCACGGCTGATTTCTTGGAGGTCTTCAGTACTTCGCCGGGTTGGGTCAGGGCCTCGATCATGCGTTCCGGGGGCACACCCTCGCGGCACCACACGCGCTTGCATCCCGTTCGTACGGGTTTGGCCGATGCGCTGTTCAGGGTATCGCTCATCGGCGTGGCCTCCGGGCGGCCCAGTCCGAGCAGCGACCCTTCACCTCGTAAAGTCGGTCTACCCACGCGGACACCGCCAGCACCCCGTAGCCCGCGCACACATCCTCAAAGTACTCCAGCGGGAAACGGTGCTTTTCAAAGGAACGACGCAGCCGGAATAGGTTGCGCGCGCATTGTTGCGGAGTCAGCCGAGGCAGCAGTCGCGCTTTGTCGAAATCGATCAGAAGCAAGCCCGAAGACCCCACCAGAATGTTTTTCAGTTGAAGGTCGCCGTGCCACAGACGAAGGTCATGCATGTGACGGATAAGGCGACCGCAGGCTTGCAGCGTCTGTCGGTCATCCGGATTTTTCTGGAGATGGGCGAGAAGATCTTCCCCGTCGATTTCCACCGTGGCTATCGCGCCCCGGTAGATGAGACCGGAACGAGACCAGCACACCCCCAGCAGCGGCGGGACATCGAGTCCTGTGGCCAGAAGGTGCCGGTGCAGCACAAACTCACGCAACGGGCGGTTAATAAAGACGTATGCGTCCTTGACCACATGCCGTAGCGCACCCCCCCGCTGATACCGGCGGATGAGTCCTGTGCCACCCGCACAGTCAAAGCGCAACAAATCACCACGGCCCCCCTTGCCCGAGGGGCGGCACAACTGGCTGTCCGACATGGCGTCGGCAACACGCTCAGCGCAATCGCTCCGCGCCAGGATAACCATATTCCCACGCTCTATTCGGGTGAAACCGATCAACCAAGAAACTCCCAGCATGCGACCACTTAAAGACGGAACACAAACACAGCCTACAGATAATGTGCAAACGGGGTGCACGTTTTCAAATTTAGCGCAGCCAGAAGACCGCTTGGCCTCGGCACTTGGTTCACATTCCGGCCCACGCAGGGCATCGCCCCCCCCCCGGGCTAGCGGAATTAAGCATCTTTAGCGGCACTCCATAGGCGCGTAGAAATTTCTTGACATTTTATAGGCGGTTCCGTAGTATGGTGACGATGGAAAAAATTGGTTGCCGATGTGTGCTCCGTGTTGTGGCGGGGCGTGCGGCGTGTGTATCTCTAGAATTTTAGAGAGGGGTTTTACTCCATGAGTATTTACGTGTGCAAGATGGAACAGTCTGGTAAGGTCGGCGGCGCTAATGAGGGTCACCTGTTAAGGACCCGCGACTCAGGAAGTTTCCGATGGAGGAATGCCGTTGTCGTCGGTTTGGCCCTGCTTTGTCTGGGTGCGGTGTCGGCCACGGCCCTTCCTGGGGTTTCGCTTGGCGATGCCTTGTTGAGTTCCACGGTAGCGGGGGTTCAAGCGGCCGCCGGATGCTATCAGGTGCCCGCTTTGACGGGCGTTACTCAGGCTACCGCGGAGGCAACTATTACGGGGCTGAACGCGACAAACAAGACGACATGGTCTCTGTCTGTGGGATCTGGATATAGTCAAACGGTGCCGGCGGCTTCGGTCATCAGCCAGACCGTTCCCGCTGGCGATGCACCTGGATGCAAACCCGCTTCCTTGGTGATAGGGGTGATGGTATCCTTGGGCGCATCCGATTCGGAACGCCCTGTTGCCTCCTTGAGCGCTGGCTTGAACGGGCAGTCGTATCAAAACCACCTCACGCTTTCCACAATGGGGGATTCGGTTGACCTTGATGCCACCGCGAGCTACTCGCCCCTAGGCAATTCGCTGAAGTACAGCTGGCGGGAAGATCCGAGCAATCCCGTTCTGGGTCTGCTCCCGGCCCGCTCGGAAGATATGCCCTTGATTGCCCTGTATTTTCCACAACCCGGACGCTACATATTCCGGTTGCGGGTATCTGATGGGCAATACACGGGCGGTGGCGAAGACGATGAGGATCAAGTCATTGTGGTGGATGTCCCCGGCATGTACGGGTCCGTATATACGCTGCCTTCCGGTGGCGTAGAGACGATTCCTGGCGTGCGTATGATGGTTTATGGCAGCGAGGAAGACGCGCTGCAGGGCTTGGAAAATGCGGCGAATCCGCCGGCCACCATTGCCTCGGGGCCATCTCAAGATATTTCGCTTTGCTGGTGGAACAGTGATCTGTCGACGTGCGATGAGCTGCCGGCCACAGCGGAGCAGGAGCAGACTGAATCCTCTAACCATGTGTGGCGCGTCTTTTCAACCGTGAATGTGCGACCAGGTTCCAACGATCCCGGTGCCAATTGGTGCTCCCAAGAGGTAACCGGTCTTTACATGGTGGATACCGGATGCCGTGCGTGGCAAATTATCTCTAGTGGTGGCAATGGTATGGAGATCAGCGCCTCCAAATACAACTTGCCCTCCAGTGGTCCATGGTGGATCGTCAGTGATCCCAACACCGCCCTGAATCGCGCCTGTGCTCGGGGTAATGAACCGGCAGACCTGACGCTTACGGATTCCAAGGGCAACTATACCTTGGAAAACCTTAACTTTGGACTGACAGACCTGTTCATGGTCTGGTCCAAGGATCCGGAATTCCTGCAGTCCAGTATTGAACGTCTTCCCCTCAATGCGTCCAATAGCAAACGCGATTGGGGTATGTCCCGACCCAATATCGACAGAGTCACCGGTAATGTGGTAGACCGGATCACAGGTCGCCCGGTGGAGGGGGCCAGTTTCTCCGTCATTTCCGGTGTCAACGTTCTTACAAGTGATTCGACGGATGCAAGTGGTAATTTCGCGTTAAATCAGGTGCGCCAAGGCTCTTGGATGATGCAATTGTTCAAGCCGGGTTATCGAACCGAGCTACGGGATATCCAGATTTCCAATGCGAACGAAGGCGAGATGCCCTCTATTGACGTCAGCATGGTGGAGGATTCGCGCACAGCCTCTCTGTCCGGGCATCTGACCTTGGCGCAGACCGGAGAAGCAATCCCCGGTGCCCGCATCACCTTGGGAACAGGTGCTGTCGCGAACAGTGACGCTCTTGGGTATTTCCGTTTTGCCAAAGTGCCCGTGGGCCGGTATGTAGTGCATATTCAACATGACAAATTCGAGATGACCCGCGTACCGGATGTGGAAGTGGCACCAGGGGATAATACTCAAGATTTCCAGATGATCCGGAAGGGTGGCGTAGGGCCAGTCTTGTCCGGACAGATAATATGGGGTCAGGATCTGTCCCCGGCGAGCGGAGTGCGCGTGGGTTTGGTGGATCCGTCGTTTGTGCAACCCGCGCCCCCCTACATCTTCAGCTATAGTGCCGTGACCGATACCACGGGTTATTTTACGATTACAGACGCACCCTTGGGGAATTTCAAGCTCGCGGTAGCAGGGTACAGCCTTGTGGATGGCGAACAGACCTTGGCCATTGACGGGAATTATGACACGGGAACGCTGCAACTGAGCGGCGCGCCGGTAAAGACGCCGGATGGAGTTTTTAGTTTCGAATTGTCCCCTGTCCGGGTGGATCTTGAGTCCCTGAATGACACCGTGACGTTGAGTGCCTCCTTGGGATTACCTGAGAACTTCATTATCGGTCAAGGCCAGTTCTCGTTGTTTGATTTCAATCTTGATGGTGAGGTCACCTCTGGTGAAATGTCCGGACAAACTATTCAGGACTGGTTGGATCTTATGACGCAGCTTCAGACGGACTTTGTTGCGCTAGACCGCAACCAGGATGAGTCGCTGAATTTTCTGGAGGCGCAACCAGATCGGCCGACCGGCGGACAATTCGCCATACTATGGCCGAATGCGAACTACGAGCTTTCTATGGAGCGATTGACGGATCCGCTCATGGATGATGTGGCCATGGCGGCGGAAATACTGCGCTTGACCACCATTGCGCGGCAGATTTATGACCCCAGCGGGGATCCTGCGTATGGTGGCCCATACTACCTTTTTGATCTGCTGGACATAAACTTAGACGGCCAGTTGACGGTTTCCGAAGTTCAAGCGCCGACCTTGATTATTCAGGCGAATTTTGCAGCCCTAGATTTCTCGGATGGAGTCGGCGGAGCTGCCGATCAGGAACTGCAGGTAAACGAACTTCAGGCGCTGGGCGTCTTTGATCCGCTTTCTCAGTATGTGGGTGATTATTACATTGCACTATTCCTGGATCTCGATGTCGATGCCTCTGGCGGCTTGTCAATTGCTGAAATCTCGGCAGTACGCCCCACCCAAGCTGACCTTTCTAGAATGAATTACACCAAGACCGATGGTCTGACGATCCCTGAGTTGCAGGACATTATTGCCTCCGGGGACTTGCAATCGATTATTGAGATGAGAACCTATCTCATTGCCCACTTCAACGAATTGGATACCAGTGCGAATGGGCGTTTGAGTCTGGCCGAAGCTACCACTCCAGGGCGTCCGTCTCTGGCTGAATTCGCGTATCTGGATCGGAATAACAATGGCTTGATCGCAGCGACCGAACTGCAGGGCCTCATTGATGGATTGCCTGCGGCGCAAACAGCGGTGCTTGGCTACTTGGCTACCAATTTCACCATTCTGGACACCGACAACAACGGAAGCCTCTCCTTTTCGGAGGCACAACAAAGTCGGCCAACCCAGAGTGAGTTCACGCAAATGGCCAATCTTGCTGGGGATGCGACGAAAATCACGCAAGCAGAATTAACAACGTTCCTTGCTGCCCGAGGCAATGCAACCGACGAACTGACGATCATTGGCCGCGAGTTGTTGGCGAATTTCTCCGCATTGGACAAGCTACCGACCGATAGCGGTCTGAATATTACAGAAGCACGAAATGTACTCGTATTGGCGCTCAATAACGTCACTATGCTGTGGCGTGAGGCACCCACAAATCCGGCGGTGGGATTATTCCCCCCGGGGGCCAGTGCGCTGAAGGCAGTGGCCCTGAGTCTGCCCATGCCCGGTATCTATCAGTTTGAGGCACAAATGCTGCGCAAGACCGGTGCTTTGAGTACTGTTTGCACAGCCCAAGTCTTTGCCCCGGGCCTTGTTGGGCGTGTAGGCGTATCGCCGACCGATGGTGCACAATGGATCCCCAACGTTTCCGTCAAGGCGTATATTGATTACCAGAGCGCGGTGATGGGGCAGGATAGGACTGCCGTGGTCGCCGCCTCCACCCTCAGCGACTCGCGCGGCTATTTCCGAATGGATACCCTGCCAATGGGCCATTATTGGCTCGCGGCCAAGGATCTTTCGGACAATCAATTCCTGCGCAAGTTCGGGCAGGTGAACTATGGCCCGGCTGGCCGCATGGCGAACCCCAGCCGCATGAAAACGGAGATTGAAATCAATCTGCCGGTCGACACTTTTGTGGTAGGCGGCAGGGTGGCGGACGGCACTAACAAGGCCTTGGAAAACGCCCGAGTGATTGTCGCTCCGGGTACCCATTCGGAAAGCTATCACACCACCACAGACCGGAACGGCCGGTTCGCTTTGACCGAAGTCCCCGCAGGTTCGCAGAGTTTCATGATTATCCCCGATGGCTTGGCGACAGATACTCATGGAAACGCTGTGCGTATGCAGACCATTACTCGACAGGTGGACGTGGCAGACAACATGACGGTGGATTTTGCCGTTCCAGTGTTAACGGCCTCATTTGAGCCGAATACATCATCCCTGTCCGGACTTGTGCTCGCCAGCGTAGCGGGTTATCAACCCATGCCCGTGGCCAACGCCGAGATTATTCTGGGTGGCGGTTATGCGATAACCTACACGGATGCCTATGGCCGGTACACCATCGAGAATCTGCCGGTAGGGCAATATGGCGGCATCGTGCGTAAGGACGGATATGAGTCGCAACCCCTTAGCTCAAGTGGATTTTTGGCGCTAGCGCCGGGTGCGAACAATCAAAACTACCTGCTCACCAGCTTGGTCTCGGATACCAATTTACCCATGGGCGACCACGGGCCCATTATCCAGGGTGTCGCGACTGCCAATAATGGTGTGCCGGTTGGAGGCGTTACTGTAGAGGTCATGAGCTCGCCCTTTGCCATGTCCGCAAGCGACGGCTCACTTCAGTCGGGTGGCGCAGGCACGATAAGCGGACAGATTGATCCGCTGGTGGCCACGTCTGACAAGGCCGGACAATACCGCATACTCGGATTACCCCAAGGTCGTTTTACTTTGCTGGTAAAGTATCCCACCGGGGAAATGGGCGTGGTCGTTGTAGCCTTGTCCTCTAATCTCGATCTGCCGCTTTTCCCTGCCATGCTTGGTACGGATACAGATAGTGATGGCATACCCGACACCATCGAGGCCGCCTTCGGGCCCGCAGGAACAGATACTGATCTCGATGGCATTCCGGATGCTTGGGAGACCGCATATGGGATGAATCCGAACTCGGCCGCAGGCGTGAATGGGGCTGCAGGCGACATTGATGGCGATGGCGTGGCAAACTTGCTGGAATATCAGCGCGACCGTGATGGCGATGGTATCCCTGATGCCGTTGAAGGTCTGGGAGATCCAGATGGCGATGGCATTCCGGACTTCTTGGACACGGATAGCGATGGCGATGCTATCCCTGATCGGGTGGAAGGTACGGCCGATCTTGATGGAGACTGGATTCCAAACTACTTGGATTTGGACAGCGATGCTGATGGTCTGCCCGATGCATTTGAGTGGAAGAATGGGATGGATCCGTACGACCCGTCGCCGGAATCTCTAAACGGAGATACCGACGGTGATGGGCTTTCGAATCGTGAAGAGATATTCTCTAGTCCGCCTACGGATCCAGGGAATCCAGATACAGATTCTGATGGTATTAACGACTATGATGAAGTTATGGGTTTCGTGATGGCCGACGCCTGTCCGGATCTCCTATATACCGGAAGCATCAAGACCAACCCCAGTCTGGAAGATGCTGATGGTGATGGTGTTCCTGATGGGTACGATAGTGATAAAGACGGACTGCCGGATGGATGGGAAAGAACCTACTGCCTGAATCCGATGGACAACGGGATCGACAACCTTATGACC
>CAIZGN010000545.1 GCA_903932505.1 Candidatus Hydrogenedentota bacterium
AAGCCGGTGGTGGCGATTTATTCCACCTTCCTGCAACGGGCTTACGATCAATTGATCCATGATGTGGCCTTGCAGAATCTGAATATACTGTTCGCCATTGACCGTGGCGGCTTGGTGGGACCGGACGGCCCTACCCATGCCGGCAGCTTCGACTATAGTTACATGCGCTGTATCCCCAACTTGGTCATCATGGCCCCCGCCGACGAAAACGAATGCCGACAAATGCTCTACACCGGCTTCAAATATAAAGGACCGGCTTCCGTGCGCTACCCGCGTGGCAAGGGTCCTGGGGTTGATCTTGTCGAAGAAATGTACGAACTGCCAATAGGCAAAGGCGAAATCAAACGCCAAGGCAAGGGCATTGCGATACTGGCATTTGGCAGCATGGTTGAACCGGCCTTGATAGCGGGTGAGAAATTCAATGCCACCGTGGTCAACATGCGCTTCGTCAAACCGTTGGACGAAGCACTGATATTGAAACTGGCCGAAACTCATGATTGCCTCGTCACCGTCGAAGAAAACGTCGTGATGGGCGGTGCGGGTTCCGGGGTTAATGAATTCTTGATTGCACAGGGTCAATTACCGCCTATGCTGAACCTAGGTCTGCCTGACCGTTTCGTCGCCCAAGGCAGCCGTGAGGAATGCCTCAGTGCTTGCGGTTTGGATGTCGATGGTATAACCGCCTCCATTCAAGCCTTTCTGGATCGCCAGCCTCACGCCAAACCCGCGCTAAAACACGCCAAAGCCGGGGGCAAGCACTAAAATGGATCGGCTGAGGTCCAAGATACGCGACATTCCCGACTTCCCCAAACCGGGCATCGTATTTAAGGACATCACGCCGCTATTGCGCGACCCCGCCACGATGCTGCTGGCTGTCCATCAACTGCTGCATCCTTTTTTGGGTGAAGAGATTACGGCAGTGGCCGGCGTTGAAGCACGGGGTTTCATCTTTGGCGCTTTAGTCGCTCGTGAATTGGGCCTAGGTTTCGTGCCACTGCGCAAACCCGGCAAACTCCCTTACAATGTCCGCTCGGTCGATTATGACTTGGAATACGGCTCCGCCTCGTTGGAAGTACACTTGGACGCGGTAGGCAAAGGCGACCGCGTACTCATCATTGACGATCTGCTCGCCACTGGCGGGACCGCCAAAGCCAGTTGCGAGCTAGTGGAAAGCCTAGGCGCGGAAGTCGCCGCCTTGGCCTTCGTCGTCGAACTGGATTTCTTGAATGGGCGGGAGAAGCTGGCCCCATATCGAATACATTCTCTGCTGAATTATTCGGAATAGCATCCCGAAATAATTCAACAAGGCAGTATCAACGATGGGACATATTGCCAGTTACGACTACGACTTATTCATCAGTTATAGCCATAACGACAACCAGCCTTTGTTGGGTCATCGTTGGGTGGATGACTTCCACGAAGCCTTGGCAAACTGGTTGGTCAAACGACGTTCCTACGACAAATTAAGCATCTGGCGTGACGACCAGCTAAAGGGCAACACCGTCTTTGATGTCGCCATCGAGAACAGCTTAAAATCCTCGGCCTTATTCCTCGCCCTGTACTCCCGCAACTATCAGAAATCCGCGTATTGCCAAAAGGAGCTGGATTTTTTTCATCGCTATCATGCCGACCGTCCCGGTGGTCTGTTGTTCGGTGAAGAAAAGCGTATCCTCCCTGTCCTGCTAAACAATATTCCATTTCGCGATTGGCCGAAGCCCATGGAAGGATTATCCGGTTTCCCTATGCATTCCAGTCACCAAGAAGGAATACTCGGTGATTTTACTGATCCCAGTGACGACAATTTCAATAAGCAATTGGGCAAAATCGTCGATGCCATTGAAGCCATATTGCTCAAGCAGCCTACCCCGCAATCGAACCCAACCCACACTGAAAAGCGTATCCAAATCTTTCTGGCCGAAACTGAAGACGGCCTAAGAAAACAACGCAAACGCTTGAAGGAAGACCTAAAGTCCAAAGATGCCGAAGTGTTGGATGGCATCCCACCGCCAGACACCTACGCCGACCATCGTGCAAAAATCCTCAGCGTCATGGAACAAGTGGATTTATCTGTTCACATGTTGGGTTCATGGCCGGGACGAGACATCACAGACCAAGAGAACACCACGTATCCCATCGAGCAGGTGGAAATTGCACTGTCCAGCAAAGCC
>CAIZGN010000546.1 GCA_903932505.1 Candidatus Hydrogenedentota bacterium
GCAGGCCATGGACAAGGACATCGCCGCCGCACTCTCGGCCTTGGAGCGCAATCCCGGATGTGCGCGAGCCAGCCGCATCGTGCAGTCCAACCTTGAGCGCCAAGCCCAGGCCCTGCGTAATCTGTACGCATCCCGAAGTCTTTAGATTTCCGGGGATCATTTTCGTTTTTTCATTATCCTACGGGGACTATGCTCGATATTAGTAGCGGTGCAATAGTGAAGCACATGCCGGGCTTATTATCGCAGTAATGACTGTACGAAAATGACGGTGTTCGCGCTCCCGAACGATGCCCAAAGCTACTTGGATTCCGATACGATTCATACCCCCGCCTTATGCCTTTGGAATATCCATAAACATATTCTGCACGATATGTTATAATACCCGCTATCAATGCCCGCCACGAGACGAGACGAGACGATACGAGACGAGACGAGACGAGACGAGCTTGGGAGGGAATAAAAAGCATGTCTCCAATGTTGAATTTTCTTTGGGTTCCTGCTACAATGCGGGCTGAAAATTGGTAGGCTATTGAAAATCCTGTTTTTCGCTTGGTCTTTTTTGGCAAATGTGGGCACAAACATCATGAAGGAGTATCACATTGTTTAACGCGGTAAGTAGCCTTGTGCTCTTGGTTCTGGGAGCCTTGGGGCTGATAATGTGGTGGGAAGAGTTCGGCATGGTGCTGCGCGGTCTGATCCCCTTTCTATTCATAATAGGCGGTCTGGTGGCCATGGGATCCTATCTAACCGCCGGAAAAACCACGGAAGCTGATGATGACTCAAAAGAAAACGAATAACGCAAAGTCCGGAGTCGAGCCCTCCCAAAATGCGTTCCCGCAGAATAAGGAACTCGCCATCGGCTCCATTCTGGTCGCGGTGGTGCTGGTTTTGCTCATGGTAATCGGCATTGTCTCAACGACCCCTCCTGTTCCGGGCGAACTGGGTCCTGTGGGCGTCCTTGAGAAATTGTCGCCAAGGCAAGCGGCTCCTGGTCCCGTGACCCTGCAAGACGCCATCAACAAGGCGCTTTAGAGGGTGTGGATTCCTACTTTGGTGGGCCGTATCCCGAGACTCGGGCAACCGGCGACCGTAGATGACTGGTTTTTTTTGAGTTTTCCGGTGGCACCCCAAGTGGAACGGGTTTTACCGGAACGAAGCGCTTATTTCCGGTTCTTTGGAAAATCGCAGTCAACAAGGGAAGGTGAGAACCTTGTCACAGTCAACCGAACGCAATAATGTGCAGTCCTTCGGGTTCTTCACGGCACTGGTCTTCTTGGCACTTATCGCCTTGATGCTTTTTGCCATGTTTGGTACCCAGCGCCCAGATTATTCCGGCCAGGGCATGACCGATTACTACGGCCCGGCCGAGCAACTGGGGCAGTTCCGGGATAATGTCGGAAAAGCCCTTGATCGGGCCTTCGGAGAGGTGCTGTAAGGCGTATGCTGCGATTGTTTGTATTTTTCGTGGCAGTGCTGATGGCCGTGATTTTTGTCATCGCCAACGAGCATACGACTCAGTTGTATTTGTTCGTGGGTGAGCCGTTTAATGTCCGTCTGGTTTCCCTCATGCTGTTCAGTTTTCTGATCGGTGTGGCCTGTGCCTCGTATTTCTTCCTCATGATGAGTTTCCACGCGAAGAAGAAAAAGGCACGAGAGGCCGAGGAAGACGAGGATGGTGAGTAGATTTCTTGCGGGCGGATCCAAGGTATATCGCTAGCAGGTTCTGTTTAGGTTTGATGAGTAATCGGAACGCAGTTTGCATACAGACTGAAAAAGAGTTTGCATACAGACTGAAAAAGAGTTTGCATACAGACTGGCTGAACGAAGGAGAGCCCGAACAATGCCTGTAAAACAGCAGTATATCGTTGCTTCTGCGATTATCGCCCTCGTGGCGGTTGTGGCCGTCCTTGGAGTCTTTGACTACAGGGCGGATCGAGCGCGGGCCGCGCAGTTGACGGCCATCCAGCAGCAGGGTATCCCCTGTATTCCCCCCCGAGTCACCGAGTTCAATGACGGTCGCTTCGTGGGCCAGGGCATGGGGATGGGGAATGGTGCTGGCATAGGTATGGGCCCGGGTGCCGGTCAGGGCATGGGGCAGGGACTGGGCATGGGTATGGGAGGCCAAGGGCGCGGCTTGGGACGCGGCATGGGGCCGGTTGTCGGGGCGACAGCCGCTGCCGCCGTTGGCACCCAGTGCGTGGTCTGTGGCTGGCAGGGTCGCTGTATGCCAACTGGGCTTTGCCCGAACTGCACAACGCAGCAGGGTGTCGCCCCGAACGCC
>CAIZGN010000547.1 GCA_903932505.1 Candidatus Hydrogenedentota bacterium
GCACCGCCCCCTTCTAAGGGGGATTTATTGCTGCGCTTCGCTCAGGTAAAACCCCCTTGAAGGGGTGGCACGAAGGGTTGGGGGATGTCGGGTTTCGCAATTTGCTGCCATGTTGGCGTGTGCCCAATTTCGTGTTAGAATGCGCCAACCCTGAGGAAAAATGATGATTACCCATCTGCCGATAACACCCATTGAAGAACTATCCGCGTGGTCTGGTCAATTGGAGACCATGGCCCGTGAGCCGCTTGAATATTGCCCTGATTTCCCCAAGATTGCTGCGCGATTTGAGGCTTGGTGGCATCAGGAACTCTTGGATCGCCCCATTTTTATCGGGGCTTCGGTCGACCCTGCCTCGGGGCGGCGCGTTAATCGGCGGCTTGATTTGCTTCGCAGTCCGGACGACTGGTTTGCGGCGAAGCTGGCGGACCTTCAGGTCATACATCGGGTGGGCGATGCGTTGCCAAGCATTCGTGCTGATTTCGGACCGGTGTTGCTGGGAGGGATGTTGGGTGGCACGCTGGAATTTGGTTCGGACACCGGATGGACGCATGCCTTCATTGATGACGAGTGGTCCAATGCGCCGGATTGGGTTTTGCGCGATAACAACGAGTGGTGGCAATTGCTGCGGACGCTTTCGGCGCGGGTGGCCTCGGAGGCACCGGGCCGGTTTTTGTGTTGTACGCCGGACTTGGGGGGATCGGGCGATGTGCTGCTCAATCTGCGGGGTTCTTCGGAACTGTGTCTTGACGTCATGATGCGGCCGGATACGGTGCGGGATGCGGTGGATGCCATCTATCCAGCTTGGCACCGCGCGTTTGTGGAACTCTATCGCATTGCGATGGGGCAGGGTGCGGGTGTGGTGCATTGGCTGGGTTTGTGGTCGAATCGGCCCCACGTGGTTCCCGCGTGTGATTTCAATTACATGATCGGTCCGGACGCTTTTAATGCGCTCTTGCTGCCGGACATTGCTCGACAGGCGGCTACTGTCGGGCGTGCTATTTTTCATCTGGACGGGCCCGGTGCGGCCCGGCATATCGATGCGCTGCTGGCGGTGCCCGACCTGAACATCCAATTCACGCCCGGTTCGGGATCCCCCTCAATTGCGCCGTGGATCGAGATGTTCCAGAAGGTTCAAGCGCGAGGACGTTCCCTCTTGGTTATCACCAAACCGGAGGAGGTGTTGACCTTGTGTGATGCCCTGCGTCCGGAGGGATTGGGGATACTCCTGGAAACTGCCCCGCCACCGCAGGAACTTGATGCGCTGTTTGAGTCTTTGTGCAGGAAATATGGGTGCTGAGGGAAGCAGAATTGCTGTGGTCGCCAGGCTGGTTGTGTTTTATGTTATTGAGGGCGAGGTATCCCCAGGTCCTTGCAGATTTTCAGGACGAGGATATCGCTGATTTCCGTATGCCGGGGAACCGACGAGCGCCGGTTTTCCTTTTCATTCTCGTACCAAGAATGCTTTCCACCTTCCCTTGCCAGCCTGCACCACGGGCATGCAGATGGGCAAGTAAGTCCAGCCGTTTCACAAGGCGATACTTTCTTCGGTGTAACTGCCAATGGCTGCGGCAAGGGCTTCCTCGCGATTCATCTCGATGGCTTCTTCCAATGCTGAGCGGAGGTTTTCGAGCAGTTCCTCGCGGGTTTCCCCTTGCGAATTGACCCCCGGGATTTCTTCGATCCAGCCGACCCACCAAGGGGCGTCCCGCTTTATCACGGCGGTGTATTCGTTTTTTGCGTGCATATTCAAGGACTCCTAAGCGTTGCTCCTGCTTTTCACTATGGCATCTTTGTGGCAAGGCCTTCAAACATCTTGCGTCGGCCTTTCCTTATACCAAACCGCAGATTTTGGCGACATAGTCCTTGCTGCCGTCTTTGGCCCAAGGATCCAGCTGGTTGGGATCTTTGAGTTGTTGGCCGCGGAAGCGGGGTACTGCGAGATAGGCGCAGGCGATTTCGGGGAGGGCGGTCATGTCGCTCCAGAGTTTTTCGAACTGTGCGACGGGGTAGACGTCTTCCTGACCATGTCCCCAACGGAATTTTACGTCCTTGATGGTGACGTAGGTCGGCATGCGGCGGGCCATGGCGCGGACGGCCTCATCTATGTGGTCGGCCGGGCCTTGGAGGTCGTCGTGATCGAGCCCAAAGGCCGCGAGAATGGGGTCGATCTGTATCCAGGTGGTCATGGAGTTGTAGTAACTCAGTTTGAGTTCGTCTTCTTCGCGCGGCTGGGCTAGACCTTCGAGCAGGCGCACGTGACCGTTGACCCGGGCGAGTCCACCGCCCCGGTCGCAAATGCGCCGGGGCACGACTTCGAAGGTGAGTGCTGCATTTTTCGATAGATGCGCACCTAGTGCTTGGGGATCCAAATCCGCACCCAGTGTGTCGATGTTATGCAGCATGATGGTTTCGATGCGCGGATGTTCCCGCAGCAGGCGTGCAAGCGTGCCGTTGCGCAAGAGGTTTGGCACTTCGTACCAGTGCCCCGGCGGGTTGAAGCGCTGCACGGGTGCGTTGTCCACGTAGTCCGACCCCTCGCCTTTGGCGCGGGCCCAATCCATGAGTGCGGCGCGCACGGATTCGCGGACTTTCTGTTTTTGCTCGTCGAGGGTTTCCTGGGGCATCTCTTCCCAGAGAAACACGAGGTCTCTCACCATGGGGACGAGGCGCTGGCTGATGGAGCGACCGGGCGAAAGGTAGAGGGGGCCCGTGTGCGCGTAATTGGCGTTGAGGCGCAATTGTTTTTCGATGGGGGCGTGCGTCAGGAAACTGGTGGATATGATATGGGGCACCGGCGCGCCATAGGCTTGCGATGTGCCCTGACTTTTGGCGAGGTGAAGCTCGAGAAAAGATCGGTGTTTTCCGCCGAGTTCCACAAAGGGATTTACTGCCTTGATGACGCCCGCGCCGGAGGTCCAGCGACTGCCAACGCCACCCGCGAGGCTCATCATCGCCACGCGGCCTTCGCGCAGGGCCGCTTCGCCCAAGTCTCTGGACAGGGTGTCGCTGGCCCATGGCATCACATCACCGGTCTGCACGTCCCGAATGTCGGTATCCACCGGTAGACGGTTGCGTGCCAGACCTATTCTATTGCTGCGCAGATCCTCGCGAATTTGTTCGTGTTGGATGGGGTCAAAGCCATTGTCCCTGCGGATTTGGGTGGCGGCTTCGTCCCATGCGGCGCGTCCGGCGCGCACGGTGGAGGCATCCGCGCGGAATAGATTCCCTACGAGCGTGCGAAGGATCGGATAGGTCTGTTCAAAGACAAGACATTGGGCAGTGTAGAGATCCAGTTCGATTTGGCGCAGCTCGGGGACGGTTCCGGGAGCAAGCCGCACCAATTCGGGGGTTTGGAGGGCGTAGTAGGGCGCGGGCATGAACGCCTCGGCCCCGGTGCGGAGATTGCACTGCGTGCCGATGTTGTTGATGCGGAAATCGTAGACTACGGGGTTCATGGCGAAGGGGAGGGCATCCTCAAGATCGTGCTTGATGTCGCCCATGAGTTCAAGCACTTCGGCCCGGAAGGCCTCCCGACGCTCCGGGGCGACGAACAGGCCCATGCCACCGCCGGA
>CAIZGN010000548.1 GCA_903932505.1 Candidatus Hydrogenedentota bacterium
CTTTTGCTTGGGAAGGCAGACAGGAATGTCTGCCTCACTTTTTGTTGGGGGGGTTCTTTTTGGGGTGCGTGGTTGTCGGGCTGATATGCTATGATTTCTGGAAACTAACTTTGTTTGAGGTGGAAGCATGTCGGTTGATTTTTGTCAGGAGGTTGATCTCCTTATTCGTGCGCGTTATCCCGTTTTGTATGTGGTGACGTGGGAGGAGGGGCGTGCCCGGCAGTTGCTGACGCAGGTGGCGCAGCGTCAGGAGAAGGCGGTTTACGAGTGGAGCATCACGGACGGTCTTCGGGTGGTTTGTGACCCGAAGCGCCGGGCCACGGAGCCCTCGAATCGTTGCCGTGAAGTGATGGCGGTGCTGAACGAGGTCCTGCAGTCGAGTGTGCCCGCCATCTATGTACTGAAGGATTTTCATGCCTTCATCAAGTCGCCGGAGGTGGTGCGGCAGTTACGGGATTTGCATGACTCGCTGCGGTCTTCGTACAAGACGGTGGTTATCATGGGGCCGGTGGTGGAGATTCCGACGGAGTTGGAGAAGGCGGTGACGCTGGTGGATCTGCCTTTGCCGTCGTATGACGAGTTGGTGGGTTTGCTGCGGAGCATCTGTGCGGGGCGCGACAGCGTGCGTAAGTTTGCGGTGGACCTTAATCCTGAGCAAATGGACGCGTTGGCGAAGGCGGCGCAGGGTCTCACGATGACGGAGGCGGAGAATGTTTTCGCCAAGACGATCGTGCGCGATTCGCGGCTGGATGCGACGGATATTCAGGATATTATCGGGGAGAAAAAGCAGATTATCCGCAAGTCGGGATTGCTGGAGTATTGTGACACGCTGGGGGGTATCAATCAGGTGGGCGGGATGGACCTGCTGAAGGACTGGTTGCGCAAGCGGGTACGGGCCTTCGGGCAGGAGGCGCGGCACTATGGCCTGCCGTCGCCCCGGGGGGTGCTGTTGCTCGGTGTGCAGGGTTGCGGCAAGAGCCTTTTGGCAAAGACTATTGCGCATGAATGGCGCTATCCCCTGCTGCGTATGGACATGAGCCGGATTTTTCAGGCGTATATTGGGAGCTCGGAAGAGAACATGCGGCGTGCGTTGCGCATGGCTGAGATGCTGGCGCCGGTTGTGCTTTGGGTGGATGAGATCGAGAAGGCGTTCGCCGGGCTTGAGGGTTCTTCTGCTTCCGATGCGGGCACCACGGCCCGGATTATCGGGCAGTTTCTGACTTGGATGCAGGAAAAACAAACGCCGGTATTTGTGGTTGCGACGGCGAACAGCGTGAAGAATCTGCCGCCGGAATTGTTGCGTAAGGGGCGTCTGGACGAGATATTTTTTGTGGACCTGCCCCGTTCACGCGAGCGGGCGGAGATTTTGCAAATTCACTTGAACAAACTCAAGCGCGATCCGGCGCGTTTCGATCTGTCGGCGCTTGTAAAGAGTTCCCACGGGTTCAGTGGCGCGGAAATTGAGCAGGGCATCATCAGCGCGATGCACGACAGCTTTTTTGAAAATCGCGAGGTGGAGAGCCGTGACATTGTGACGGCACTCGGTCAGACGGTGCCGCTTTCGCGCACGATGAGCGAGTCTATTTCGGCTTTGCGGGCGTGGGCATCGGAGCGGGCTCGACCGGTGTCGTCGGTGCAGTGTCGGGCCGAAAGCGGGGCGGGTTGAGACCATGGATTTCGCCTGGCTAGAAATCGACAAGACGAATTCCGAGGTGGGAAGTACGGCTGCTCCGGCGCAGAAGCCGGTGGACTCCGCCTCGCACCATCGGGTGGCGGCTGATTTGCGTCGGGCTGGATTTTTGCGGTCGTCCACTGAATACTACGCGCAGGCGGTGGGGCTGGATGATCGAAATTTCAATGCGTGGATGGAGTACATCGACACGCTGGTTCGTGCGCGGCAGTTGAAGGAGGCGGATCGTCTTTCCGCGCAGATTCTGGACAGCTACCGGAAGGTTCGGGTGTTGTATGCGAGTCGGGCGCTGGTGCTTGCGCATCGCGGGGCGTTGGCGGAGGCTCTGTCGCATTCGGAAGTGAGTTTGTCGGATGATGAACCGCATCCCTATCCCAAGTGCGTGCGTGCCGAGCTATTGCTACGGTCGGACCCGGGGTCCCGACGGCATCGGGAGGATGCCGGGGTGTTGTTTGACGCGGCGGCCCTGGCGAGTGGCGGGGCCTGGGACGTTTACTTTGTGGGCGGTTGCGCGCTGATGGACGCGAGGTGGTCGGCGCATGCGGCGGGTTATTTTGCGGAGGCGATTCACCGGGAACCGCGCGGGACTGTGGCGTGGTTGTGTATGGGTGATTGTTTTCATGATATGCGGCTTTACGATCAGGCCCTTTTCTATTATGAACAGGCGATGCGGATGGAGCCGACACTGACCGCCACGGTGGGCCGACGTTTGCGCGCGACGAAGTTTCGTTACGGGCTGATGCGAATCTTTAATCGAAAAACCCTCCAACAACGCTGGGAAGAGCGTTACAACATTCAATCGGACAAGAACTGGGAGCCTACGACCAATGACTTCTGAATACACGAGTTCCTTGACAGAGCGGGTTGCGACGAAGGAGATGTCGCGGATTTGGGGCGCGCAAAAAAAGTTTTCGACCTGGCGTCGGTGCTGGGTGGCGCTGGCGGAGGCTGAGCAGGAATTGGGTCTGGAGATTTCGGATGCGCAAATAGCGGAGATGCGAGCGCATGTGGATGATATTGATTTTGAGAAGGCGGCGGCGTATGAGCGGCAGACGCGACACGATGTGATGGCGCATATTCATACCTTTGCGGAGGTTGCTCCGCTGGCCAAGCCTATCATTCATTTGGGGGCGACCAGTTGCTATGTGGGAGACAATACGGATTTGATTCTGATGCGCGAGTCGCTGGAATTGCTTCTTTCGAAGGCGGTGAATGTGCTGAGTCGCCTGAAGGACTTCGCGCTGAAGTACAAGGATCTGGCCACGCTTGGGTACACCCATTATCAGCCCGCGCAGACGGTGACGGTGGGCAAGCGGGCGTGTTTGTGGGCGCAGGATCTGCTTTTTGATGTCTTGGATATCGAGGACATGCTCCAGCGGCTGCGCTGCCGGGGTGTGAAAGGTACCACCGGGACTCAGGCGTCTTTCATGGCACTCTTCAACAATGATTCGGACAAGGTGCGCGCACTCGACGCGCTTGTCGCGAAAAAGCTTGGTTTTGCATCGTCCTATCCAGTGACGGGGCAGACCTATCCGCGTAAAGTGGACACCCAGGTGCTGCGGGTGCTGGCGGGCATTGGCGAGTCGATTCACAAGTGGGGCACGGACATGCGACTCCTTCAGAATCTGAAGGAAATTGAGGAGCCGTTCGAGAAGGAGCAGGTGGGCAGTTCCGCGATGGCCTACAAACGGAACCCGATGCGCTGCGAACGTGCGTGTGCGTTGGGTCGCTTCCTTATGGTGTCGCCTTTGCACGGCGGGTTTACTACGGCCACGCAATGGCTTGAGCGGACGCTGGACGACTCTGCGATCCGCCGGATCAGCCTTCCGGAGGCGTTTCTCGCTGCGGACGGTGCGCTCAACCTTTACCTGAATGTGATGGAAAACCCGGCGGTCTATCCCAAGGTAATCGAGAAGCACCTGTGGGCTGAGTTACCCTTCATGGCGACCGAGAACATCATTATGGCCGGTGTGAAACGCGGGGGAGATCGTCAAGAACTGCACGAGGTGATCCGTACGCATTCGCATGCGGCGGCAGCGCAGGTGAAGATGGAGGGGAAGGAGAATGACCTGCTTGAGCGTCTGGCGAATGATCCGGTGGTGGCGATGAGCCGCGAGGAAATTGATGGCATCCTTGACCTTCGTGAATTCATCGGGCGTGCCCCGGAGCAGACGGTCGAGTTCATGGCGGAGGAAATCTCGCCTGTGCTGGAACGCAATCGCGCGAGGCTTGGCGTACAATCGGATGTGCGTGTCTGAGGAGCTGATTTGAAAAGAGAGTATTATTGTTCCTGTAGCAATCTTCGCGGAGTCCGTTTGGGAGTTTCGGAGGTGTAGGGCTGGGCGCTGCGCTTTTGCGGTTGGTGTTTTTTGGGATAGCTGCCTCTACTGTGCACGCTAAAGCGTGAACAACGTACTGGTGCTTTGTTCGTGGGTTGCGGTAATGCCTCTTACACGCTGAAGCGTGAACAACATACAGGTGCGCTGTTCAGGTCAATGTCTTTAGAGGTAGCCTAGTGCCTTGAGCGACTGGACATCCTGATCGTTAAGTTGATCCTTCGCTTCCTTGGTGATGCCGAGTTGTTCGCGGACGAGGGTGTCTGCGGCGGTGGCAGCTTCTAGAAGCTGCCTGCCCTTGGTGAGGTTGGCCTGATCCTGTCCGGCTATGGAGTTGTTTTCACGCGGATCTTGATCGAGGTTGAAAAGAAGTTCCGTGCCGGTGAGTTCGCCCCGGACGTATTTCATGTGGTCGAAAATGATTCCTTCAAGCGGTTCCCCGAAAATGGAGGAGCCGGTGGTGGTGGGCTGTTCTTGGATGTTTTCGGAGGGGACGCGGAGGAGGGGCGAGATGGGGGCCATCAAGCCTTGGGGGGACTTCGGGGGGACGGCGCAAAGGTCGAGTATGGTGGGCATGAGGGCGCGGGTGCTGACGTAGGAGTCGACGGCTGCGTTTTGGTGATTGCCCGGCAACTTGACAGCGAGCGGAACACGAATCAACTCGTTGAAGAGGGTGTGGCCGTGTTCAAACTGGTCGTGGTCCCAAAATTCCTCGCCATGGTCGCTTGTGAATATGAGGAGGCTGTCGTCGTAGGTGCCGAGTTGGCGGAGGGTGTCCAGCAGTCGCCCGATCTGGGTGTCGACATAGCGCACTTCACCATCGTAGAGGGATCTCGCCCAGGCACGTTCCTTGGCGGTTCGGGCGACGCTTCCTCCGCGTGCGGACTTGACGTCCCAGAAAAAGGAACCCATGGCGCGTTGTTCCGGGTCGGTGGGCAGGTAGTCCTGGAAGGGGGCGTAGGGCATGTGGGGATCGAGATAGTGAACCCAGAGGAAGGTGTCGTTTTGGGTGTTTTCCTTGCACCACTGGGCGGCGTAGTCGGTGAGGTTTGCCGCATTGACGATGCGGGTTCTTCCGAGGGAGAGGAGTTGGTGCGTGATTCCGATTTCGAAATCCTTGATGGGGATCGACTCGCTGGGAAACCAGACATATTGTTGGAAGCCCCGGTTCAGTTTGCTTCTTGGCACCAGGAAATGGTTGAAGCCGAAGGCGGCGGTGCGGTATCCGGCTTTCTCGAGGCTTTCAGCCATGGTGGGCACGTTGTCGGACATGGTTTGCAGTCCGTCTGAAAGGAGATGGACGCGGGGGGAAAGGCCGGTGAGAATTGAGGCGAGTGCTGGATAGGTCCAGGGTGCGGGGCTGAAGGCGTTGTTGAAGCGGACGGCATCCTTCGCGAATTGGTCTAGGCGAGGGGTGCTGTTGGGGTTGCCGTTATAGCAGCCTAGGGCGTCCTGTCGCAGGGTGTCGACCGTGAGGAGGATGATATGCTTGACGGGGCGACCAGGTTGCGCGGGGTGAGCAGCGGGTTGCTGGCCGTGGCGGTGTCCAGGGCACGGAAGGCGCAGAGGCGGTGCCAGAGTTCCTCGGCGACGTGCGGCGCAAACGGCGCGAGAATTCGAATAAACGCTTCGACCCAAGCCACGGGCAAAGACGTC
>CAIZGN010000549.1 GCA_903932505.1 Candidatus Hydrogenedentota bacterium
CACCGTGGTGGGTGCCACCGCCGATGCCGCCGAACGTGCCTTCAGCCATATCAAGACCCGCATCCGCGCGAACTACTCAAACCCGCCGTGTCATGGGGGCGCGATTGTCGCCGAAATTCTCGGGGATGCCGCATTGCGCGCGGCTTGGAAAAGTGAAGTCGAATCCATGTGCGTCCGCATTCACAACATGCGCCACCTCTTTGTGGAAACCCTCAAGAAGAAAGGGGTTCAGCGCGATTTCTCGTTTCTCATCCGCCAGAAGGGCATGTTCTCCTTTTCCGGGCTGAGCAAAGATCAGGTCGATTTGTTGCGGACCCAATACGCCATCTACATCGTGGGTGGCGGCCGCATTAACGTTGCCGGTATGACCGAATCCAACATGGACGCCTTGTGCACCGCCATCGCCGAGGTGTCGAAGTAGCGTGCTCGATTGGTGTTGTTTGAAAGTCACGAACAGTTTGTTCGTGACTTTTTTCGTGTGCGGAAGAGAAGATTGACGCTTTGGATGTGTTTGCTATGCCACTGGCAACCCCAAATCTTCAGGTAATCGCCTCTCGTAAGGCAGGCATCTTGCCTGCATGCCTCGCAGCCAAACCTCGGGAGTTTGCATGGGGTATACACCTCGGGTCGGCAGGCAAGATGCCTGCCTTACAGGGGCGACACGTTTGGGTTGGTTCTGGTGGTGTAGCCCAAGCGCCGACTAAGGTCGGCGCACACCATAGGGGTTGTAATGGATTTTGCTTGTGCCCGCCCTGACTTTTCCTTCACAATAAGTCCGTATTTATTATCTTCCATGAACTGGAAAAGGATCGTATTTTGATGGATGTGCATAGCCCCGCCCCGTTCGCCTGGAACTATTGCCCCATTTGCGGGCAGGCGCTTCATCTGCACTTTGACGGCGAAAGTGAACGTCCCCACTGTGCGCCATGTGCCCGGTTTTACTACCGAAATCCGGCTCCGGCCGTGTGTTGCCTTTTGCGCGATGCCGAGGGCGGCCTGCTGGTCGTGCAGCGCGCAGAAGATCCGTGTCGCGGCGAGTGGTCATTGCCGGGCGGCTATATGGAAATCGCGGAAAACTGCGAGGAGGCCGTGTGCCGCGAACTGGCGGAAGAAACCGGACTGCGCGCGCGGGACCTCCATTTTTTCGACGTGCGCACCCAAGGCAGTGCGACACATGGCGCTGTTTTGTTGCTGGCTTATCATGTGGAAACCTGGGGCGGGGAATTGTGCTCGCCCGATGGCCAGTCAGCCCTGGGTTTCTATACCAAGGAAAACCGTCCGCCCCTTTGTTTCGATCTGCACCGGCATCTGGTTGCTGATTTTGAAGCATGGTTCCAAGGCAAGGAAAATATGCGCCGTGCCTAAGAAAAACCATTCCAAGACGGAGCGTCATCGCGACACAACGCCGAGTGCGCCTGGCCACACTGCACCTTGGCGTCAGTGGGGCACCGATATCGACCCCTTGTCCGTTGAGCAGATGCGCAACGCCTGTTCCCTGCCGATTTCCGTGCGCGGGGCACTCATGCCCGACGCGCATGTGGGTTATGGATTGCCCATTGGCGGTGTGCTCGCCACGCGTGGCGCGGTGATTCCTTATGCCGTGGGGGTGGACATTGCCTGCCGCATGAAGATGACCGTGCTCGACCTGCCGCCCAGCACTATCGACACGGACCCCGATCGACTCAAACGCGCGATCGAAACGGAAACGCGATTCGGGGTGGGCGTGGAGTTCAAGGATCGGCGCGCCCATTCCATTATGGATCACGACTGGACCATTTCTCCGGTGACGAAGGAACGCAAGGACAAGGCGTGGGGCCAGCTCGGCACCAGCGGCAGCGGCAACCATTTCGTCGAGTTCGGCATCCTGGAAGTGCGCGATGCGAGCGCCGGACTTGAGCGGGGTGACTATCTGGCCTTGCTGAGCCACAGCGGGAGCCGGGGCACCGGCGCGCTCGTATGCGACCATTACAGCAAGCTCGCGCGCTCCCTGCACCCGGAGTTGCCGCAGGAATTGCAGCGGCTCGCCTGGCTCGATTTGAGCAGCGCCGCCGGGAAAGAATATTGGGCGACCATGCAGCTCATGGGAAACTATGCGGCAGCGAACCACGCGCTGATTCACCGGCATATCGCGCGGCATCTCGGTGTGCCGGTCCTGCTGGACGTCGAAAACCATCACAACTTCGCGTGGAAAGAGAACCATGATGGCGAGGAACTGGTGGTGCACCGCAAGGGTGCCACGCCCGCAAGCAAAGGCGCCTTGGGCATCATCCCCGGCTCGATGGCCACGCCCGGCTATGTGGTGCGGGGCAAGGGACATCCGGACTCGCTGGAATCGGCCTCGCACGGCGCAGGGCGCGCCATGAGCCGCACTCAGGCCAAGAAAACGTTTCGTTGGCGCGATGCGGAGGCGCTGCTCGCGAGGAACCGGGTGACGGTCATGGCCGCAGGACTCGACGAACTGCCGATGGTGTACAAGGACATCGAAGCGGTGATGGCGGCGCAGGAGGATCTGGTCGAGATTCTGGCGCAGTTCCGGCCCCGGCTGGTCAAGATGTGTCCCGG
>CAIZGN010000550.1 GCA_903932505.1 Candidatus Hydrogenedentota bacterium
AGCCGAGATCCAATGTCCGAATCCCGTAAGTCCTTTCGCACCACCAAAGAACGAACTTCGGCCAAGTCCACCATGTCAATATGAAGCGCGGCGCAACCGCCAAGACCCGTCTCATCCACATATACGAGAAAATCCCGCACATTGGTATAAAGTTCCATAAGATCCCGGGGCAGCACAGAACCCTCGGCGGCGGCCTCATCAAGCAATTCCTTGATGGCCGTCACTTCCGTTAATTTGGGCTTACGAACTTCCCCGGTTGCGGGTTGCACCAGAGCCAATGAGAAGGTCTCCTTTTCCCGTTCAAAGTGCGGTCGTAGTTTATCATAAGCGCCCGTTTTTGCGCGAGTCGCAGTATTCGTCTCTGATCCGTCGACCCCGAAAAATACCCTCCCCGCCGACACGAACGTCCATGAGTTGGCACTCGACGCCCCTCTCAGGGTATGGTATGAGGTGTTGAAGTACCGATGAGGAGAGGGACAGTGGTCAAAAAAAACGACGCAATCCGGCAAACGCCTTTATCAATGCAGATTTCCTGCGTGCAGATGCACTGGGCAAAACCCTTGGACTTCAATCTGGCTCGTACGCTGCACTACATTCACGAAGCCGCCGAATCGGGTAGCCGTGTCGTGCTATTCCCCGAAACCAACCTCACAGGCTACTACTTTCCCGATGTTCTTACCCTTGCACCCAAAGCCATCGAGGCCGCCCTTGATACGGTGCGCGAAACGGCGGCCCAACACAAAATTTGGGTTATCGCCGGTACCTTGAGAAAAACCACCCGTCGTTACCTCAACATCGCGCACGTCATCAATCCTTCCGGGGCCATCGTACATGAATACGCCAAAGTCCACATGGCCGGACGCGATGAAAAGAAGTACTGCCGGGGGGGGGACAAATTGTCGCTCTTTGAAATCGACGGTATCCTCTGCACACTGGCAATCTGCCGCGACGGCCGTCATCCCGAGATCTACCGAATTCCCGCCATGGCCGGTGCTCAAATTCTCTTTCATCCATCGTGCAGCTCGGATGAAGTCGAAGCGGTGGTGTGGAAACGGGTCTCAGGTCGCGCCCAGCAACCCGCAGGTCCGAACGCGCACATCTTTCACTGCGTGGCCAACACCGTGGGACAATCTCCCGACGGAAAACAGACCTCCAGTGGGCAATCCTTCATTCGCGACCCCGATGGGATCCCCTTGGCCGAGGCCGGGTATTATCAAGAGGAAATGATTAGCGCCGTGCTCGATTTGTCCACAGCGAACCGCAGTTACGCCCTGGACAGCTTGGAAAATCCGCCGTTCTTAAAGAAATACTGGGAAAAGATGATTGCAGAAACAAAAAAGCGGGCGAACCAGCCAGTCGCCTGAGTTCTAGCTGCCGTCCCCCAACCAAAGGAGAGCAGACCCCATGAAAGCTGCCCTGATTGCGCCGAAATTCGATGTCGCGGGCCGTATCGTCACCGTGGAACAAACGGGAGACGGAAACGTCAACGACACCTACATGGCCATTTTCCGCACCACCTTCTCGGAAGAGCGGATTATCCTGCAGCGCATCAATAAACGGGTTTTCTCCCGCCCTGAATACATCATGGCCAACATGCGCCTCCTCACCGAGCATGTCCACCGCCGTCTGGAGGCCGAGGCGCACATGTCTGACCGCATATGGCAGCTGCCGCGCGTGATTGCCGCCAAAGACGGCACCGACTTCGTCATTGACGCCGACGGCGAGTATTGGCGCGCCATCACCCTCATCGCCTCCGCGCACTCCTACGGGCAGGTGCAGAGCATCGAGCACGCCCACGAGGCCGGTTTTGTCCTCGGCAATTTCCAGCGGGTCATCAGTGACCTCGGGGTCGATAATCTCTACGATACCCTGGAGGGCTTTCACATCACCCCCGGCTATCTGGAAAAACTGGATCGTGCCCTCGAAACCAACGAAGGACAGGCACGTTTACACGCTTCCGTCGAGGCGCAACGCGCAAAACGATTCATTGATGATCGGCGCGAGTGGTGCTCCGTGCTTGAAGATGCCAAGGCCGCCGGTGAATTGGCCTTGCGCCCCATCCACGGCGACCCCAAAATATCAAACATCATGATCGATGACGCCACCGGAAAAGGAACCTGTATCGTCGATCTGGACACGGTAAAACCGGGCCTGATTCACTATGACTTTGGCGACTGCCTGCGTTCCTGCTGCAATCCGGCGGGCGAGGAAATGCAGGATCTGAGTCGGGTCTTTTTCGACACCGACTTGTGCGAAGCCATTGTGCGCGGATACATGGTGCATGCGCGCTCCTTCCTCACCGAGGCCGACCGCGATTACCTGTATGATTCCATCCGCCTCATCGCCTTCGAGTTGGGACTGCGCTTTTTCGCGGATTACATTGCGGGCGACGTTTACTTTAAGACGCGCTACGATGGCCAGAACCTCAACCGGGCACGGGTGCAGTTCAAGCTCACCGAGAGCATCGAGGCGCGCAAGAAGCACATCCTCGACATCCTAGCCAAGGCCTGAGCGTCTTCCTAGGCAGAGACGACGGGAGACGCCGCCGTGGATCCCGTTCGATAACCCGCCAGATCGAGTGTGACGTGGCGGTAGCCCACCTTGCGCAACCCTTCAATCAGGGTTTCGCGGGTGTTGGGCTGCAGCAGTTGCTCAAAATCCTGCACTTCTACCTCGATGCGGCAAAGCTCACCATGGTGCCTGGCCCGATACTGCCGGAACCCCAGTTTGCGCAGCAGTTGCTCCGCCCGTTCCACCTTCAAAACCTCTTCCGGATTCAAACGGGAACCCGCAGGAAAACGCGACGAAAGACAAGCAAAACTGGCCTTGTTCCAAGTGGGCAAACCCCGCTCACGGCTGCGTTCCCGGATGTCCTCCTTGCTGAAACCGGCATCCACCAGAGGCGCCTTAACACGCTGTTCCCGGGCTGCCTTGGCCCCTTGCCGGGTCAAATCCTGCCCATCGTCCGCATTTTCACCATACGCCAGCACAGCGATACCGTGGGTTTGGGCATAAGCATGCAGGTGTTCAAAAAAGTCCGACTTGCACACATAGCACCGCATGGGATCATTACGAAGGAATTCCTCCTTCTCAAATTCGCGGGTTTCAATAATCGAAAGGTTCCATCCGCGATCCAAGGCAATCCGTCGCGCCTCCTCCAGTTCGTCGCGCGGAATGGACGGGGAATCAGCAATGACCATGTGGGCTTTCGCACCAAGGGTCTCATGCGCAACATCCGCAAGATACGCCGAATCCACACCACCGGAATAACCGATAGCCAAGGTTCCATAGCCCGCAATAAGGGCTTTGAGTGCATTTTCTTTTTCCAGGGCCGTCATAAGCAAAATCCAATCAATTAAAGGTATAATGGGGCGCGTGACCCCGTGAAAGGCAGCCGAAAGTATAGCATGTTCTCGAGAATCCTCCCAAAGGGTCATCCAGGGGCCGAGAACCGTCGTTGTTACCGGATAACATCAACCGTGAAGGATCGCTCAATGAAAATCAACCGCATGTTTCCATTCCTTTATTCCATCTCCCTCGTTTTCCTTGTCGTCTTTTCGATCGGCGGGATAAGCGCGGCGGCCCCGGAAGCGCCCAAGTCAGCAAAGCCAGCCACCGCGCAAACCGGTTCGCTTGTTCAAAATGGCACCTTTGCCGCATGGACCGAAGGGAAACTGGACCAATGGAAAGTGGTGGGAAAAGGCGAGATACGTTCAGTGGAAAGCCCGAACCATGGAAAAGTCGCCGAGTTCCTTCCCTCGAATACCGATAACTCCATAACGGTCACGCAATCCATTCCCCTGCCCAAAGATCTAGCCAAGCGGCCTCTGGTGTTTTCCGTCACCGCCAAAGGCGGCGAAGCCGAAATGATTGCCTCGAATTTATACTACTGGACGGGTGCTGGCGAGCGGAAAGTCGTCAAACTGAACATTCAATGCGACGGAACGTGGCATGAGGCCTCCGGCAAGTTTACCTTGCCAGAAGAATGTCTGGCCAAGCCGATCGAAATACTCGTTGGCTGTCGGAAAGGCGCAAAATCCCCGATTCAGATCGCTGCCGTCGAGATTAAACCGGCCTCTTGAGCATACCGCGAAGGCGATAATGATGGACACTGAAGAAAAGACACCACCAACGACTCAGAGGCCCAAAGAGCCGGGTCTGCGGATATTGGCCTATTTCTTGTTCTATCTATGCCTGAATTTCGGGTGGACTTTGTGGTTTTATCCGGGGGGCGACGATGGACTTTGGGCCTTCCTGCGCTTGGGAAGTCCCGAAAACATTCGGATGCTTCACCTGTTCCTCATGTATGGCTGCATGCTTGCCGTGTATGTGTTTGTTCGAGCCGCTGTGGGCGGCCCGTGGTGGCTGGGCTCTCTGGCTGCTGTGCTGACCATGGCCAATCCCCTCAAGACCGAGGCCATGATTTCCCTGGAAGGCACACGAATGGTATTGGCCGCCTTCCTGGCACTCGCTACTTTGGCCTTGTATGCTTCAGACACAAAGAACCCAAGCCCTTGGAAAGCGGTCGCTTTCCTGCTCTGTGCCCTTGCCTCCATGACTTTTCGAGGCAATGCCATGCTCATCCTCGTGCTCATGGCCTACCACTTCTGCGTTCAAAAGAATCTGCGGGTGCATCGAAGCTCATGGATAGGGGTGATAGGCTTGCTCACTTGGCTCCTGATGGCCTATCCAGACCTCCGCAGTTTCCAAAGCTGGAATCCCGTCGAAATGCTGGGGCCCCTGTGTCTCGTGCCCTACCCCATCGGCCTTTTGCCCGAAACCGTCGTATGGTTCCATCATCACGCATGGACCGGTTGGGCCTGCGCGGGATTGGCCCTGTTGACGCTGGCCGCATTCTCCAGATTCCTCCGGCAGCCCGCCTTTTTCTTTGGCCTGCTTGGCGCCCTGTTGTTTCGACTGGGTCAGGGGCGCATGATCGTTGACTGGGTGCATATGACCGGCGGGGGTAACCTCATCGTCCCCATCGCGCTACTCACCACGGCCTTCGTCGCAGTGTGTGGCCGAATCATTCTGCATCCCAAATGGCTCAAGCCCATGGTTTCGATGACAACCCTGCTCTGCCTTCTTTTCTTCGGATTACAGGTACGCGCCAACCTGGCTTGGAGAGAGGCTGGCAGCATGAACCTGCATTTCCTGATTGATTTAACCCGCACAGCCTCCGAGGATACCGTCGGCATTCTCCCCGATTTTCAACACTACGCGGGGGCCACCATCGGTTTTGCACAAACCGCACAAGGAATAAAACGCTGGGAAGAAAAAACCCTTCCCTTGCTATCCATGAATTACGACCCCAAGGTGCGTGTGCATGTGGAATCATGGAGCCCCGAAGTCGGAAAAGTGCGGGTGGAAGGCATGACACTGAGCGAAGCCATGCCCGCCACCGGCTTGCTCGAAAAAGTGGGCGATAAAGCCACCATGGATAGCGTCGAACTCGAACTGCTAGTCCTTGACGATGCCGGCTATACCGTGGCGATACGACCCCGCCCCTGGATTCCTAAACTGCCCACGGTGCTCGTTCCCGGCGAATGGCCTTCTCAAAGCAAAAAACATCCATAGCGACCGATTGGCCCTCTATCGCGGATTTCCAATCTGATACGCGGTAAAGCCAAGGAAACGACCGGACTGCGATTCGACGTATTCCCCCAGCGATTCAACTTCCACGACCTTCCCCGCCTTGGAGCTCGCATGATAAAGCCGTCCCTGCCCTTGGGCATCGGGCAGGTAGAGTCCGGTGTGCAGCTCGAACAGCCATTCCGGTTGTTTACCGATGAACACAATCAGCGCGGGCGTTTTCAGCTTGGCCACGGCCGCGCTCGCTTGTGCGGCTGGCACATAGTGAATTGTTTTCTCTTCGTCCGGGATTTCCTGTCCCAAACGGGGAGCCTTCACGCGCTTGAAAAAGTCGCGTCGGCTGATGGTGCGGGTCAGCGCCTTGGTCTCCACGCCCAACTCCCCAGAGACATCGCGGCACCACGTGTTGTTTGCCATCCAATCGGCAATCATGAAGTGGTTCCGGGTCTCAAAATTTACCTTCCCCCCACGATACCGGATGGATTGAAGGAGGGCATGCGCGGACTTGTAGTCCTTGGAGGCGGCCACGGCGATGGTCTGCTCGCAGAAAGTCACACAATCCACGCGCGTAGTGTCCATAAGGGGGTCTTTGTCATATTCTCCTTTTGGACCTTCACCCAGCGGACTCTCCGCGTACGGCGTCCCCACACTGCGGTGCGCCACATCCGCGAGCCGCTCCTCAAACGTGCCCTTTTGTCCCTTGAGGTAAGCATCCAAGGCCTCCGGCGATAGTTGAAACAACGGGGTCGCGGCGCAAAAAAAAGCGGTGAGGGCATAGGCGAGCATGGGGGATAATCTCCGGTTGAATACACGTTATGCAGAGATTATAGGGCTCGGGAACCCTCAAGACAAATGAGGCCGTCCAAGCCTTAGAATTCCAGAGGTCTTTCTGCTACCCTCTTACACAAGGTGCCGAGGAGAACCAGTTTTGGAAGAACCTGCGGAAAATAAAGCGTCCTTCGGACTAAGCCGTCGGAATTGGATTCGCTGGGCCGTCTATGGTGGCCTTTCCTCCGCTGCCGTGTATGCGTACGCCATAGAACCATGCCAACTTGTTCAACGAACCCTGCGCCTCAACCCGAACCCGGTCTGCCGCATCGCGCATTTCTCAGACCTGCATTTTAAGGCCCATTCAGCCCTCTACGAAAAGCTGCTGAAGATGATCGCGCAGCTGAAACCCGATTTTGCCTGTTTTACCGGCGACTTGGTGGAGAACGCCAACAGCTTGGAGGAGGGGCTGACTTACATCCGGCAGATGCCCTGTCCGGTCTTCGGTGTGGCGGGAAATCACGAATTGTGGAACGGGACGCTGACCCAACGCGAGGCCTATCGCTCGGCATTCGCCGTAACCGGGGGATGCTGGATGGAAAACGAGGAGGTGGAACCAGTCCCCGGGGTGCGTGTCTACGGGCTTAAGCGGGAACATTGGTATGCGCCACCGAAGCCCCCAAAGCCCTTTCAACGGCGTATCCTGCTATCACACTATCCCGAAATCGTTGAGCGGGTCATGGGAATGAGGTTCGACCTTATCCTGGCAGGACATTCACACGGCGGCCAAGTACGCCTCCCCTATGTAGGGGCCATCATCGTGCCCAATCGCACCGGATCCTACACCCGGGGCTTGTATGAAACGCCCGCAGGCCCTCTCAACGTGAGCGCAGGCATCGGCACCTATGGACTGCCGCTGCGCTTCCTGTGTCCGCCCGAAATGACGCTCATCGAACTGTAGCGATCGCTCAGGCTTCTTCCAGACGCGCGGCGCGGTCGGCGGCGATCAAGGCATCGCAAACGGACTGCATTTCGCCTTCCATAATCTTATCCAAACTATAAAGCGTCAGGTTGATTCGGTGGTCCGTGAGACGGTTCTGCGGGAAGTTGTACGTGCGAATGCGCTCACTGCGATCCCCGCTTCCCACCTGGCTGCGCCGGTCGTTCGTGCGTGCCTGCGCCTCCTCCTGAATCTTGAGATCCAGCAAGCGGGCACGAAGCACGCGAATGGCCTGGGCCTTATTCTTGTGCTGCGATTTTTCGTCCTGACACGTCACCACCATGCCAGTGGGCTTGTGAGTGACGCGGACGGCGGAGTCGGTGGTGTTCACGCTCTGTCCACCGGGGCCGGAGGAACGAAAAACGTCGATTTGCAGGTCGTTGGGATTGATTTCAATGTCCACCTCTTCCGCCTCGGGCAAAACGGCCACGGTCACGGCGGAAGTATGAATGCGACCCTGGGCCTCCGTCGCGGGAACGCGCTGCACCCGGTGTACGCCTCCCTCCCACTTCATCTGGCTGTACACATGGTCGCCGGTAATCTGAAAACACATTTCCTTGTACCCGCCCAACTCCGTGGGATTGGAATTGAGCACCTGCACCTTCCAACCCTTTACCTCGGAAAATCGGCCGTACATACGAAAAAGATCAGAAACAAAAAGCCCCGCTTCCTCGCCACCCGTCCCCGCACGGATTTCGACAATCGTGTTCTTGTCGTCATTTGGGTCTTTCGGCACCAGCAACAAGCGCAGCTCTTGTTCCAATATCGGCAACGAGGGGCGAAGTTGATCCCGTTCTTCCTCCGCCAGCGCAATCATGTCCGGGTCGGTTTCGGTATGCAGCACATCCTCCGCCTCGACCAGTCGCTTTTCGTCCATTTCGTAGCGTTGGAAAGCCCGAACCAAGTCGGAAAGGTCGGATAAGGCTTTGGCATGCTTGCGGTAGGCCTCGGGGTCAGCCGCGACCTCTTGAGTCGCCATCGCGGCGGCCAAACGTTCTGATTCTTCGCATACAGTGGCCAGTTTTTCGCGCAGTCTGGAGTCCATGATGGTGTGGTGTCCTGAACGGAGAATTGAGAGAATACGATTCAGATTCGCCTTATCGACGAATTCATGCGTAGTATAGCACGGGGGGCGCAGACCTTCAATTTGCCCCCGGTGCTGAACAAAACACCGCAGTGCGCTCCCCCGCTGTGGGGGACGCGCACTGCGTGTATTGAATGCCCTTCGAGCGTCCCGTTAACCCTGGTTTTGGTCCGGCATGGTCTGCCCCGCCAGGTATTTGTTGATGGCGTTCACATAAGCCTTGGCGGCCGCTTCGATGATATCCGTGCTGGCATCGCTCCCGGTAATGCTTCGTCCCTGAATATGAACCGTAATGTGCGCCTCGCCCAGAGCCTCTTTGCCCGGCGTGACCGCACGAATACGGAATTCTTCCAATGTGCCCGAGACCCCGGTGATCGCTTCAATCGCCTTGATGGCGGCATCCACGGGCCCGTCGCCGGTCGCTGCCTCTTCATAGGTGGCGTCTCCGCGAATCATCTGGACCGCTGCGATGGGCAGATCGCCTCCCGAGGTGTTCACCCGCTGCAGGTGATAGGTCTCAAAGGATTCATTATTAATCGAGGTGATCAACATCCGCAGGTCGTCATCGAAGACCTCTTTTTTCTTGTCCGCAAGGGCAATAAATCGCTCGTACAATTGCACAAGCTGGTCCTCGGGCAGCGCATAGCCGAGTTCTTCACTACGCTTGGCCAGACCTGCCCGACCGGAATGCTTGCCCAGCACCAAGTCGCTGCGCTTGCGCCCCACAGATTCCGGCGACATGATTTCGTAGGTCTTGCTGTTGGCGATCATGCCGTGTTGATGAATGCCGGATTCATGCGCGAACGCATTGCGACCCACCACGGGCTTGTTGTAGGGGACGGCCAGCCCGGTAATCCGACTCAATGCCTCGCTCGACGGGACAATCTCCTCCGTGCGAACTTGGCACACAAACGGGTACTGGTCCTGCCGAGTGTGCATGGCCATCACGACCTCTTCCAAGGAGGTGTTTCCTGCGCGCTCGCCAATACCATTGACGGTGCACTCAATTTGCCGGGCACCCCCCAGCACCGCAGCCAGCGCATTCGCGACCGCTAAACCAAGGTCATTGTGATTGTGCGAAGAGAAAATCGCTCCTTCACTTCCCTTGGCATGCTTGATGACATACTCAAACATGGCCCGGATCTCGCCCGGGGTGGTATAGCCAACCGTGTCCGGCAGGTTAATCACGTCCGCACCCGCAGCAATGGCGGTCTGCGCCACTTCGGCAAGAAAAACAAGTTCAGACCGGGTGCTGTCTTCCGCCGAGAACTCCACGCGGGGCACCAACGTCTTGGCCAGACGCACCGCTGTATCCACAGCCTGCAACACTTGCTCCGGCGTCATCCGAAGCTTGTGTTCCATATGTATTTTGGACGTGGCCAGAAACGTGTGAAGCACCGGATTTTTGGCCTTTGCCAAGGCCGCCGCCGCCCGTTCGATGTCCTTGTTAAGGGCACGCGCCAGCGCGGCTACCCGGGCATGCTCGACCGCCTCGGCCACCTTTTGCACCCCCTCAAATTCCTGGTTGGAAGCGATGGGGAAACCGGCCTCAATAATATCAACACCCAGACGATCCAACTGAATGGCCATCTGGACTTTTTCACGAACATCCATGCTCGCTCCGGGCGATTGTTCGCCGTCTCGCAAGGTGGTGTCAAAAATCTCTACTCGATTACTCATACATACTCTCCATTTTGGCCGACCGGAAGCCTCCCGGTGCGGGAAAAGTCCGGCAATCCTCGAATCAACCATTATAAGGGCTATTGAACGGCTTTGACAAACCCTGAAATAATAAAGCTCGCCAACGGTGGTCGACTTATCCGCTCTGCCGACCGTTACTCATGTGATACTCGTTTCGTTCAGAAGGTTCCTGATGGTGGTCAGGATCGGGGTTAAAACATGCTCAAAGGCGCAATGCGCCCGGATAAAAAACGGGCCAGG
>CAIZGN010000551.1 GCA_903932505.1 Candidatus Hydrogenedentota bacterium
CCGCCAGGACCATAAATTGAGGACAGTTCAAAGCGCTTGCCTGCACAAGCCATTCCGGCGATCAGTAGTGCCAGAAAGGGTCCCCATCCAAGGCACACGACCTTGGTCGCGAATGAAAAGTCCGAGTCATGACCGCCTTTCAGCAAAATGCACAAGACACCGATCCCCGCGATACCGATGATTAGGACGACCGTGTAAAGCGGGAGGAATAGCGCATTCGTGCGCAGTTCCCACCACACCAGCGCTGCAAGCGGAGACGAAAACCAAGCAGGCCGGCGAAATCCCGGCCAAGGAATGGCTCCGGGGAGGGTGAGTCGAGGGCGAATACCAAAACGACCCCCGCACCGGGTGAGGCCAACTGCCCAGACGCTCGTGCCATATGCCAGAGCGCATGACAACCCCAACAACAACGAGGCGGACAAGGGCGTGATCAACCTGTCCGGCAGGTATTCCCCTCGGCCGGACGTCTGAAGAAAGAGTCCACCAAATATGACCGTTGCCAAGAGGATATAACCCAGGATGGCGATCGAGGGGGCGGGACGATCTAGCCACGCCATGGTCTGTGCATACAGATAAACGATGCCCGCCAACATAAACCACGCCCAGAACACTGTCTGTCCCAGCGCACCATTCGCCAACCCAGTGAGCACTCCCGTAACAACCATGACCATGCCCAGACGTGTCCACAACAGCAGCCCTATCAGGTGCCTAGTTTCCACCGGCAGTCGAAGAATGCGCGACGAGAACCCGACAACGAGATCGCCTGCGTTGGAAGTCTGGAGTGTCAGCAGCAGGCACAGGACGATAGGCACACCAAAAACGCAAGGCAACACAGAACCTTCCGAATCATCCAGTCTCATGTGTCCTACGTTGTAATAAATGGCGCCCATCAATGCCAAACCCACTCCAAGGCAGGCAAGCGCAATCGACCCGCCCACCCAGCATTCTTCCCAAAATAGCGCGCGAGATTTCGGGTTCATGCGTGATCCTCCATCGGTGCACGCATGGTGTGAATATCCGCATCGCTGGCGTAGGCGAGAAAGACGGTTTCGAGCGAGGGAAACGTGTGCTCAACCACGGTGCCGCCATGTTGGGAAGTTTTCTCCTCAATTTCTTCCCGGACGCCACGAATGACAGCCATCCACTCCTTACCCTCACCTTCGACATTGAGCAAGCCGGGTATCTGTGGAAACCGAGTCGGGGAGTTATCGAAACGCACGACCATCCGGTGGTGCGTGGTCTTGAGGGTGTCCATGGGCATGTCGAGAACAATGGAGCCCCGGTGTAGAATGGCTATCTGGTCCGCGACCCGCTCGACTTCTTCGAGCAGGTGGGAGGAAAAGACGACGGTGCGCCCCTCTTCGGCCACTGACCGCACGACCTCGGCCAGGATGTCCCGCCGCGCTGCAACGTCGAGACCGGACGACGGCTCGTCAAGTACGAGTAAATCCGGTCGATGGGCGAGCGCGATCAGAAGGCCCGCCTTCGCTTTTTCACCGCGCGACAGGGTCTTGATTTTCGAAGACGGCGTGAGGCCGAAGTCCTGCCGTAGCCGATCCGCGTACTCCCTGTCCCAGTCAGGATAAAACGCAGCTGTATAGGCCATGAGTTCGTCGACCCGCATCCAAAGTGGCAGATCGCGGTCTTCAGAAAGATAACCAACGCGCGAAAGCACTCCAACGGGATCAGCAACGGGGTCCGCACCCAAAACCCGCACCGACCCTTCCTCT
The DNA here is from genome assembly GCA_903932505.1 of Candidatus Hydrogenedentota bacterium. Classification (GTDB taxonomy): domain Bacteria; phylum Hydrogenedentota; class Hydrogenedentia; order Hydrogenedentales; family CAIZGN01; genus CAIZGN01. The sequence goes on from CAIZGN010000551.1 coordinate 1,731, forward strand.
GCCTTGTATGCCCCAAGCAAATGCCGGATAAGCGTTGTTTTCCCCGCGCCGTTCTCACCCAGCAACCCGTAGACCTGTCCACGCCCCACTGACAGCGACACTTTCTTTAACGCCTGCTTCTTCTCGAAGGTGCGCGACAAGGCCCGCACGTCCACCACCCGAGTGCTCTCTTCCATCATTCCGCCCTTCCTTTCTTTTCCATTTGTTCCAATCGGGTCGCG
>CAIZGN010000552.1 GCA_903932505.1 Candidatus Hydrogenedentota bacterium
CGCGGGGCGTGGGGCGTGTGACACGCGCTGCAGGCCTGGGTCGTGGCGTGTGCCCCGTGCAGGACGCCCGCAGGCAAGGTCGTGTGACACTCCGTGCAAGATTTTGCGGGTGTAGGCGTGGTGGTCAGGAAATCGTGACATTCCGTGCAGCTCTTGGGGCTGTGATTCCCGGCAGCAAGGGTCTGCGACTGGGAAGTGTGGCAGGTGGCGCATTTCGCCGCCGGACTTGTGGTGGAACCGTGCCCGCCGTGGCAGGAGCTGCAGGCGATAGCCCGCGTCCCGGCATGTTGGGTGTGCAGCAGGCCGTCGGGAGCCTTGGTGGTGCCGCCCAGGAAACTGTGGCAGGTCGTGCAGCTCTCGGGATTGCCACCACCTTGCTCGATCTCCTGCGCCTCAGCGGTATGGCAGGAGGCACAACCATTCTTAGGCGCAGGAAGGGGGGTGTGGGGGGCATGGCACTGCGTGCACGCCTGCTCTTCCTTGTGGGCGTTGTGCAGAACTTGTTTCGTGTCGACGGTGTGACATTCGGCGCAACGCCCCGCCTTCATTTTCGCGGTGTCGTGCACGTCATGGCAGGAGAGACAGGCCCGCGCCGACTGATTGGCATGGGGGCCATTTTCATAGGCCGTGGCCTCACTGGCATGGCAGGTCTTGCACAAGGAAAGAATGCCAGCCCTGGTACTAAGGTCGCCCGGGAATTTTTCGACGCCCATTGAGCGTATATGATTAGCACCGGAGCCGTGGCAGGATTCGCAGCCCGTGGCGTAATGCGGGCTGTTCTTGAATGCAGACCGGTCGGGTGCGAGCTTGCCATTATGGCATTCGAGGCAGGCTGCGGTGCCGGCATACCCCAGATCGGGGGGAAGGTTCGGGCAACCGGTCAACGAAAGGGTCGCCGCAAAGAATAGACAGAGCAGTGCCAGCGCACGCGAAAATCCTGGAAGCACCTGGATTGACACACGATTGGTATGCAAGGGAAACTCCTTCATTGTGGACGTCCGCATGTCGTCCCGCATTCACAATTCTCGCCCGGGGGCACATGCGGTACCTGCATTAATATACCCGTTCTGACCCCATTTTGACAAGTCAAGATTTTTTCCGTGCGTAACCTATTGCATTGCAAGCACTTTTGTTAGCTCACGTCCGACCACTTTTGAGAATATTTTCGCTCCCGTATCGTTCAGATGGATGGTGTCTTTGAAAAACTCGGGCTGTTTCAGTTCCGGATACGCCGCAAGGGAGACGTTCAAAAAGGGAACTTTCATGGATGCGGTGGCTTGCGCCAGGCACTCGATAAGGTGGTCTTGGGGTTTGTCTTCCAAGCCCGGCTCCATCCACAAGGGGGAGTGGACGATGACCGGACGCACCCCCGCCGCTTCCGCGCTGCGCACGAAGGACGTCAACACCGCCAGCAGTTCGGGCGCGGGTTCCACGAAGGGCAGCGCGGGCTGCCCCTGTCGGGTTTCCGCCTGACGCTTCTTCAGGTCAACTATTCTCTTCAGGTCGCTGCCGTAGTAGGGCACGTAACCGCCGCTAAGGCTGCCTCCCTCGCTCGAGGGGGACAGGGTATACTTGACAATCGGCATAATCTGCGAATTATACGGATATGTGCGGGACCATAGCTTGGCGTATTCGTAGGGACTACGCTGCAAAAGGAGCTCGCGCAAGGCGGCGTTGCCGGTTCGATAGTAGGGCAATAGTACCGAAAGTTTGTCGCGAGCACCGCTCAGATTGGACGCTTTGAGGTCCTCGGCACCGATTTCGAGGACCACGGCCTTCGGGCGATAGGCCGCCAACACAAGTTGCTCCATGCCGTAGTGACACAAAAGGGTTTGCGCGTCGAAACCCGCATTCATGACGCTCCAACCGGTTTCCCCTTGAATAATCTCCGGGATGTAGTGGTGCTTGGCCCGCGAGGAACCCAGAATCACCAAATCGCTGGGGTGGCGAAGCGCGAGGTTGATACGACCGCCGAAATCACCCTCGGTGGTTCTCGCGTGAAAATGCGCCAGCACGGTTCCCAAGCCTAAATCCGTTGCCCAAAGCAGGGCTATGATTACCGCCAGTTTGGGCAGTGCGATATACCACGGCCTAGAATTGCTGGTAGATGAATTGTCCGCCATCGAACACTCCAATCAAGAGGATGATTGCCGCCGCACCGAGGTAGAGTCCCCAGCGCAGTGGCGTCGACAAGGTTCCCACGCGTTCCGCCGGGTCCGATTCCCGTACCCACGCATCGAAAATTAGCAAGAGGCCCACTCCGGCGGTTCCGTAGACGAAATGGCTGGTATTCCCCAAGTAGGGCATGCCCAGATGGCCGGTACAAGCCGTCCGTATCGCATACAGCGCATCAGAGAGGCTGTTCGCGCGGAAAAAGATCCACGCAAAGGACGTCAGTTGGAAGGTCACAAAGATCCGCAGCGCATCGCGGAGCTTGCCGGGCGCGGGCCAGCCCCGAAGCAGGGGGTAGCGCTCCACATACTCCGCGCGAAGCACGCTCACGGCCAGATACAAGCCATGCAAGCCACCCCACGCCACAAAAGTCCAATTGGCACCGTGCCACAGTCCGCTCACGAGAAACACAATGAGCACATTCGCGCAACGCCAGCCCAGCACCACGCGACTCCCGCCCAAGGGGATGTAGAGATAGTCCCGGAACCACGTCGACAGCGAAATGTGCCAGCGCCGCCAGAATTCGCCCACCGATGTCGAAAAATACGGTGTGCGGAAGTTGGCCAGCACATCAAAACCCAGCAGGCGGCTGATGCCGATGGCCACATCGGAATAGCCGCTGAAATCGCAGTAGATTTGAAAGGCGAAGAAATAGGTGGCCAGCAGGAAGGTGGTGGATTCGGCGTGAAAATGCACGTTGTTGTACACGCTGTCGACATAGATGCCCAAGCGATCCGCCACCACCAGCTTCTTGAACATTCCCAGCAGGATGAGGCGCAAACCGCAGGCGATGTCCTCGTAATTCAGCTGGTGCGCCCGCTCGAACTGCGGCAGCATGTGCGCCGCGCGCGCGATGGGGCCCATCAGGATCTGCGGGAAAAACGCCACATAGGCCGCGTAGTGCCCCAAGTGGCGTTCTGCCGGTCGGGTGCCCCTGTAGACCTCAAAGACATAGCTCAGCGTCTTGAACGAGTAAAATGAAATACCCACCGGCAAGAGCGCGGTCATGATAGGCAGTCGCGCCGTGCCTCCCAGAGCATCCACCAGCGCCTGCACGCTGCCGCTCAGGAAATTGAAATACTTGAACCAGCACAACAGCCCGAGATTGCAGCCCAGACTGAGCAGGAGCAGGCCGAGTCGCGCGCCCTTGCCCCGGCTCTTTTCCAACGCAAGCCCCACCCCGAAGTCCACGCCGGTGGAAATCATAAGCAGGGCGGCATAGTATCCGCTCCAGCATCCGTAGAAATAGTAGCTCGCCACGAGCAGCACGGTCCAGCGCCAGCGCGCCGGACACCCGTAGTATGCGACAAAGCACAACAGGAAAAAGACCCAGAAAGTCATCGAATTGAACTGCACCGGCATACTCCTCCCGCCGTTCCCCGCTCAACGGCTGGCGGACGATATCCTATCTTTCTTTCCGCGCCCGTTCAAGCGGAATCACTGATAAATCGTACCGTTGTGCTGAAGATAACCGGCAGCATGCCGTCCGGAAGGGTCGTGGTGGGTCCAATGCACCACGCCACCCTTGTCGTTCCATTCGTAAATCCCGGAGAAGGCAATCGCGTCCCCTTGGCGCAGGCTGCCGATTCTCGCCGCGATGTCGATATTGTGCGCGATAAGCACCGTGTGTCCCGAGGCCAGGGTGACGATGAACCGCTGGTGTCGAGAGCCTTGGTTATCATCCGGAAGAATGCGGGACACCGTCCCCGTTTCCATCACCGGCAGGGTGGTCGCTCGGGTGCGAAAAGCGTTTTCGATAACCCCGGAGGATACGGGCGCTTGTACGGGTGCCTGCACTGGTGCGGGGGGCGGTGTGAAGCTTTTCTCCTCCACCGGAACGAAGGGCCTCCGTGATTCCGGCGGCGCGGATACCACGGTGGTGGATCCCTGCTGCAACAACACGGATGGCAGCGTAAAGAATACGACCAGAACGATCCCAACGGCGATCAGCACTTGTTTGATGGACATAACCGAGCCCTCCTTTATTATCGATGGGGGTCATGGACAATGAAATAAGATACCAGCGGTCAGGTCTAGAATCAAATGGGCATACGAGCACTTTCCGCGCAAGTGTGTTATCGTGATGGTGGAACTTGGATTACCCCGGAGGATTGACGCCATGACAAACTTTTCACAGACGGTGATATGGGCCTCGCTGGGGCTCGTTCTGCTTGGCACGGCGTGGGCCGGATCCGCGCCCCGGGGCGAGATGGTGCTCGCCCGTTCCAGTCACCCTTGGATGTCGCAACAGATCGAGGAACCATGCATTCTGCCTAATCCCAAGGTGCCGGGGCGGCTCATCATGTTCTACGGGGCCGTGCCCGCTGCCAACCGGAACATTGCGGCGATCGGCAAGGCTTGGGCAGACAGCTCCGATCCATTCACGTGGCGTCAGGATGCGGCCAATCCCATTTTCCAGCCCGCCGCACAAGGTTGGGACGCCGGTAGCATCCGCCTCGACACGGTGCTCTACATTCCGGAGGAAGACGCCTACTACATTTATTACTCCGGAACCACCGGCACCGTGCAGGACCGTATCGGTCTGGCGATCTGCCCGGTGGGCGCGGACGGATACTCCGGGGTTACTGCGGCGGCCATCACGCGCTATGGCACCGCGCCGGTACTAGCGCCTGAGTCCGCAGCACCTTTCCATGAGGACATGGCCTCGCAGGCGGCCGTGCTGCGCGAATGGAATGCCGCCAACAAGGGCTGGGATTGGTACATGTATTATTCCTATCGAGGCAAAGACGGTGTGCTTCCCGGCATCCGCTTGGCCACCTCGCGGGATGGCAAAGCGTGGCAACGCCATTTCAACGAAAGCGATCCTAGGGGCATGGGGCAGATCTTCGTGTCCACCCCCAACGCCTACTACGAGTGGCATCAGATTTCCAAGGTAGGGTCGACTTATGTGCTTTGCATCGAGGTCGGTGTTGAACACGGCGTGCGCTGGCGACCCGGTCTTGCCGTCAGCAGCGATCCAGTGAAGGGATGGAGCCAGCTCGATCTAGATACCATGCTGCAAACGAAATGGACGGGGCTCTATGACGACCGAACCCTCTACCACGTCGCCACGCCCGCCTTCTATTGCATCGAAGGGAAGTGGTACCTCTTTGTGCAGGCCTGTGGAAAGCCCGGGAATGGCAACTACATCGATGGCGCGTGGGAAATGTGGGGCATGACCTGCGACCGGGTTATTCCCACCCGCCCCGGCTGCGCCGAGTTGTATATCCCCGGCGCGCCGGTTGCGGGCGCTGGCGGCGGGGAAAAGTAAGGTCGTGGATGACGCCACCCGGCCATGTCATTTCGAGCGATAGCGAGAAATCTGGCGACAGCAATCCCTGAGACGGACGCATCACCAGTCAAGATTGCTCCTCATTACATTCGTCGCAAGGACAGGCGGGGTGGGGTTTCAACCGGCATCAATCACCCGCCACACCTAGCCGGTCATTTCGCGCGATAGCGAGAAATCTTGGGACTCACGCCTGCGCGGCGTTATGTTCACGATTCACTGCGAGAGCCATAAATTCATCGATTTCTAACGCAGCCCTAATTCCACGCCAACAATCCGCAGGTACTTTACGGCATGTTCGGTGTCGCCTCTCGGCACGACCTCGTCAGTCGATGAAATGCAGTGCAATACCGAATATCGGTGTTCAGCACGGAAACTTGGGAAAAAAGCGAAAGGAAAACGAAGATGAAACGCAACGGGTTTACCTTGATCGAATTATTGGTGGTGATCGCTATCATCGGAATCTTGGCAGCCATGCTTCTGCCAGCACTTGCGCGCGCACGCGAATCAGCCAAACGCTCCAGCTGTCAGAATAATCTGAAGCAAATGGGGTTGGTGATGAAAATGTATTGCGGCGAAAGCCCCGGCGCGCTCTTCCCCGATCCGCAACGCACCTTGCCCGGTTTCGACAACGACCTTCAGGGCGTCGAAATTGCGCAGATTTTCCCTGAATATCTCACCGATCCGAAAGTGCTTATCTGCCCCTCCGATTCAGGTGTGGCAGGGGATGTTTGGACGAATCAAGCGCTCAGCCTGGAACAGGGAACGCAAGAAATTCAGGGTCTCATGGGGCAGGGTCTGGCCAATGGAAACTGCCTGCTCGCCCATCTGTCCATATCTCGTTCCTATTGTTACTTCGGGTACGCCGTGACCCACGGCGCGACCGCACGCTTGGCGTGGAAGGCCACGGAAGCGGTTCGTATCGCCGCAAAAGCCGACCCCTCCCAGTACGTCGCTTTGGATATGGGTTCCGGTTGTCCCTACAACGACTTCACTTACGATGATGGCAAAGGCAATGTGGAAACGGGTGTTTATCAAGTCGCGACGCCGATGCCCGAAGAAGCCAATCTCGCCGGAACGGCAAAAGCGCATGAACTCGTGGTAGGTTTTGATGCTTCTGGTGCCGAGATTGCCGGTCCGGAAACCGCCCATCATTTAAGGGACGGTGTCGAACGTTTTCTCATCACCGACATTAACAATCCCGCCGCTAGTGCATCGAGTCAGAGCGCCCTTCCTGTGCTCATCGATGCTTGGGGCACTTCCAAGAAAGTCGACAACTCGGTTGATGCGTCCATGGGAGCGGCCATCGCCACCTTTAATCACGTTCCCGGCGGAGCGAATGTGCTGTACATGGACGGGCACGTGGACTTCTTGAAATACGCCGGTCAAGCGGGCAGATTCCCCGTCTGCACCTATGGCGCGCCGTACACGACGAAAATTCAAGACTGGTCTTCGCATATCACCGAGGGTGTGGGTGGCTGAGAAAGACCCTGTGCAAGACGAGGCTGCAGTGCCCTGCCGGGGAGTGACCGGATTCCGGCTCTCTCCGGCAGCCTGTTTAAGCGATGATCACTCTTAACGAAAGATAAGGAATTTGGATATGCGTTCCAACTGTGTTGTTGCTTCTATACTCTTCGTGCTGTCCGCCACCATGTCTTGGGGTGTTGAGCCCGCCGCTACCGCCACTCCGTCCGAGCCGCCACTTGCCCCCGGCCTCACAATAAAGGATCAAACCACCATTGATGCGCCCGTGAATCTTCTGACTGTTGCATCGGCAACCAATGCGGACGGAACGGTCAATGTCATCGTCGAGATCCCCTCAGGCACCAATGCGAAGTGGGAAGTGAAGGAGGATGGCCAACTGCGCTGGGATATCAAGGACGGAAAACCGCGCGTGGTTAAGTATCTCGGCTATGTGGGAGATTACGGGATGGTTCCGCGCACCAAACAAGGCGATGGGGATCCCATCGATATTTTACTGCTTGCGCCCGCCTACGCCCGTGGAACCCTCCTGCCCGTGCGCGTGATCGGTGCCGCGCTCTTCAACAGCGAAAACGAGCAAGACAACAAACTCCTCGCGGTGGTGCCTGGAACGCCGTTGGGCAACCTCACCTCACTTCGCGAGCTTGAAGAGCAGTTCCCCGGCGTCAGCGACATTGTGCGAATCTGGTTCGAACACTACAAGGGAACCAAGAACGCCCTAGTTTTCAAGGGTATGGCGGAAAAAGAAGACGCGATGAAGCTCGTAAAAGACGCGGAGACTCTGTACGAAAAGGAGCAGGCCGCAAAGAAACCCGCAGGTCAGTGATTCGTGCGAGAGACTTGTTATTGCGGACTATATGAAAGGTTCGCCGCGCAGCAGACCGACACAAGATTTCTCCTCATTACATTCGTCGAAATGACAGGAGAAGGGTGGGGTTTCAACCTGCACCAAGCATGCGCCACACATAGCGGATGAGCAGTGTTGGGACAGTCCTCTACTCCTCATCAAAGGGAAGGATTTGCTCTGGTCGAACGGTAGCCCGGCTTACGGTTTTCGTCGAAGGAAGCTGCATCCTTCGATCCCGTCCGGAAACCGGCAGCGTCGCTCTTCGGTTCACGATCTGCTTCGGAATGGGTGCGTAGACCGGCACGTAAGCCGTAGCCGCGCTGGCGTGTGTGCCGCCAACCATCGCCACAAGTTCTTGGGCCAGCGCATTGAGTTGAGCGGCCTGGGCACTGAGCTCTTCGGAAGCGGAGGCTGACTCTTCGGCACTTGCCGCATTGGCCTGAGTGAGTCCATCCATCTGTGAGACTGCCGTGCTCACTTGCGCGATGCCTTGCGCCTGCTCCTTGTTGGCCGCTGCAATTTCGTTGATGATTTGACTGACTTTGCCTGTTTTTTCGACGGCCTGCTCAAGGGCGCTGGATACCCGGCGAGCCACTTGGACACCATTGTCCGCGTTCTTTACGGAACCTTCGATAAGGGTTGCGGTGTTTTTCGCGGCCATAGCGGAACGCTGGGCGAGATTGCGGACTTCCTCCGCGACAACCGCGAATCCCTTGCCGGCTTCCCCGGCGCGCGCGGCTTCGACGGCCGCATTGAGCGCGAGCAGATTGGTCTGGAAGGCGATCTCATCAATGGTTTTTACAATCTTCGCGGTCTGATCAGCGGAGGCCTTGATTTCGGCGATGGCCGTCAACATGTCTGTGGCCGCCTGCGACATTCCACCAATGACCTCCGTCGCTTGCGCCATGAGTTTCGCGGCCTGAATCGCGTGGTCGGCATTCTGCTGCGTCATGGAGGTCATTTCGGCGAGGGAGGCGGAAGTCTGTTCGAGGCTGGCAGCCTGCTCGCTCGCACCCTCGGCCATGGCCTGGCTGGACTCCGCGACCTGCCCTGCGGCTGAGGCGGTCTGTTCGCCACCTTCGGACAAGTTAGATGAAATCCGGCGCAGGGCCACGTTGATTCCCCGGCTGATAAGGAACCCGAGACCCAAGGCCAACACCACACCGAAGACCATGGATGCAATGCTCAGCACCCTAAGAAACGCGGCCATGGCGGTGTCGGTCTGCACCGTGGTATTGGCCTTCTCGGTGTTCATTTTCACCAGATTACCAAGCAGCTCTTCCAGGCGCAACTGGCTGACCCGGCAGACGGTCATACCCTGCTGGTTCATCTTCTCGTAGACGGCCTCGGCCTTCCCGGCTTCTGCACGCATAGGGCGCATGGCCTCAATAATCTTCATCGCGTTGGGCGTAAACACGCGATCGAGTTCGTCGCGCGCGGCGGTCATGTCCCCCTTCGCCACGACCTGTTGTATCGACTGCACACTTGCCATCATGGCCGTATTCAGGGGCTTGAGGATTTCGAGCGATTTCACGATAGACGGATTGGTGACCTTGAAGGATTCGGTCCAGTCTTTGGGGTTTTTCACCAGAAGCGTGTTGGTTATGTCGGTCTCCTGGAGGGCCACTCCGTCCTTGATTTGCTTGTTGAGCGAGCTCAGCGTCTTCCAAAGCGTTCCGCGGACTTCAAACAAGTCGCGTTGCACGAGCGAGGGGTTGGGGATGCCCACGGCTTCAAGTTCCCCGTTTAACTTCAGGAATTCCGTATTGTCCTTGCCCCATTGATCCCAGACCACCACAAACTCTTTCCAAGCCGCCGCTTCTTCTGCCGACTTCTCAAGCGGCTCATAGCGTTTTCGTGCATTCTCACAAGCGGACTCAGCTTTGCTGATAGTCTCTGATTGTCGCTGGCGATCCGAACCGGTGACATTGGGATTCATGAGGGTGCGCTGGGCCGCCTTGATTCGTGTCTCGCTTTCCACGATGGTTAGAAGACTCTCCACGCCCGGCAAACGCATGAGGCCAATTTCAGAGATCGCCCGCGCCCCCTGGCTGATGCCGTAGGTTCCAACCAATCCCAGAAGAAGGGTGATCACCGTAATGCCCAAGAAGGAGATGAGCATCTTTCTTCCAATAGTCCACCCGGCTTTCATGGTGCATATCTCCTCTTCTGTTTTGCCTTTCAAGGGCATATCACAACTCCGTTTCAGATCATCTGGAACGGCAAATCACAGTTCTCCCGCCAGCAACATCGCGCCGACAAGCACCACCGACTCCTCCAACGCACAGGGGACGATTTCATAGCGGCCCTGGAAGGGGCCAAAGACATGCTGATCCACATAGCGGCGCAGAGGGGCCAGCAGCACTTCGCCCATCAACGCCACACCACCGCCCAAGGCCAATTTTTCGGGGTGAAAGAGGGTGATGAGGTTGGAAATGGCCGTGCCCACCGCCGAGGCGACCCGGTCGATTTCGCCCAGCGCGTATGCATCGCCCGCCTGTGCGGCCTGCCCGAGCATCGCGCAACGCAGGGTGGTCTGGTCGCCGCCGCACAGTGCCCACAGCGCAGTGTCCTTGGGCCATTCGGCCTGCCGCACCCGCCGTTCGATGGACCATCCGGAACACAAATGTTCGAGCTTGTCCACCGCGCCGGGCACAGCCGCTGTCCAATCGGACACATAGACGTGCCCCATTTCGCCTGCACCGCGCCCCTGCCCGTCGTACAGCTTTCCGTCAACCACCAAAGCACCGCCGATGCCACTGCCGATGTTGGTGTATGCAAAATTTTTGGTGCCACGGCCCGCGCCGCAACAGTATTCGGCCCAACCCGCCGCATTGGAATCGTTGGCCACAGCCGTAGGCAGCCCGCCAAAGCGGTCTTCAAACCAGTGCTTCAGTGCGACCCCTTCCCATCCGTGTATTTGATGGGAGACCAGCACGCGACCCGTTGCGCTTTCCACCGGGCCACCAAAGCCCACGCCTATGGCTTCGGGGGCGGGGTGTCCTTCGTGACGAATTTCCTCGATAAAGGAGGCGACCCCTTGTTCCAGCCACGCCAGAATGCCCGGCGCGCCGTCTTCCGCCTTTACGCTGCCCCGTACGATGCGTTCAATCGAGCCATCGGCCCGGCCAAGCGCCACTTGCAGTTTCGTGCCGCCAATCTCCACCCCCAGTACTGTGCGGGCCTCTGTCATTACGCCGTTCCTTCTCTTTTGGCATCACATGCCGTGGTCACAAGCCCTAGACTGATTCCCTCATCGCGCGCACGACCAGATCCAATTCAACGAGCACTGGATGGTCCCAATTGCGCCGCAAGGCCTCGGTCATTTCCTCGAAATACCACAAAGTGCCGTCTCTGCGCCCCTGAAAGCGCAGCCATACCTCTTCGCCATGCTGTCGCAGATCCATGACAATCGACCGACCGTTGTGCAGCTTGTCGCCGGACACAATGAGCTTTACTTTCGGGTCCGCGACCGCCAGTTCTTCTATGTGCAGCACCTTGCGCTCGCGCCAGGGCGGTTTCGGGGTTCGATGGCTGTCGCTGCACTGCCACACATATTCCGCCACCGTCTCCCCGAAAGCGGCCTTGATCCGCTCGTAGGTCGGGCGACCGCCACGATCCTCCACCGCATCGTGCAGGAGTGCGGCGATGAACTGATCCTCGTCGCCGCCATACTCCGCCACGATCGCTGCGGCGGACATCAGATGCGCGATGTAGGGCGTGTCCGAACCCTTGCGCTTTTGGTCGTTGTGCAATTCATACATCAAGGCAAAGGCCTCGGTGATTCGTGGGGAATAGAGCATTATTTGCCTCCGGTGGCGGCCCGCGCTTTCAAGAACTCGATCAATTCCGCCGGATGATCAGTCTGGATTCCATCGACCCCCCACGCCAGCATCTGGTTCCAGCAGGCGCGGTAATCTTTGCCTTCCTCGTCGATGAAGAGCTTCATGCCGAGGGCATGACACTTTTCCACATACTCTTTCGAAATCGCGCTGAAACTGGGGGAAACCGCCGCCGGTTCAAACTCTTTCTTCACTTTTTCCAGATCCTGGACGCCGGTTGTGTCCGGCATGGGCTGGCATTCTGGGCAGACACTGGCCAGTGTGCGGTATTCGTCGGGATCGGCGTACCATACGGAAATGGCGGCCAGCCCGTGATCCTGAAGCGCCTTCGCCACCACGGGCACCGGCGCCTTCTTCAGATCCACATACAGCCCGATTTTTCCTTCGCAAGCGTTCAGGATCTCCTCCATCGTGGGGATGCGCTCGTCCTTCCACTGCGGTTCGACGCGGCTGCCGATGTCCAGCGCCTTCAACTCCGCCAACGTAAAGTTTTTCACCGGCCCTTTGGCGTCCTTGGTGTACGCATTAATATCGTCGTTGTGGACACTGACGATGGCTTTGTCCTTCGTTTCGCGAAAATCGACTTCCACGAAATCGCAATTCAGTTCGATGCCCTTTTTGTAGGCGGCCACGGTGTTTTCGGGGATGCCCTCGTGCGCCCCACGATGGGCGATGACGTAGAGCCCGCCCTGCTTCGGGGCGGGCAGCGCGTGCGGGGCAGCATAGGCGGAAGAGGCGACAAGTAAAATGGCGGTGATCATACGCATAGCAGAATCCTCGATGGTTGTGCCAAACGAAAAACACATTCCCTTCGATGTTAGCAGCTTTCCAGCGTCATTGGCAAAGCCCACGCGGCATGAGCAACGAAAGAGCGCGGACGTCCCCAGCGCGTTTCTTGGTTGTTGTTCTTGGTGATACAATGCGGCGGAACCTTGGAAAGGATCTGCGCCATGCCCCTTCATACTGACGAGACTAGACGAAACGAACCGCTGGGACAAACCCGTCTGCTCGCGCTGCTTGGTGCGGTCGCGCTTTCCGGGGCGATGGTCATGTTGTATGAATTTGTCGCGGTGCGTATTCTCGCGCGCTATTTTGGTGGTTCCCTTGATGTGTGGGCGTCGGTCATTTCCGTGTTGATGGCCGCGCTGGGCGCGGGGTATGCGATGGGCGGCGTTTTGGCCGATCGCATCGGCACCTTCGTGCCCATCGGGATCGCGCTGCTGGTTGCCGGGGCTTCCGGTTGCCTTATGGAAGCCGCCGCCCAATCTTCCGGGGAATATCTGGGCGCGCTGGAATGGGGACGCACCTTTCACCCGTATGTCGCCTCCGCATGCATCTCGTTCGTGCCCATATTCGCCCTTGGCACCGTCCTACCACAGGCCATCCAATTGCGCGCCCGACAGGGTCGTGTCGGCTCTGCGGCCGGTTGGATGTCCGCGTTGTCCACCGGCGGAAGCATCCTCGGGGTGGTGCTCACGGTGCATGTTTTTCTGGTCTATATCGGCGTGCGCGAAACCCTCTATGTCTCCTCCGCAGTGCTCGCGTTGGCGGGCATTGGCCTTGCCCTGCTGCGCCCGAAAGTGGTCGCGGGTCTCGGCGTCGCCCTCGTGCTGCTGATACCTCGCCCCGCCGCCGCGCAACAGGTTCTTTTCGAGAACTACAGCGCCTACCACCATATCCTCGTAGAGGACATCGGCCGTCAGCGGCAGATCCGCTTTGACAACGCCATACAAAGCACGATGTCGCTGGATAATATCTATCTCGGTGGCTTTGAATACACCGACTTCTTCCATGTGCCTTTCATCATCGACCCGACCATATCCTCCGTGCTTTTTCTGGGTCTGGGCGGCGGCACGGGTCCGAAGGCTTTTCTCGCAGCGTATCCGAAGCTGCGCATCCAGGTGGCTGAAATCGACCCGACGGTTCTGGAAGTCGCACGCCAGTTTTTTGGGGTTCCGCAAGACCCGCGACTCCAGGTCAACATTGAGGACGGGCGGGTGTGTATCCAGCGGGGGAAGAGCCTCTATGGGGCCATCATCATCGACGCCTATGCCTCCGGCCCCTATGGTCCCTACCTGCCCCCGCACTTGGTGACGCAGGAGTTCTTTCGCGCGGTCTGGCAGCGGATTCAGAATGGCGGCACGCTGGTCTATAACATCGCCGGGAAACAAAATAACATCTGGAGCGAAGGGGTTCAGTCCGTCTACGCCACGCTTTCGAGCGTGTTTCAGGTGGTCTACGTTTTTGAGGCCCGCACCTCCATCAACACCGTGTTTGTCGCGCAAAAGATCGACAAGGCCACCCTTTGGCCCGATGGCACCCGCGATGGGCATCCATGGCCCCAAGGCCCATGGCTCAAGGGCGTGATGAAGGCCGACGAGCTGGCGAAAAATACGCGCACTCTCACAGAAAGCGGTTTTCTGACCTTCCCCGGTCTTGAGCGGCGGGTGGGACAGTTTGGCGGCCTGAACGGCACGACACCACAAGCCCCGCTCTTCACGGATGATCACGCGCCGGTGGACATTGCGCCCGGTCAGCGGAAATAGGGGTAATCCGGCTCAGGCCTACTTGAGTTCCTTGACCTTGATGTTCCGAAACCAGATCGGCACCCCGGCATGCTTGCCTTGCAAGCCGATCCGTCCCTTGGTCGCCATTTCGCTCTTGGGCTTCTTGATCCATTCGGGTGGGGCTGAACCGTCAGGATTCTTGCGGGCTTCCGTCCACAGGCTCATGTCCATCGACGTCACGTGTTCCCCGTTCAACACCACATCGATTTTCTTGCCCACACATTTCACGGTCATATGATTCCACTCGCCGGGCTTCTTGACCACGCTCTTCGATGGCGCGAGATGACCGAATATACCGCCACACTTCCACGTCGGAGGCACATCCGCCCACTTTTTCGCGTTGTCATCCAAGATCTGAATCTCGACCGAATTGGGAATCCAATTGGGCACATCGGTGCAATACACAATGACCCCGCTGTTGGAGGCCTCCGCCATCTTGAACTCCAGGTCGAGCATGAAATTCTCGTAGTCCTTTTGCGACCAGATCGCCTCGTCCTTCTCCGCCGTCAACTCACCGTCCTTCACCGACCATACGTCCGGCGTCTTCTCCGCATTGGACAGATCTGCGGAAAAAAGATTGTCCCAACCGCTGGTGTCTGGATGCTGCAGCTTTTCCTCTGCACCGGACACAAAGGCAAGCAAGAGCATAATCCCGGTCAATAGGGTTCGTGTCGCCATGAGGATTCTCCTTTTTCCGGGTTTCCCCGGCCACAAGCATTCTGCGTTTTGGTCTGGCACGATTCAACTTTTCACCGAGATTGGCAATGGGCTTTGCTCCCCGCTATACTATGTCACCGTTTCAAAGCCATAAACCCAAAAGAAGAAAGTGCATCATGAATCAATTAGGTATGGAACAGACTCTCGTATTGATCAAGCCCGACGCCCTGAAGAATTCCTTGACCGGATACGTCCTGTCTCAGCTGTCGGAATTTCACACCGGGCTTCGTTTTGCCGCCACGAAGATTGTGACCGTGAGTCCGCTTCTGGCGGGGGAACATTATGCCGAGCACGTAAACAAGGCCTTCTACCCCTCGCTGCTGGAGTACATCACGGGGCGGGTGCACTATCCCGATTCCCCCAGCAACCGCCGGGTGATCGCGATTGTGTATCACGGCAAAGAAGCGGTGCTTAAAGTGCGCGCCATCGCGGGCCCCACCAACCCCCATACCGCGCGAGACACCAAACCTGGCAGCATCCGTGCGCTGGGCACGGTAGTGCCGATTGCCGATGAGTCAGGGCAGATCGTGGGCGACCGCATGGACAACCTCATCCACGCCTCCGCCACGCCTGAGGAAGCGGAACGCGAAGTCAAGCTGTGGTTCCGTCCGCAGGATATTCCCGCGCGGATGCGCCTGTATCCGGTGGAAGTCAACGAAACCCCGTATTTCATTGAGGGCGACACGCTGTCGACGACCTACCGCGCGGGGCTGAGCAGCGTAATTGCGCCCGGCGACATCGCATGGTCGTCCGATCTGGACATCCTGCGCGAAGTGACTGCGGGAACCGCCGCGCCCGAGGCCGCACGATTGGTCGCCGCGAAATACCTCATTAACCGGAATGACGAGGAACAAGCGTAGTTTTCGCTTGCACCAAACGCGCCATCCTTCACCGCGCCGCCGCAACCTTGCGGTGGCGCGTGTTTTCTTTCATGAGCAGTGCTTTCCGGTTGACCTCGCGGCCCATGTCCGCAACGCGACGGGTGTCCCCCAGCGCATTGTCATGGACCCAGAGATCCGCCGTGCGTGCCCCGTCGACCCGCAGAAAGGTGCCCGTTGTTCCGCTGAGCACGGTTCCTGAAATCCGGGCACTGCGGATATCCTTGAACCACATCCAACCAGGCGCGGGGTTTGCGGCCATGCCTTGAAACTGATCGAGCAAAAGGCCATCCACGTCTTCGGCAATCAGAACCGGACGCAGGTCGTCTTTTTCGAAGCCAACATCGATATGGTCGAGCGACACCTGGCGCGCGTGGCGGATAAAGAATCCGTAGGCCGGCAGTTGGCCGAACATCTTGTATTCGGGGTATTTTTCGGGGATTTCAGGAACTTCCACATGCACGCTCTTGCCGTTGTTGCCGCCGGGGCAACGAATGCGGATATGGTCCAAGGAGATGTTTTCTACCGGATGATCAGGCAGGCCGGTGATGGAACATCCGGTGGGATTCACGGCGGTGGCGTCAATGTGACTGATGGTCACGTTTTTCAAGGTGCCAAAGCCGGGAATCGGCCCACCTTCGATATGCGGGCGCGCACGATTGCCCAGCCGTACAAAAATCGGGTTGCCCGTGTTCCGCATGGTGATATTGGAGACCACGACGCCGTCCATTGCTCCGCCATCCACCAGTTCGAGGGCCACGCCGGACAAGTGGGTGTCATACACCACGCAGTTGGCAATGCTCACGTTCTTGAAACCGCCGTTGGATTCGGTGCCGGTCTTGATCGCGTTGCAGGCACTGCTGATTATGCAGTTTGAAATGGTGATGTTTTCAGTGGGGCGCGGCGAGGTGCTCTTGAGCACAATCGCATCGTCACCGCTGCTGATGTCGCAATCGGAAACGCGCACATTGCGGCAGCTGTCGATATCGAATCCGTCGTTGTTCTTGTTGCATCGACTGCGGATGGTCACCCCGGAGGCACGCACCTGCTCGCAATCCATGAAATGCACCGTCCACATCGCCCCGTTTTCCAGATGCACCCCTTCAAGAACCACATCCTGACAACTCACCATCCGTATCATGTAAGGCCGCACCTTGTAGGGACCATCGAACCCGGCCCCTTGGCCGTCGATGGTGCCCGACCCCGCCACCGCACAATGTTCTGCGTTCTCCGCATAAATGAGGCTGCGCTCGCAATAGTTGTCGGTGTAAGAGCGATATTTCGGGATACAGACCGGATAATCGGAAAGAAGTTTGCTGCCCAGCAACACCGCGCCTTCGTCTAGATACAGCCGCACGTGGCTCTTCAAAATCAGACCCCCGGTGAGAAAGCGACCCGGCGATACCCGCACCGTGCCGCCACCCTTGAGGCTGCAGGTGTCAATGGCGGACTGGATGGCCGCTGTGTCGAGGATTGCCCCGTCCCCCTTCGCGCCAAAATCGCGCACATCGTAAATGGTCTCAGCGGCACATGCCGTGGCGGCAAACCCCGCGAGGAAAAGAGCTAGATAAACCAGACGCATGATGGCGTACTCCTAGGAACGGTTTTCGACCTTTGTTGCTGCGCGAACGGACGACAGTATCGCGGAAATTGTGTCGGCAATCAAGAAGAGATTTTGCGGCGCGAAGGCGAAACACGATATACTTTCTCCCTGATCAATTTGTTAATCCACCCTTTCGCAAGAGGAGCAGCGCATGTTTGAGAAACTCGAAATGGCCCCGCCGGACTCCATCTTGGGCTTGACCGATGCCTTCAAGAAGGATTCAAACCCGAACAAGATCAACCTTGGCGTCGGCGTCTACAAAGACGCGCAGGATCGCACCCCGGTGCTTGACTGCGTGAAAAAGGCCGAGGAGCGGCTGCTGGCCAAGGAAAAGACCAAGACCTATCTGCCGATTTCCGGTTCACCCGAATACGGCGATCTGGTACAGAAAATGGTGCTGGGCGAGGGGCACGAGATTGTCGCCTCAAACCGGGCTCGCACCGCTCAGACCCCCGGCGGCACCGGGGCGCTGCGCGTGGCCGGCGATTTCATCCACCAGATGTTTCCGCTGAAGTCCATCTGGGTAAGCGATCCGACCTGGGCGAATCATCCCTCCATCTTTCAGGCGGCCGGTCTCGAAGTGAAAACCTACCCCTACTACGATGCCGCCGGCATGTGCCTGGCCTTTGACAAACTGATCGCCGCTTTGAATGAAATCCCAGAGGGCGATGTTGTCTTGTTGCACGCCTGTTGCCACAATCCCAGCGGCATGGATCCGAACCTCGAACAGTGGAAGGCGATCGCGAAGGTTGTTCGTGAGAATAAGCTGCTTCCCCTCTTCGACTTTGCCTATCAGGGCTTTGGCGACGGCATCGAAGAGGATGCCGCCGGATTGCGCGAATTTCTTTGGGAAGGCTGTGAACTCCTTGTCTGCAGTTCCTTCTCCAAAAACTTCGGGCTTTACAACGAGCGTACAGGCGCACTC
>CAIZGN010000553.1 GCA_903932505.1 Candidatus Hydrogenedentota bacterium
AATCTGCCGAATAACAACAGCGGTATTGACCTTGTGCAGTTGGAAGACGGACGCCTCGTACTGCTGTATAACCCTCTCGGGAAAAACTGGGGACCGCGCACCCCGCTCGATCTTGCGGTGTCTGCAGACGGCGGCCTCACTTGGAATACCGTGGCGCACTTGGAAGACGACCCGAAACTCAAGAGCGAGTTTTCGTATCCTTCCATTGTCCGCACGAAAAAGGGGATAGCCTTGTGCTACACGTGGCAGCGTCAGCGCGTGCGGTGTTGGGAATTCCCCTTGGAAGCATTGAAATAAATCGAAATTGCATGCGGCCTCTTGGCTGTGTTGCGCTTTACGAATCATGGAAAGGGAAATCACATGTCAGCATCAATTACACGCCGGGGATTCATGGCCGCCACGGGTGCCTTGGCCCTTAGCGCAACCGCCCAGGGACAGACCCCGAAACCGGAGAGAATCAAGAAGGCCATCAAATACGGCATGATAGGCGAGCCCCTGCCTGTGGTGGATAAGCTCAAACTTCTTAAAGACCTCGGTTTCGACGGCGTCGAGCCCACCATGGGCGACAAGGTCGATCCGAATGAGCTGCGCGAAGCCAGTGAGAAGACCGGCCTCCCCATTCATGGTGTTGTGCTGGGTTCGATTACGGGCATTGAGGCCGCTGTGGACCGCGCGGTGCTTTATGGAGCGTCCAGCGTCCTGCTGGTTGCGGGAAAAGTCGATGAAACGATTCCCTACGCCAAGAACTACGAAGACACACAGGCGGTCATCCGGAAGTCGCTTCCCTATGCGGCGGAGAAGAAAATATTTCTGCTTGTCGAGAACGTCTGGAACAATTTCCTGCTCACGCCGCTGGAAATGGCCCGCTACATTGACGACCTCGGCAGCGAATGGGCCGGAGCCTATTTTGATGCGGGCAATGTGGCCCGTTACGGTTGGCCCGAACATTGGGTGCCCGTTCTGGGAAAACGCATCAAGAAGGTCGATATCAAAGGATACAGTCGCACCAAACGTGACAAAGAAGGTACTTGGAAGGGATTCGAAGTGCCGCTTGGAGATGGCGGTGATGAAATCGATTGGGGAGCGGTTCGCCGCGAGCTAAATGCCATTGGCTACACCAGCTGGGTGACCTCGGAAGTGCCCGGAGGAAACCGGGACGTACTGGCAGACCTTGCCAAGCGCATGGACCGAATCATAGTCGGCTGAAAAGCAGAAAAGGCTTCAATCCTGTTCCGGCGCGGCGCAAGCCGCGCCGCGTTCAGGATTCTTTAAGCCCGAACAGTCGCCGCACCAAGTGCAAGACCGTGTGCGGGTCGTGGTGGCCGATTTCGTGCTTGATCTGCGTCATCGGACTCTGCAGCATCCGCTTCACAACACGCTCGGTGAGGTACGCCACCTCCTGCCGCTGTTTTTCGGTCAGGTCTGGCAGCGCAGCCAGGGTTTTGGCAAGCTCCTCCTGCCGAATTCGATGAAATTCTTCGGCGATGGAGGTGATGGTAGGTTCCGCCACAACGCCGCGCATCCACTGCTCGAACTGTTCCACCCCCCGCTGCACAATCCCCATGCCCCGGGCGGCTTCCTGACGGCGGGTCTCCAGATTCTCGCCCACCACCTGCTCAAGGTCGTCCATGTTGTAGAGATAGACATTGTCCAACTCGCCCACACCGGGTTCCACATCACGAGGCACCGCAATGTCGATGACAAACATCGGTTCCTGCCCGCGCTGTTTGAGCGCGCGCTGGAATTGCTCGGGGTGAAGGATAAACCGGGGCGCGGCCGTTGAACTGATAATGATATCGCCCCGATGCAGGTATTCCTCCAGGCGGTCGAAGGGCAACGCTTCACCGCCATACGGTTCCGCCATCGCTTGGGCTCGTTCGGTGTTGCGGTTGACCACAACGACATGGCGCACACCGCGCGAAACCAGACTCTTGAGCGTCAATTCGCTCATTTGCCCTGAACCGATGATCATGACGGTTTTATTCGACAAATCCTCGAAAATGGAAGCGGCCAAATCCACGGCCACAGAGCTTACCGACACGTTACCCGCGCCAATCTCGGTTTCGCTGCGAACTGATTTGGCGATCCCGAATGCCTTCTGGAAAAGCTGGTGAATGACCTTGTCCGCCGCCTGCTCCGCTTGGGAAGTGAGATAGGCCTCATGCACCTGGCCCAGAATTTGCGCCTCGCCCAAAACCATACTATCCAGACTGCCGGCCACGCGGAACAAATGCCCCACCGCCTCCAGATTGGTGTAGGTGTAGAGCGAAGATTTGAAGTCATCCGGCGCGAGCTTGTGCCAATCCGCAAGGAACTCGCAAACGCGCTCAAACAGGGTGTCCGTGTCCAGCACGCCGTGGTGCACATACACCTCCACCCGGTTGCAGGTACTCAAAATTACCACCCCGCCATTTTCCAGTCGTTTTCGAAGTTCGAAAACGGCGGAGGGGATGGTATCCGCGCGAAACGCCAGTTTCTCGCGAACTGTGATGGAACTGGTGTGGTGGTTCAAGCCTGTGACCAGAAGACTCAAGGGGCGTTCCCCCAAAAATTATATTCGCGCAAGTGGAGAAGGGCCATGGCCACATAGACCGCGAGGAAGAGGGAGAAGCCAACAAAAATAAAATTGGCGAGTTTAGGGCCGCGAAGCAGTCCAGTACGGCGTCCATGGAAGGCCATGGAAAAGAAGACGGCCATCACAATCGCAAGAAGGACCTTTGGCGCAAGATACCAATGTGGTCCCAGAAGCGCACGGTCGGTATGGGTCCATACCAGGCCCAGAATCAGGGTTGCACCGAACAGGGGATACCCCACCCGCGTGAGGCGGTACAAGGTGCCATCCAGTTGCTCCAGGGAGGGGAGGCGGTGGAAAATCCCAGTGGTGTTGTGGTGCTTGAGGTGACGCGCCTTGAAGATGTACGCCAGACTTGTCATGCTAGCCATGAAGAAAAGGGCATACGCGACAAAGACCATGCCCACATGCAGGGCCAGCATCGAGCTACGCAGCTCGCGTGGTTCGGAATGCAGGTCCGGATGCGCCAGCACGGCGGTCAATACACACAACAACGCCAGAGGATGCAGGTAAAAGCAGATGAGCGGGCGAAGATTTTCTTTGCGCTCCATGGGAATCATGATGAGCGTGCAACACAAGACCATGAGGTTGATCGAGTCAGCGGGGGTGGTCAGTGGCACCCGGTGATACACCGCCCAGCGCAGTCCGAGAACCGCCGCAAGGCATAACGCGCCTAAGGCGGTCAGGCCCACGGTCCAGCCCAAGGTGCGGGTACTCCCCCGTGCAGGTACAGGACAGCCATCAGCGCCGCCAGCACATACAAGACGGTTCCACCATAGGAGAAGATGTCGATTCCCCATTCCATGGCCGCACTCCTTCTCGTTAAGCCTCGGCGGTTTTATTCTTTCCCCGGTTGACCTCAGGCACATACGCGCAGTACGGCTCTTCGGCCAGATAATCACCGGTCATGGCATACGCGCGCGCCCGGCAGCCGCCGCACCAGCGCACATATTCGCACACGCCGCAGTCACCCTTGTAGTTGCTCGTGTCCCGCAATTCGTGGAAGAGGGGAGAGTTATTCCAAATGGTCGCGAAATCCATTCCAGAGGCGCGCAGGTCGCCCGCTTCCTCGTCGAGGAAACCGCAAATCTGTACCTTCCCCACATGGCTGATAAAGGCGAAGCTGTTCCCGCCCATGCAGCCCTTGCTCATGGCATCAAGGCCGTGGGTCTCAAATTTCACCTCGCGGCCCTGCGCGGCCTCTTTTTGCCTGAAAATACGATAGTAGTGCGGCGCACAAGTGGGCTTGAAGGGAATCGGCGTCGTTTCACGCAGCTTGTAGATCTGCACCAGAACGCGCTCGTATTCAGCGGGAGTTAGCAATTTATCCTTCAGATCCTTGCCCCGCCCCGTCGGCACCAGCAGGAACGGGTGAAACGCCGCAGCCCCCAACGATACGGCCAGATTGAGAATCTCTTCCAACGCGTCCATGTTGATCTTGGTAACCGTCGTGTTGACCTGAAATTCCAGTCCGGCTTTCTTGGCATTTGCAAGGCCGCGCATGGAACCTTCAAAAGCACCTTCCACGCCACGAAATGCATCGTGACTCGCAGCGTCCGGGCCATCAATACTCACGCTGATCCGCTGGATTCCGGAATCAATCAGTTTGCGGGCAATTTCCTCGGTCAAGGTCGTTCCGCAAGTGGCCAGCACGGGGCGCAGGCCTTTGTCCCGGCAATAGCTGGAGATCTCGTAAATGTCGGGGCGAAGCAGGGGTTCCCCCCCGGTCAGGATCATAATCGGCTGGAAATGGGGGGCAATCGAGTCAATCGTCTGTTTGATTTCATCCAGCGAAAGTTCGCCGGCGTAAGGGCCGCACTGTGCGGCTGCGCGGCAATGTTTGCAGTGCAAGGTGCAGCTGCGGGTAAGTTCCCAGGCGATAAGGCGCGGGGTAAAGCCACCCGGCTTTCCTGCTCCGCCGGGGTGCCCACCCGGATGCCCGCCAGGGTGACCTCCGTGTACATTCGTTGGATGGCCCATCTAATTATTCTCCTGTGCCGTTGCGCTTTTCTCCGAAGTAGCGCGGCGCACTTTTTTTGTATTCTTTCGAACTGAACAAGACACGGTATTCGCCCAAACCGGCGTTCTGCGCAATGCGTTCCGCAACGGCACGCACCTCGTCTTCCGATTTTCCGTGAATCATGCCATAAAAATTATACGGCCAGCTGGTGCTGCGGGGGCGCACATAACAGTGGCTTACCTCAGGCTGTGCCGACATGAACCGGCCTGCCTCTTCCACCCGTTCGGGCGGCACATCCCAGACGCTCATGCCGTTCGCCGCAAAACCCAGACGTCGGTGGTTGACCCGCGCGCCAAAGCGTCGGATGGTGCCATCGGCCTTCCAAGCTCGCAGTCGTTCCAGCACCTGTGCCTCTGAAATCCCCGCTTTTTCGGCAATCTCGGCATACGGCCGCTCACTGACGGTCAAAGGCCCGTTCACGCTGCGGATCAAGGCAATTTCCCAAGGCTCGAAGCGGCTCATTCCCCGTCTCCTGCGGTGTTAAACTGCACTTTGATTTTGAACAGTCGTGTCGCGGGAAGCGAAAGCACTTCGGTAACCCCTTCGCGCTCGCGGATGGCGTTGAGAATGGCCTCAATGCGATCGGCGTCCGGCGCGATGAGGGTGAACCAAATATTGAGCGGATCTTCGCGCAGGTAGTTGTGTGTGACCTCATCAAACGTGTTGATGAACGCGGCCACGTCCTCCGTATGTGCTTCATCGGCGCGCGCCGCACACAGCGTACTCGTGTAGCCGAGTTTTTTCAGGTCGAACACCGGCCCGATTTCCCGGATGGTGCCCGTCTCCTGCAATCGGGCAACCCGCTCGATGACCTCCGATTCAAGCACGCCGAATTCTTCGGCAATCACTTGAAAGGGACGCTCGTCCAGCGGGAAATCCGACTGAATCTTGTCGATGATCCGGGAATCCAAAGCATCCATGATGTGATTATTCCGTCAGGCCGATTTCTTCGTCGGTCAAATAGCACGCGGGATCTGGAGCCCAGAGGTCGCCCGTCATCGCTTCGGCGCGCACACGGAAATTGCCCGCGCACACGTCCAGCCATTTGCACTTGGCGCAACGACCCGTGACATAGTCCTTTTTGCGCTTGATCTTCATCAGCAATTCGTTTTCCGGGTCGGTCCAGATATCGCCGAAAGTGCGCTCGCGTACATTGCCCAGCGTCAAGTGCCGCCAGAATTGATCCGGATGCACGCTGCCGTCCCACGAAACGCAGGCAATACCGCGTCCGGAGGAGTTGCCCTCGTTCCACTGCAGCAGCTGGTATACCTCGGCCGCACGTTCGGGATTGTCCTTCAACATGCGCAGATAGAGGTACGGGCCATCGCAATGATTGTCCACGGTGAGCACTTCTTTGGGCAGGCCGCGTCGATGCAAGTCGGCGGTGCGGTCGATAATGAGGTCGACGGCCTTGCGGGTGCTTTCCAGATCCAGCGCTTCCTCAATGAGCTTGCTGCCGCGACCGGCGTACACCAGATGGTAGAAGCACACCCGGGGGACGTCTTCGGCTTCAAGCAGGTCAAAGATGCCGTCAATTTCGGTGACATTGCGGCGGTTAATGGTAAAGCGCAGCCCCACCTTGAGTCCGGCAGCACGGCAATTGCGTACGCCTTCAACGGCCTCGCGGAATGCCCCTGTCTTGCCCCGGAACTTGTCATGCACGGGTTCCATGCCATCGAGGCTGATGCCAACATAGGACAGGTTAAAGGTCTTGAGATTGGCGGCCACTTCCGGCGTAATCATCGTGCCGTTCGTGCTGATGACCGCGCGCAGTCCCTTTTCGTTGGCGTATTGAATCAACTCATAGAGGTCGGGACGAGAAATGGGCTCGCCACCACTGAACAGGATAACCGGTGCCCCGAAGGCGGCCAAGTCATCGATCAGTTTCTTGCCTTCTGCGGTTGTCAGCTCGTTTTCATAATCAATCCACTGCGAGTGCGAGTAGCAATGCACGCAGTGCAGGTTGCACTTGCGCGTGCAGTTCCACACCACGATCGGCTTCTTGTCCTCGGAAAACTGCAGCAGATGACTGGGCAGATCTTTCGCCATACGCCCATAGCGCAACGCATCCGAGGGTTCCACCGTGCCGCAATACAGTTTGCTGATACCAATCATCGCTTTACCTCACTGCGCGAAATGCGCGCGTATCGCCTCCACCAATCCGGGAATGGTGGATTCCTTCGCTGTGGTTACAATGGAAACACCCATTTCCTGCATCGTGTCCGAGGTGATCGGGCCGATACTAGCGCCCTTGATACGCGGCACAATCGTGCTCCGGCGCGCTTCAGGCAAGGCGTCTATAAAATTGGTTACCGTCGACGAACTGGTGAAAGTCACCAAGTCGATTTTGTCGTTTTCAAGCCGGTCGATAATTTCTTCCGAAAATCCATCACCGGCCACCGTTCGGTAGGCGTAGACCTCATGCACGGTCGCGCCGCGTTCGCGCAGACCATCCACGAGGAGCGGACGCGCAATTTCAGAACGCGGAATCAGGAACTTAACGTCCTTCATCGAACCGAGCGCGTCAAACGACTCCAGCAGGCCTTCGGCCACGAAGCGTTTCGGCACCAAGTCCACGCGAAGGCCGATTTCGCGAAGGCGATCGGCGGTTGGTGCGCCAATGGCGGCCAACTTCACCCCCGCGAGCACACGGACATCGAGTCCTTCCAGATCAAGTGTTTTCCGGAATGCATCCACCCCGTTGACGCTGGTAAACACCGCCCAATCAAACTCTGATGCGCGACGCACCGCATCCCGCATCTCTGCGGAGTCCGCCAGAGATTCAATACGGATCACAGGGGTCTGTAGAACTTCTGCACCGAGCTGTTCTAGGTCCGAGGCCAAACCGCTGGCTTGCGCCTGTGCCCGGGTCACCAGTACCGATCGTCCAAAGAGCGGGCGGTTTTCGAACCACGAAAGCGGTTCATGCAGGCTGCCTACTTCTCCGATCACGATAATGCAGGGTGGCGCAAAGCCTGCCGCTTTGGCTTTGTCCGCCAAGGTGTCCAGCGTCGCCACCAGGGTGCGCTGTTTCGGTGTCGTGCCGTGTTGAATGATTGCGGCAGGCGTTTCGGGACTGCGACCGCCCGCAATGAGCTTTTCGCGAATGAGGGGGAGGTTGCGCACGCCCATCAGGAACACGATCGTTCCTTCCGTTGCGGCAATCTCATCCCAGTTGTAGTCGCTTTCTTCCTTGGTGGGGTCTTCGTGTCCGGTAATGATTCTCAACGACACCGACAGGCCGCGATGCGTCACAGGAATGCCCGCATAGGCCGGAACCGCGATGGCGGAGGTTACCCCGGGAATGATCTCAAAGGGAATGCCCAGTTCGCGCAGGTGCAATGCTTCCTCACCGCCGCGCCCGAAGACAAAAGGATCGCCACCCTTCAGACGGCATACCTTTTTGTTCTCCAGCGCCTTCTCGGAGATTAGCGCATTGATCTCTTCCTGGGTCTTTGAGTGATAACCGGCGCGCTTGCCGACATACAGGATTTCGCAGTCGGGCTTTGCCCCCGCCAGCAGGAGCGGATTCGCAAGATAATCGTAGATGATGACATCGGCTTGGGCAATGCTCCGCATTGTCTTCACCGTCACCAAACCCGGATCGCCCGGTCCTGCACCCGCCAGCCACACAAAGCCTTTGTTATTCATCGGTCTGCCGTCCGTCTTCGTTTTCGATTAACACTATAGCGCGGCCAAAATGGCCCGGCCGCCGTTTTCAAGCAAACGTTCCGCCAACTTCAGCCCGAGGGCCGAGGCTTCCGACACACCACCTGCAATCTTGTCCCGAACATGGTTCGTCCCGTCCGGCGATGCCACCAAAGCGTCCAGCGACAAATGTTCGCCATTGACCGAGGCGTAGGTGCCAATCGGAACGTGGCAACCGCCTTCCAGCCGAGCCAGCAGCGCCCGCTCGGCGTCCACGGCCGCATGAGAGGCTGCGTCATCCAGAAGCATCGCCACGGCCATCGAGTCCACATCCCTCGCGCGCGTGGCAATGCCCAAGGCTCCTTGTCCCGGAGCCGGAAGCCAATCGCGCAACTCAAGAATCTGGGTCACATGTTGCTCCAAGCCCAAACGTTTAACACCCGCCCGAGCGAGAATAATTCCATGCAGGGTCGCTGATTCGCGCAGTTTGCGCAGGCGCGTGTCGATGTTGCCACGAAGGCCTTCCACGCTGATGTCCGGACGCACCACCTTAATTTGCGCCTGCCGTCGCAGACTTCCCGTCGCGATGACCGCACCCTGAGGCAGTTCCTCAAAATGCGCCACCCCTTTGCCGATGAAAGCGTCCCGGGGGTCTTCCCGCAGCGGAACAGATGCGATGATGGTACCTTCGGCCGGTTCCGTGGGCACGTCTTTCAGGCTGTGTACCACCAAATCCACCGAACCCTCCAGCAATGCATGGTCGAGTTCCTTGGTGAATGCCCCGCGCACCCCGATGGCCTCCAGCGGGCGATCCTGTATCTGGTCGCCGATGGTTTTTACGATCTGCAGTTCCACCGTCAATCCCGGCCGCAATTCCCGCAAGCGGTCCGAGACCCAGTTCGCCTGCCAAAGCGCCAGCTGACTACCGCGCGTACCGATTACCACTCGATCTTTCACGAATCCACCTTTCCGTCCAGGGCTTCTTGCAGGCAATCCGCTGCAATCTGCCGCGCACCCGCCTCGTCACCACGCGCGAGCCGTTCCAACGCATCGGAGTCCAGAAACCGCTCCATGGCCATCTGCCGCTGTTTGGCTTGCTTGACCTTCGCCAGTAATTCAATGCGCAACCAACCGCCCACGGCCACATAATCGGCATATTCCGGGCCAAACAGCGGCTCCAGCCGCTTCCGGACGGACTTCGCCATGGCTGGACATGCCCCGCTCGTGCTGATGGAAATTTGCAAATCACCCCGCACCAAGGATCCGGGCACATAAAAGTCACACATATCAGGAACATCCACGATGTTCACCAGAATGCCCGCTGCACGTCCCGCCGCCAGAATCTCTACGTTCACCGCGTTCACATTGGTCGCGGCGATCACCAACCGCGCCCCCGCCACATCCTCCGGAACAAAACAGCGCCGGACGATCTTAATCAGGCCCTCAGAGGCCCAAGCTTCCAACGTGGGCGTGAAATCCGGACTCACCACCGTCACCGCCGCCCCGCACTCGCGCAGCGACTCCACCTTGCGTTCAGCCACTGTCCCGCCGCCAATAACGACGCAGTGTCGACCCTCAATCTTCAAATTCAAGGGATATAAACGCACGGAAGCCCTCCAATACCATAGGGTTGCCCGGAATCGCCCTCGAAAGGATGAACCTCCAAGAACGCGACATTTACTGAAATGCTACCGACTGGAAAAGTCCGCTGTCGCATTGGGCAAGAACACAAAAACACACAAGTGCGAGTATGGTATGAAAAGACGGTCGGAATAGTCAAATTGAGTGCGTGAAGACGGGATAGTTTTGGCATGCCGAGCTCTTGCATAAACTTCCTTCGTTCGATAGCGCACGCCCCTTGTTTTGCGGTATGATGCCTTAACTTTTACAGGCAGGAATATCGCGCATGCTACGCATTGAACCGAAGACCGAAGAAGTGGCTTATTTCCCGCAGGGCTTTCAACTCTCCTTGGATGCTTGGCGGGCGTTTTCTCTGGACGGGGTTATCCCCGAGGTTTCCGAGACAATGCGAGCCACGGAACGGGTTCGTCTGGCACGTCTATTGTCAGAAAACATGAATGCCAAGCGCGATTTCAGTCGTCCGAAAACCCAACCGGCGCGCGCGGGCGAAGTCTTGGCCATGGGGCTGCTGCTGGATATCCTGCGCTATCTTACCGGATTCTATTGTACCAAGGTCGCACCGGGCGCACTCACACAGGCCCTTGAATGGACGCGCGAACGCGCAGCCCCGATTGTGGTCGATCGTTCCACCAGCGTGTTCGTCCAGTTATATCCGCCCGGTGAAGTGCGATCCCAAAGGGTGCCCGGTCCCGTTTTCTTGAGCCAGACCCGTGCCCCCCTGTCCAATCTGGAGCATGTCACCCGCGAACTTATCCTGCTGCGCCTGTCCATGAGCAATCCAGCCATGGACACCTATCAGGAGCTGTTTGACGACACCACCCTCAAGACGCGTGCGCCTTATGTGCCACTGGTGGAGCATCTTGCCGCCTACTTTCAGACCCTGCCCGCTTTCCCCGGTACCCGGGAAAAACTCTTCGATTTGCTCACCGCGCCGATGCGGGCGTGTCCTGATTCCATCATGGCCCAATTGGAGTTTCTGCACCGGGAGTGGGCCGCCCTATTGCCTGATTTCCTGCTGGAGCGTCTCGCCATCGCCCAGGGAATTTTGTGCGAAGAAACCCAGATGCGCGGCTTTGGCCCGGGCGAGGCCCAGCCCCTCGATTTTTCTAATTTTCGCGAAAGCATGGGCTATGAAGAATTTGAGGCCTTCAGTGTGGACAAAGACTGGATGCCGAATCTGGTACTCATCGCCAAAACAGTCTATGTCTGGCTGGATCAACTGTCCAAACGCTATAAACGCGAGATACGGCGGCTCGACGAGATTCCTGACGAAGAACTCGATCGTCTGGCGCATTGGGGCTTCACCGGTTTGTGGTTGATTGGCGTGTGGGAACGTTCAGTTGCGTCCGAAACCATCAAGAAGATCATGGGCAACCCCGAAGCCGCCTCTTCGGCCTATTCGTTGTATGACTATGTCATCGCGGAAGACCTCGGGGGGGATGAGGCCTACCGGGATCTTGCCGCACGCGCCTGGAAACGGGGCGTCCGCCTCGCCAGCGACATGGTGCCCAACCATGTCGGCCTCTATTCACGATGGATTATTGAGCACCCGGACTGGTTTCTCCAATTGCCCTATCCGCCCTATCCCTCGTATCAGTTCAATGGCCAGGATCTGTCCCCGGACACCCGTGTCGGTCTCTATATCGAGGACGGTTACTGGAACCACAGCGATGCGGCGGTCGTTTTCAAGCGGGTGGATCGACACACGGGCGAGACGCGCTACATCTATCACGGTAACGATGGCACGCACATGCCCTGGAATGATACCGCGCAGTTGAATTACCTCCTGCCGGAGGTGCGCGAAACCGTTGTCCAGACCATTTTGCACGTGGCACGCAAATTCTCGATCATTCGCTTTGACGCCGCCATGACCCTTGCCAAGAAGCACTACCAACGGCTTTGGTTCCCTCAGCCCGAGGATGCAGGGGCCATCCCTTCGCGTGCTGAACATGGGATGGATCGCCCCTCTTTCGATGCCGTTTTCCCCGTCGAATTCTGGCGGGAAGTCGTCGACCGGGTTGCTGCCGAGGCTCCCGATACCCTCCTGCTTGCCGAGGCTTTTTGGCTGATGGAAGGCTATTTCGTGCGCACGCTCGGCATGCACCGCGTCTACAACAGCGCGTTCATGAACATGTTGAAGATGGAGGAGAACCAGAAGTACCGCCTCACCATCAAGAATGTGCTGGAATTCAGCCCGGAGATTCTGCAGCGTTTTGTCAATTTCATGAACAACCCCGACGAAGACACCGCTGAAGCGCAATTCGGGAAGGGTGACAAGTATTTCGGTGTGGCGATGCTGATGTCGACCATGCCCGGCCTGCCGATGTTTGGTCACGGCCAAATTGAGGGTTTCACCGAGAAATACGGCATGGAATATCGCCGTGCCTACTGGGACGAGTCCATTGATGAGGGTCTTGTGGCCCGGCATGAACGCGAAGTTTTCCCCCTCATGCGTCTGCGCCGGGTCTTCAGTGGCGCGGCTAACTTTGCCCTTTTTGATTTTGAAACGGGTGGTGGGGTGGATGAAAACGTCTTCGCCTATAGCAATCGCGCCGGTCGCGACCGCGCCCTTGTGCTGTTTAACAACGCCTACAACACCACACACGGTACCTTGCGAACCTCCTCCGCCATCAATACCGGCAGTGTGGACCATCCGGTTTTGCACCGAGTGTCCCTTGCCGATGCGCTGGCCCTCAACGCCTCCGATACCTGTTATTACATCGTGCGTGGGCACCGTTCCGGGCTGGAGTATCTCCACTATGCGCCGGATCTCTTCCGTTACGGCATGACCTTTGAGCTTGTGGGCTATCAATATGAGGTTCTGCTCGACTGGCGCGAACGCCACGATTTTGACCACTCCTGGGGTCGTCTGCACGGGGAACTCGCGGGACGCGGGGTGCCCAATGTCGATGAAGCCTACATGGAAATGCATCTTAGTGCCATTTTGGCCCCTTTCCGGCGACTCATGACCGCCGAAATCTTCGTCGACCTCACGGCGGATCCCCCGGAGGAGGAGGCTTTCACGGAAGGTATGCGGGAGTTCCTGGAAGCGGTGGGTGAACGCTGCGGAAAGACGCATGATACCGAACCCATCATTGCCAGCATTCTCGACGAGGTCGAATTGATACGTCAATGGCCGAAAACGGTCAAGTCCATGTCTCTGTATCCCGAGATGCGTAAATTCGTGGAGAAACTTGCCATCAAAGACGCCGGATTGTCGTTCTGGCGCGTTCCCTTTGCCTGGGCTATGATGCGGAACATCGGCGTCATGGCGGCACCGGAGGACGAACTTGCTGTTTTCGATGTCACCGGCACCAGCGGGGAATGGCTCCGGGAGTGGCTGCTCACCAAGCAGATCGCCCGTGCCTTCGTCGCCATTGAGGAGGACCACTGGGCGGCGGAAATGGATGCCCGACTGGTGCGCATCTGCGTGGCTTATGGGCGCGATCTGTCCATGCTGCAACACCGGCCCTGGGCGCCAATTCTGGATCGCATGCTCACCGACCCGCAAGTGCGGGAGTATCTCAACGTGCATGCCTTCGGCGGTCGGCTTTGGGTCGGCAAGGAACAGTTGGAGCGCATGCTGGGCATGATGCTGCTCACGCAGACCGTTCAGCTCGCCAGCGAGGGCGTCCAGAACGCGGCTGATGAGCTGATGCTGTCCCTTGATGACATCGGAACGATTCTGGACGCCGCGCAGGATACGGGCTATGATTTGGAAGCCCTTTTTGACGCCCTCAAATAAACCGTGAGCCAAGGTGGATAGCGAGGACTATCCTTCCTGAGCGCCGCGCAGCAATTCGAGGAAGACGTTGGCGGCCTTGGAACGGTACGCGTCCTTTCGCCAGATAACCCCGATGGGCACACTGGGCAGTCCCGTCAATCGGCGTGTGGCGATACGTTTGTCACCCGCGCCGGGCACCGATTCCGGCACGAAGGACAGGCCGATCCCCTCAGCGATGTACCGGATAATTACCTCGAAGGAACCGCTGTCGAGCTTAATCTGTGGCTCAAATCGCTGTTCATGAAAATACGCCCGCAGCAAGGCACCCGTGCGGGTCTGCGCATCGAGCAGCAGCAGCGGTTCCCCGGCCAAATCCTCCAGTTTCACCGAACGCTTCGAGGCGATGGGATGCTTCGCGGGGGTGGCGAGTACCAGGCGCTGACGAAACAATTCCTCCTCGTCCAACTCGGCGTGGTGCTGGGGCAGGGTCACAATCCCGAGGTCAAGGCTGCCTTGTAAGACTTGCGTCGCGATGGCGTCCGAATTGCGGTTGACCAGTACAAGCCGGGTCTGCGGGGCCACGGTCGAGAAGCCTTTCACTACCGATGGCAATGCATGGAGCGCCGTTGTGTCGCTCGCGCCCACCCGGAGTTCGTGGCCCACTTCCATGTCAAATTCCGACATTTCCCGTTCCAAAGCGGCCACAGAATGCAGAATTTGGTGCGCTCTGGCATACAAAAGCCCCCCTAAAGGGGTCGGAAGTCCGCGCTTCCGGTCGATGAGGCGATAGCCGACTTCACGCTCCAAGGATCGCAATTGTTGGCTCACGGCCGGTTGTGAGCGCCGCATCCGCATGGCTGCGGCACTGAAGTTTCCTGAATCAACAACCGCGCAAAAGCAGCGTAGTCCTTCCAATGTCATATATCCTCCTTGCTCATTCCCCTATGGTGCGTGTCGCTAAGTTTATCATAAGTAAATCTTATCACAAGTATCCAAAGTATTTCATTTGACTTATACATGCAGGGAGACTATGCTTACCCATATACAATAATGGCCTTCCAGACTGAAGGAGTTTCCAATGCCCAAGCAAAAGCCGACCTTGCGATATGCGGATGCGGGCGTCGATATCGACGCCGCGAACGAAACCCTTAAACCAATGAAGGAGCTCGTGCAGCGTACCTTCACTGAGAATGTCCTGCGCGACATAGGCAGCTTCGGCGCTATGTTTCGCTTTGACACGGCCGGCATGGAAGAGCCGGTGCTGGTTTCCAGTGTGGACGGCGTGGGCACGAAGCTCAAGCTGGCCTTCATGACCGGCAAGCACGACACGGTTGGGGTCGACCTTGTGTCCCATTGTGTCAATGACATCCTCGTTCAGGGTGCCCGCCCCCTTTTCTTCATGGATTACCTCGCGGTGGGCCGCTTGGATCCGCAAATCGTGGTGGAGGTCATCCGCGGACTTTCGGCCGGATGTCTCTATTCCGGCTGCGCCCTCATCGGCGGTGAGACCGCAGAAATGCCCGATATGTACCATCCCGGCGAGTACGACCTCGCGGGCACGATTGTTGGCGTGGTCGACCGGAAGAACATCATTGACGGGTCGACCATCGAAGAGGGCGACGTCATCTTGGGCTTGCCGTCTTCAGGTTTGCATACGAACGGCTACAGCCTGGCGCGGAAGATCCTCTTTGAGGTTGCCAAGCTGGATGTTCACGATCCCATCCCCGGTCTGGGGAAGACGGTGGCCGAAGCCTTCATGGCACCGCATTTGTCGTACGCGAAGTTGATGCAGGTGCTCATGAAAATTTCGGAAGTGCGCGGCATGGCGCATATCACGGGTGGCGGTATCACGGACAATTTGCCGCGCATCCTTCCCCATCACCTGGCCGCTGAGATTGATTTGACGTCTTGGACCATTCCTCCGCTTTTCCGCTGGTTGCGGGAAACAGGCAATGTGGAGGAATTGGAGATGTTGCGGACCTTTAACATGGGCTTGGGATTCCTCGTGGTTGTACCCGCCGCCCAAGTGGAAAAGACGCTGGATA
Source organism: Candidatus Hydrogenedentota bacterium (assembly GCA_903932505.1). Classification (GTDB taxonomy): domain Bacteria; phylum Hydrogenedentota; class Hydrogenedentia; order Hydrogenedentales; family CAIZGN01; genus CAIZGN01. Next base: position 15,651 of record CAIZGN010000553.1, read on the forward strand.
CCGTGGATCAGACCGGTCAGGAAGCCATGGTGGTTGGCCGCATAATCCCGGGTGACAACAAGGTTCATTATACGGGGAGTTGCATCTATGCCTAACCGCATCGAAGTCATCATTCAACCCGGCCTCAAGGATCCCGCAGGCGAAGCTTTGCGCGCGCGTCTAGCCGAGGATCTCCACATCCAGATTGAGGACTGCCGTATTGTCGAGGTCTACACCATCGACGCCGTCCTTTCGCAGGACGAACTAGAGACGGTTTGCGCTGAATTATTCACCGACCCCATTATTGAGGTTTCTGCGGTCAATCATTCGTTGGCCCGCGACTTCGATTATGTCATTGAAGTCGGATTCCTGCCGGGCGTTACGGACAACGTGGGCAAGAGCTCCAAGGAAGGCATTCAGGACACCTTGGGCCGAACCTTGGGTGAGGGCGAAGCGGTGTACAAATCGCGTCAATTCGCCATTCGGGGTGCCTCGCTGGATATGTGCGAGAAGATCGCCCGTCGCGCCTTGGCCAATGAACTCATCGAGCAATGGTGCGTGAAATCTGCGGCGGAAATGTCGGCACTGGACGGAAAGCCGCTTCTGGGTTTGCCCGTTGTCACGCAAGTCAGTGAAGCGGTGGTTCGCAATATCGACCTTGAAATTGCGGACTCTGCGTTGACTGCGTTGAGCCGCGAGATGATGCTCGCGCTCGAACTGCACGAAATGAAGGCCATTCAGGCGCACTATCGCAGCGAGTTGGTTCGAACACGGCGGGCAAAGCTCGGACTTCCAAACAATCCCACCGATCTCGAGGTCGAAATCTTGGCGCAGACCTGGTCCGAACACTGTAAACACAAGATTTTCAACGCCACGATTGACTATACCGGCCCAGACGGAAAAACGAGAACCATCGACAGCGTTTTCAAGACCTACGTCAAGGCCACCACGGATGAGGTCGCCAAGCATGCCGATTGGCTCGTCAGCGTCTTTCATGACAATGCGGGCATTATCGAGTTTGACGCGGATCACTATTTTGCGCTAAAGGCGGAAACCCACAACAGTCCTTCGGCGCTGGACCCGTACGGTGGTGCGATGACCGGCATCGTCGGGGTCAACCGGGACATTCTCGGTGCGGGCCTCGGTTGCCAGTGCATATTCAATACGGACGTTTTCTGCTTCGCCTCGCCGTTCTTTGATGGCAGTATTCCCGACCGCTTGCTTCATCCGCGCCGGGTTCTGCGCGGGGTGCATGCGGGTGTGAAGGATGGCGGCAACCAAAGCGGTATCCCGGACATTAACGGTGCCATCGTTTTCCATGAAAGATTCTTGGGCAAACCGCTTGTGTTCTGCGGAACGGGTGGCTTGATCCCGAAAACGGTGGGTGGTCAACCCAGTCACCTTAAGCAAGCTCGACCGGGGGATTGTGCGGTCATGGCGGGTGGTCGCATTGGCAAGGACGGCATCCACGGCGCTACCTTCTCCTCCGAAGAGCTGCACGAGGGTTCCCCCGCAACGGCTGTGCAAATTGGCGACCCCATCACGCAAAAGAAAATGGCCGATTTCCTGCTTGAAGCACGCGATTTGGGGATGTACAGCTGCATCACCGACTGCGGTGCGGGTGGGCTGTCGTCCAGCATCGGCGAAATGGCCGAGAAGCCGGGCGGTGTCGCCATCCATCTGGATCGCGCCCCGCTGAAATACGCTGGTTTGGCCCCTTGGGAAATCTTCCTGTCGGAAGCCCAGGAGCGCATGACCCTTGCTGTTCCCCCTGAAAAAATGGCTGCTTTCACCGATCTGGCGCGACGTCGCGAGGTTGAGGTGACCGCCTTGGGCGAATTCACCGACTCTGGCTATCTTGAATGCTTTTACGAAGGCAAGCTCATTGCCTCGCTCGATATGGAATTCCTGCACGACGGTGTGCCGAAGATGCAGCTCGAAGCCCGCTGGAATCCTCCCGCGCTCACGCCGGAGACGGTGGGGGAGCGTGGCGACCTGACAGCTGACCTCAAGGCTGTGCTTGCCTCACTCAATGTGTGCAGCAAGGAGAGCTTCGTGCGGATGTACGACACGGAAGTCCTCGCGCAGAGCGTGCTCAAGCAATTCCAGGGCATCGCCAACGACGGTCCCGGCGATGCGGCGGTGATTCGTCCGATCCAAGGTTCGGATCGGGGCTTGGCGGTGTCCAACGGTATCTGCCCGAAATACAGCGATATCGATGTCTACCACATGATGGCTTGTGCCATTGACGAAGCCGTGCGCAACCTCGTTGCTGTGGGGGCGAAACTCGGCACGATTGCCGGGTTGGATAATTTCTGCTGGCCCGATCCTGTGCAGAGCGAAAAGACACCTGATGGTTCGCATAAACTGGCGCAGCTCGTGCGTGCCTGCGAAGCGTTGTATGACGTCTGCACCGCGTATGGCATTCCGCTCATCAGCGGCAAAGACAGCATGAAAAACGACTACAAAATCGGGGACACGAAGATTTCGATTCCGCCGACCGTGCTGTTCACCGCCGCTGCGGTGATGGACGACGTTACCAAAGCGGTCAGTATGGACGCCAAGTCCGCAGGCGATGTCGTCTATGTGTTGGGAGAGACCCGGGACGAACTGGGCGGCAGTGAATACCTCGCATTGAAGGGCCAACTGGGTGTTCATGTGCCCCAAGTGCATGTTGAACAGGCCAAGGCCCTGTACACGCGCCTTTCCTCCGCGATTGAAGCGGGATTGGTGGCCTCGTGCCACGATTGTTCCGATGGCGGGCTGGCTGTCGCACTTGCGGAATCGGCCTTTGCGGGTGGATTGGGGATAGACGTGGAACTGGGCGCGCTCGGTCTCGACAGTCCCGTCTCTGCGCTATTCAGCGAATCGCAGAGTCGCTTTGTGGTCACCGTGTCGCCCGGAAAGGTGCAGGCCTTTGAAGCCCAACTCGCGGGCAGTGCGTTTTGTAAGCTGGGTCTAACCACGGCGGCGTCCGATGTGACAGTGCGCTGGAAGGGTGAGCCGCTTGTTCATGCGCCACTGGCCGACCTCAAGAGTGCCTGGAAGAAGACCCTTCAATGGTAGCCGATCCCGAACCCTGTAAAGCCAAACCATGAACAAGTTTCTTGTGCCGATAGCGCAATTTCTTGCTGGATTCGCCCTCCTGCTCGGGGGGGTGGCGCTGGGCGTTTGGTTTGGCCAACATTACCAGATTGTGCCTCGGGATGCGGCAACCACCACACCAACTGAGGTGGCGAAAGCCCCATCACCACCTGTCCTGCCGCCCATCCTGTCGTCCAAGAAGGAACCGTCCAAGACCCCGTTCAAAGCAGGCAGCCAGCGGAACTACCGTCTTGAAGCTGCGATTACGGGATCGGGCGTGGAGCAGAAGGCCGACCCGATGGATGTGGCGATGGACTTCAGCTCGAACTTCAAGTTGGGGGTCAACGCGGTGGATACCCAAGGCATTGCCGACCTTGAACTCGTCTTTGGCGACACTTCATTGCAAGGTGAATTCATGGGCAGCCCGGTTTCCTTTGCCAAGACCGCCGATGGATTGAATTACAAGATGGACGGGATGGGCCCGTCTGATGCTGCTTCGCCGCAGATGGCCTTCTTTAACACCCCAATCCGTATGCGAGTGACGCCCGACGGGCAGGTGGTCAGTGCCCAGGGGATGGAAGGTTTCGAAAAAGTGCTTGCGCCCGTTTCCTCCTTGGCGCGCCCCCAACTTACCGGGGGGGACGTGAATAGCGAGACGCAGTGGACTTCGGATTTTGTGTTTCCCATTCCAGGACTCCCGCAATCGCCCGCCGCCCAGGCGGTCAACAAGGTGCTGGGCTACGAAGAGGTGGACGGCCGAAAGTGCGTGGCCGTTTCGCAGGAAATTCGTTCCGATACCAGCAGCAATCCTCTGGGAGGGGCCGCCGGATTTATCGGCCAGTTCGCTGGACTGACCATGCCAAAGTTCAAACTGGAAGGGCATAACCTCCTGTATTACGAGGCGGACACCGGAGAACTGTACCGGGCTGATTTGAATTTGAAACTCGGCCTCGAAATTGGCCAGTCCATGAAAGGTGCTGCGCAGATGCTCGGGGTCGTGGGAAACCTGTTGAAGGAAATGGAGGGGGCAGATACACCCAAGGACAATCCGACGGATGCCTCTCCCTCCATGAATTTGGGCGTAGCTATCACGGGGAACCTGGCGCTGGTTCCTGAGACCCAAGTCACGGTTCCAGTTCAACCATAGGAATGCTTTTCCGTAAATTGCGAGTCAATATCCAAAGGGATCATCCATGAAGACCAATGCACTCATCTTGACGGGATTCGGAATCAACTGCGATGGAGAAACGGCTAAAGCTTTTGTTCGCGCGGGTGCCGGTGCGGATCGCATGCACTTGAACGATATCGCAGAAGCCCCCTCTTGCTTGGATCGTTATCAGATGCTGGCTGTGCCGGGCGGTTTTTCCTTCGGTGACGATATCGCCTCGGGCCGCATCCTGGCGAACCGTCTACGTCATAAGCTCGGTGGACCGCTCAAGAAATTTGTGCAGGACGGCAAGCTCATCATCGGTATTTGCAATGGATTTCAGGTGCTCGTAAAGATGGGGATTCTGCCCCTCTTTGAAGGGGAATTCAAGCAGGAAGTCACGCTCGCGTGGAACAATTCGTGCCGTTTTGAAAACCGGTGGGTCAACCTCAAAGTCGATGCGCAGACCCAATGCGTCTGGCTGAAAGGTATGGACACGCTGGAAGTGCCTGTGCGCCACGGCGAAGGCAAATTCATGACGCGCGATACCGCCACCATGGATCGACTGCGGGCGCAGGGACAAATTGCGCTGCGTTATGCCGATGCGGCGGGTGTACTTGCCAATGGCGTTTTTCCGGCCAATCCTAATGGTGCGGAGGACGACATCGCGGGTATTTGTGACCCTTCGGGTCGCATTTTTGGCCTTATGCCGCATCCTGAAGCGCATGTGGATGCCACCAACCATCCGCAGTGGACCCGCAAGGGCTTGTCCGGGGAAGGCGCGGGATTGCAGGTGTTTCGCAATGCGGTCGAGTACGCCGAGACCCATTTGGTATAGCTTGGAGCAGGTGACTACCGGAATCAAACCCGGGAAATCTCCAAAAAGACAGGCAGCGATGCTGTTCACCCGACGGATGCGACGAAGTGGAAATGCTACAATACCGTCGGATACCAAGAACCTATGCGTCTGACTGAACTTCACTGCCAATCCTTCCGCTGTCTGGACCGGCTTCATTTTTCGCCGGGGCCGGGCCTCAATGTCATTCGGGGCGGCAATGCGCAGGGAAAGACCTCCGTGTTGGAGGCTGTCTTATTCGCCGCCACTTCGAAGAGTCACCGCACCAACAATGAGGAGGATCTCGTGTGTCATGGCGCGGAGTCCTTTCACATTTCGGTGGCTGCCAAGCGCGCGGATCGGGATGTGCGCATCGAGGCCAACTGGTGGAAGGGGGCAAAGCGTTTTAAGGTCAACGGTGTGGCGCAGGCGCGTGTCAGCGATATTCTAGGGCGTCTGCATGTGGTGTTTTTCTCCCCAGAGGACATTGAATTGGTGAAGGGTGGCGCGGGGGAGCGGCGGCGTTTTCTGGATATGGAACTTTCTCAGGTCGATGCATCCTATCTTGTTTCTTTGCAGCAATACCGGCAGGTTTTGCGCCAGCGAAACGAACTGTTGCGGCGCGGCCACGCTGACCCCGACCTGCTTGCCCCGTGGGATGCCCAATTGTCCGTGCACGGTGGCGCGTTGATTGTCGCCCGTCGCAGCTTTCTGTCCGAACTGGCCCCTCTGGCGGCTGAGGCCCATGCGGGTATCGCGGATGCGGAACCGCTGGCACTGACGTATACCCCCGATGTGGAAGATGCCGAATCGCTGCTGCAACTGCTGGAACGCAACCGGGCGATGGACCTTCGGCGCGGAACTACCGGTCGGGGGCCGCACCGCGACGAAATACGGCTGGACATCACCAGCCATCCCGCGCGCAGCCATGGTTCACAAGGGCAGCAGCGTACCGCTGCTTTGTCGCTTAAACTCGCTGAATTGCACTTGGTAAAACGTCGGACGGGGGAGTTTCCCGTATTGATGCTCGACGAAGTGCTTGCCGAGCTTGATGCGCGCCGTGCAGAATCGCTCTTTTCGGCGATTCCCCCCGAGGTGCAGTGTATTGTAACGACCACGGATGCGGGTTCCAGCACAGTCTTGTCCCGACGGGATTGCAAGGTGTTTCCGATCGAAAGGGGGCATTTTGCCACCACGTAAACCCGGCTACAAACGTGCGCCCGCCAAGAAAATCATACGGCGACGCGGCCCCAATAAACCCGCTGCGGTGGGCGATATCCTGCAAGACTTGATGGGGAAGTCCCTCCTCGGGAAGCAGCTCAAGCAAGCCCGCATCTTTGAGAATTGGGAAGAGCTTGTCGGCCCGAATTGGTCAGCGCACGGCCGCCCCCATTCCGTCAAAGACCGAACCCTTCGCATCGAAGTTGATAGCACCGTGTGGATGCACCGCTACGCCTACAGAAAGATCGCCATCATGCGCAAGATTAATCAAATGCTGGAGGAGGAAATGATCACCGATATTTACTTCTTGCTCCTAGCGGACGGCGAATCCTTTGGCTGCCCAGAAGGGAAGGGGTGAAGAGCTGCGGGTGTTTTCCCAAAGCGCTTTCCTCATTGCTGATGTTGTGCTAAAAGCGACTTGGTTGAATGAGGAATAATTATAATGACGTATACCGGGCATGTGGAGAATGGTGCGATCGTGCTGGACGATCCAGCCGTCTTGGCGTAGGGCACTCACGTCATAATCGAGGTGCTTATTGACGGGGAAGGCTCGGTTTCGAGTCCGGTGCGGACACTGGAAGAACGGCTTGCCTCATTTATCGGCAGTATTGATGGCCTGCCAGAAGACGCTGCAGAAAACCATGACCACTACCTTTACGGATCGCCCAAACGATGAATTGGGCCTTCGCGCAGATGATAAGGGTCCGGACAAAGGTTGGTCGCTCACGGACTGTATATCGTTTGCGGTGATGAGACAGCACGGCATTACAAATGCCTTCACGTGTGATCGGCATTTCGAGCAAGCCGGTTTTCACACACTCATCGGCGAGGGATGACGGGGGAGCAGCATACTACCGTAACGCCACCGCACCCAAATCCAAGTGTCCGCCTGGGGCGAGTTGGATTTCTGGAACATCAATCTCGTGTCCGGAGGAGGAGGTCACTCGAAGCACAAATTGTCCGGGGGGAACTTGGTCAAAACGGACGTGCCCAGTGTCGTCGGTGGTGCCTCGGGCGGGCCACCATGGGCCGCGTGTGGGGTGGGCCATCATGATCTCCACGGGATCTTGGTTTAGTGCAGACCCGTCAGCGAGAAGGAGCGTGACCTCAAATGAAGCGGCGGGTGCCATGACGACCTTTAGGGTGTCGGTGACGTTTCCCTCGTGCGCCACACTTTCGTAGAAATTATTGGCAAAGTACTTAAGTTCAGGATCCCAGAGGCGGAGGAACAGGCGTTCGTTGTTGGGAAAGACCAGTTGCCCCTTGCCATCCGCCCCGGTCGGGTCGCCCGTAGCCACGGGGACATCAAAGGCATTCGGGGTCTGTGTGGCAATGGGCCGCATGTTGGCCAGCGGTTTTCCGGCGGGATCCACCGCCTCAAAGTAGCCCATCGCTTCGCCCGCCTTTATTGCCGGAGCAGCCGCCGCAGGGGGAGGTGCCGCAGGCGTCGGGGCCGCTGTCGGGGCGGGTGCCGGACCCGAAGGTCCGGCTTTCTTCCCACATCCCGCCCACAACAACACACTTGCCACTACCAACGCTACGCCGCAGATCATGCGACGGAGGAAGCCACAACCATTCCATGCGTGAAGGATACCGTTGCCGTCATACTTTACCGTCGGACTACACATTCGCTTCGGACAAATCGGGCTCTGCAATCTCGGCAGGCTCTTCAAATTCCACTTCCTGCTGTTCAGGGAGGTGTTCCGTTATGATCAACTCGCACTTGTCGCCATCGCAGAAGAGATCCTGGGCTTCGTCTGTGTTGATCATTTGGAAATCAAGTGGTTTCAAGCGCGTAATCGCCTGCTCGAAGACTTCCTTGGTAATGGCCTGATACGGGGCCTGCGCATAGGTGTGATCTCGCAACGGGAGAAAGCTGACCGACTTGAGGCGCGTTTCGTAAAGCTCGAGGATATACGCAATGTCGGCGGCTTCCTCGGCCTTGAACGTGATGGTGGCACTCACTTGGTTATCCGCCCAGTAGTACTGCATCTGCGCGACGTTCTCGACCTGCTCCCATACCGAAACGTCTTCTTTGGCGCGATGGAAATGCTCGGTTTGCACGGGGAAGTATACGACCCACGTGTTGTCCCCGTAAACGGATTCTTCGATTCGGTATCCGGCCCTGCGAATCGGCTCTATGAGGGGACTCGTCTTGTCGATGCGGATGGTGCGCCAGTAGTACTGCGAATGGGCGTAGTGAATGCCCGGGGTGACGCCCGGCAGGAGCGAGACCGTTCCGCTGGGTTTCACACTCGTTTTCTTCACGCTTTCCGGCACACACAGCCAGCCCGCGTAACTCTTGTCCAAAACGCATACGTACTTGTAGCCTTCGTCGCACCAGCGGAAATGCTCGCGACGACCACGCTTCTCGAAGTTCTCGATGATGCCCGACTGGGAAAGGCCAATGCGGCGGTTGCGAAGCATGATGGCGTTGGTGCGCTCATTGTGTGTGGGAATCAAGGTTACGGTCTTCGCGTAGAGGTAGGCGAATTTAAGGGTTCGCTTGTATTCCTCCAAACTCTGATGGCGAGACGGGAAGGTCTCCACCAGATTGCAGATTTCATAGGATTCAAGGCTCTGTTCCGCGCAGGGGTTGGTGCCGGCAACCTTGGCGTCCGCATAATTCGCGGGATCTTTCAGGCGTCCGTAGGCCCGGGCGTTTTCCTGCCAGAAATAGCCCGGCTCGCCGTTTTTCGCGGTCTGGGCACCCACCTCGTGGTAATCCATGCCTTCGTACGCGGCGATACTGTTGTTGGAGGCCCAGCGCCAGGCGGTGAGCTTGTCGCCATGTAATTTTGGGTCTTTCAATTGCAGGTATTCGGTATCATCCGGGCTGCCCAGCGCGAGTTCGGCTGTGCGTCGCACACCACCGGAAACCACGCACTTTCCGATTACGTTCATGAGGTCCGTGATATCCGTGGAGGAGAGGAGATGTCCTGCGCGGGGCACGAGGATTTTCTTGATGTTCTCGATGCACTCGATGAGCGGTCCGGGGCCGGGTGCGATACCGCCGAAGGTCCGGATGGCGGAGCCCATGGGGCGAATCTTGCCGAAATCGATGTGGGTGGGATGCTTGGCGCGGCCTACAAAGGAATCCAGAATGACCCGGATGAGATCCGCCCAGCCTTCCTTGGAATCTTCAACCACGTGGGTGTATTCACCCTTCTGCGGGTCGCGAATGGTGATCTTGCCCGCGCCCTTGGTATCGAACGCCACCCCAACGCCCAGCATCGACATGTCCATCAGGAAGCAGAACGGTTCCGCAAAATCCGTGTCAATTTCTTCGGTCGACACAAACGCGCAGTTGTTCAAGGCGGCAGAACCACGCTCGTAGATATAGTCCGTGCCCATCATCCACAGGCCACGACCGGGCGGAAGGAACTTGAAGCCCCACATCAGCCGGAACATTTCCTGGGCACTGCGCTGGGCTTTGTCCCGTTTCCACGGGAGCTTCAGGCTTGCGCAATGGTTGAGCTGGATGGTGTAGCATCCCTCGACC
>CAIZGN010000554.1 GCA_903932505.1 Candidatus Hydrogenedentota bacterium
AGGCCGACGTCGGCGTTGAGGCCTCCCTCGCCATCGTTGAAGACATGCGGGAAGTCGCTAAAGAGCGTCGACTGGAACATGGCGACGAGCTCATCAGCGCCCTCAAGGAAGAAATGATTCAGTGGCTGGAGCCCGGCGACCATGAAATACACTGGGATGGGGAAGGCCCGCATGTCACCCTCATCGCCGGCGTAAACGGATCTGGCAAAACAACCACCACCGGAAAGCTCGCCGCAAAGCGGGCCGCCGAGGGGAAAAAAGTTCTGTTGGCCGCCGCCGACACTTTCCGTGCCGCCGCCGCCGAGCAGCTCACCATCTGGAGCGAGCGCTCTGGGGCTGCCATCATTCGCCATGCCGAAGGGGCCGACCCCGCCGCCGTTGCCTATGACGCCACCGATGCCGCCGTTGCCCGGGGGGTGGATAATCTGTTCATCGATACCGCCGGACGTCTACATACCAAGGTCAACCTCATGGAAGAGCTCAAGAAAATCCACCGCGTGGTGGGCAAGCGACTTCCCGGTGCCCCCCATGAGGTGCTGCTCGTGCTTGATGCAACCACCGGCCAAAACGGTCTCCAACAGGCCCGCCTTTTCACCGAGGCCATGGAGATCACCGGGATCATTTTGACCAAACTCGATGGCACGGCCAAAGGCGGAATGCTCATCGGCATCCAGAAAGAACTGGGCATCCCGATCAAGTATATCGGCGTCGGCGAAGGTATCGACGACCTCCAGGTCTTCTCGCCCCGCGATTTTGTTGACGCGCTCCTCTCCTAGTTTTCGCCCATTGAATTTATCACAATTGCGCTGAAAACTTGTGCCGCATGAGAGAATAGTGCGATAATATCGCCGTCGGTGCGGCGAAGGGCATCTGGTTTTTCCATCTCCTCCCGACACTCCTGGTTTGTGGCCGTTTTTGGGGCATCGGTCGTAACGAGAGGCGATTGAATGCCAGCGATGAGCAAAGTAGCGGCCATTTCCAGCGTGGGTCAGGCCCTCGTGGCCGAAGGCGTGATTAGCGACGTCCAGCTTGAACGGGCCCTGCGCGTACAAAAATTGCTAGAGCAACCCAAACAGCTCGGTGAAGTCCTGGTTGACTTGGGCTACGCAAAAAAGCAGGCCATCAATAACGCCATCAAGAAGCACGGTGGCACCATGCGGCTGGGGGATATTCTCCTCGAGCAGGGTATCATCGCTCAGGAGGCGTTGACCTCCGCCCTTGCGCTGCAAAGGGAGCGAGGAATTCGCCTCGGCCAGGCCCTCGTAGAGATTGGGGCGGTGAACGAACGCACCCTTATGCAGAATCTGGCCCACCAGTTGAACGTGCCGTTCATCGAGCCAAGTTTTGGCATGATCAGTCAGGATCTTTTCACCGGCGTATCCCCGGATTTCCTTTCCAACCACTGTTTTGTGCCGTTTTCAAAGAACGCGGACGGCATCACGGTCGTAATCGTGGGCAATATTGAGTCCCAAGAGACCCGACACGCTGTGGAAAGTTTGTATCAGGGGCAGGTGGAGTTTGCGCTGGGCCCGGAGGACGCCATCCGCCAAACCATTGAGGACTTCGGCCGATTCCGTCGGGGCGGCGCTGATTTTGTCTCCGCGAAAACCTCCTCCGAGGAAACGGTTGTCCGATTGGTGGACAACCTTTTTCATCAGGCCATCGAAGAACGTGCCAGCGATATCCACATCGAGCCGATGGCCCGAAAAGTGCGGGTGCGATACCGTATTGATGGGGTGCTCGTCTACAAGACCGACCTCCCGCTCGAACTCCTCCCCAACGTTATTTCTCGCATCAAGGTGATGGCCGATGTCAACATTACCGAGCACCAGCGACATCAGGGCGGTCGCATCGAAATCAAATACAAAGAGCGGGAGTATGACCTGCGTTTGAGCGTGTTTGTGAGTGTCCACGGGGAGTCCGCCGTGCTTCGGGTGCTCAACCGCGACATGGCCCTAGTACCGCTGGACGAGCTGGGGATGGTTCCGCCGATGCTCGAGCGCTTTCGGAACGACGTGCTGGATCCGCCCACGGGCGTGGTGCTCATCACAGGTCCCACCGGCTCCGGAAAGACCACCACCCTCTACAGCAGCATCGACTATTGCAATGACATTGGCCGCAAGATCCTGACCGCCGAGGATCCTGCGGAATTCATGATCGACGGCATCGTGCAATGCTCCATCTACGACAAGGTTGGAAGAACCTTCGACTCCACCCTGCGAGAGATGGTGCGGCAAGATCCCGACATCATCGTCATGGGCGAAATCCGGGACAAGATCAGCGCCCAGGTCGCCATTCAAGCCGCACTGACCGGGCACAAGGTCTACTCCACCTTTCACACCGAGGACACCATCGGCGGTCTACTGCGGCTCATCGACATGGATATCGAGACCTTCCTCATATCGTCCACCGTCATATCGGTGCTCGCCCAGCGCCTCCTTCGACGAATATGCCCCAAGTGCGCCACTGCGCATCTTCCCAACGCCAAGGAAGTCATGGCACTCGGGCTCGACATGGTGGAAGTGCGACGGCATGAATATCACCGGGGCAAGGGATGCCGGTACTGCTCCTACACCGGATACCGGGGCCGAATCGCCGCCTACGAACTGCTCGTTCTGAACGAGCAGGTCAAGGAAGCCATACTTCAGCGCCAGTCATCCCAGCACATCCGCGAGATCAGCACCGAATCCACAGGACTCGTGAGCATGCGCGAAGACGCGATCGCCAAGGTGCTGCAGGGCGTGACAACCTTCGAAGAAGTTCTCAAGCAAACCCCGAGAACCTTTACCACCCGCCCCCTTCAACAGATTATCAACATGTGCAAGTGAGGATAGAAGCGTGACAGCCTGCCCGTATTGTGGAGTCGAACCCCCCGTGGCCCGAGTACCCGCCGAGGGTTCCGTGCTATGTGCCTGCGACGGATGTCTGAACCCCTATGTAATGACCCGCGACGAGGACAGCGTTCAAAGTCGCACCATGCCGCGCATGCGCGATGTGAGAACCTTGGCTGCTGAAGGCTCCATCGGGGCCGAATTGTTCAAGGGCATGGACAAGGCCGTGGAGAGTCTGCCCGTATTGCCCGAGCTTTCACAGCGCATCATCGAAATGATGGATGACCCTGACGTTGCCATGCCTGCCGTGGCCGATGTGGTGCGCTCGGAGCAGGTAATCGCGGTTCGAGTCATGCGGATGGCCAACAGCGCTGTCTATGGCGGCTTGCAGGAAATCAAGGATCTCGATGCCGCCTGTGGCCGACTCGGCATGAAGCTCGTGGCGAATGCCGCCCAGACGGCAGTCAGCAGAAATCTCTTTGCCACCTCCAGCCAGCCTCTAAAGGACTATATGAAGGCCCTGTGGAGGCACTCCGTCGCCACCGCACACACCGCCAACGAACTCGCCCGGCTGCTCTCCATGCCCCGTCTCGAGCGCATGTTTCTCGCGGGTCTGGTGCATGACATCGGAAAGTTGTCCATCATTCAGCTGATTTCGACCGCCAAGTCCGGCCCGCTCGCCGGTTTGCGCGACTCGCCCGAACTTTGCAGCGAGGTTATCGAGAACTTCCACATGCTGGTCGGCCTGCTTATTGTGCAGCGTTGGGATCTGCCCCCAGAATTCTCCATAACCACCTTCTGTCACCATGATCCGTCCCTCTGCCCCGACCCCGTTCATGTGGCCACGGCGAACGTTGTCTGCCTCGCGGACGCGATTGCACGGGCCGAGGGATACACCACCGCGCTAACAGACGAACCGGTCTATCTCATGGCCCTGCCCTCAAGCCTGTATCTCAACATGACGGATATTCGTCTTGCCAGTTTGCGCGTCGACCTTGCCGACAAGGTTGAGGTGCTTATGGAGGATACCTGAGCGCGGCGGAGATTCAGTCGGCTTGGCGGCCAAAATGCAGACGAAAGCTCAGGGCCGTGTAATAGGCGATGTAGACCAGAGATATCGCGGCAGGCGCGTGGTGTCCCTCTGGATACCTCAGCAGAGCGTATAGCAGCAGTGCCGCCCAGAGACTACCCAACCCCACCGTCCACCGACGGGCATATGTGGTTCTACTGGGGTACACATACCGGATGGGCACGAACGTGGCGGCCGTGAGGAAGAGCAGAATCCCCAGATTGATCCACGGGTGCGACGGAGACAATAGAAACAGGTAGAGGGCGGCAACGTTCCAATACGATGGGAACCCGGTAAAGAAATGGTCGCTCGTTTTCGCGGCGGCGTTGCAGAACTGATACGCCGACGCCATAAGAATTGCCGCTGCGGCCAGTAAACACGCTCCGTCTGGTACCAAGCCGGATTCGTAGACCAGCGCGGCGGGAATGGCCGAATACGTGAAATAATCCACCACATTGTCCAGCAGCGCCCCGTCAAACTCAGGAATCCGCTCTTTGACCCGACACCATCGGGCCAGCACACCATCCACAGAGTCGATCAACACCGCAACCCCCATCCACAAGAACGACGCGCGGTAATCATGTTCTGTGACCGCCACCCAAGCCAGAAAACCCGCAACTGCCCCCGATGCCGTAAACGCATGCACACCCCAAGCGGCGAGCTTAGCGAGAGTTTCTGTCACTTGGGTTGATCTTCGGTTCATAGGAGACCTCAGGCGGTTATCATGGGGAGGGAACAGTGCTCAACAAGCCATCGCGTTAATCAACTTGGTGAGAACAGGGAAAGGTCATCAAGCACGACATCAGCCATTGAAACATCCTGTGCGGGGCGACCGGGCCGAACGAGGGCGACCCCATACATACCTGCCCCTTTGGCGGCCACCAGACCGGCTGTCGAGTCCTCAAAAACGGCGCAACGCGCCGGGTCTGCGCCAAGGCGTTCCGCAGCCATGCGATAACAAGCCGGATCCGGCTTGCCCGGATAGTAGCAACTGTCATCCAAAGTGAAGGCCAGCGAATGCAGCACCCCGATGCGCGCGAGCCCCGCCTGCACGTCTTCCTGAGTCGAACCGGAGACCACCGCAACGGGGTAGTCCTCGGCGAGACGGTGCAGCAACTGGATGGAGCCCTCTATCGGCAGTGGGCGAATATCGCACAAGCGAGTGAAGTGACTCTTCACCGCCTCCCAGTCCCACTCGAGACCGGCATATCGGCGCTGTGTCTTTTCCCGGACACCCCGCCACGAAATCCCGTACACGTCTTCGAGTACGTCCTCGTACCGGGGCTCAAATCCACAATCCCGCACAAAGCACTCTGTGGCTTCCACCCACAGAATCTCCGTGTCCAGCAGGGTCCCATCCATGTCGAAGAAAAAGGCATCAAACATCGGTCGTCCTCATTACAAGATGCACAGGGCATCGGGTTCATGCTCATCGGCCAAACAAATAGCCCCCGCTGTCCATTTTCCTCGCCTTCTTATCACGCGTCCGCAGACTCCAGCGCTTCTTGGAGAACCCGGTTATAAATCTCCGCCACCTTGTGCCGACGCTCGTCGACATAGTCTATGAGCCTCCCTTCGATGCCGAGCCGGGCGGCAAGGTCGGCCTGTGCCGCTTCTTCTGCAGGCATGAGCATCGATTTCCCGCCATCCATCATGCGAATGCGGTTCAGGATGCGGCGCAGTTCTGGATAGGCCCGGCGCAGTGTCTGGCACAGATCCCGGTCGGCCAGCTCATAGTCGCGCATGATGTCCAGCGCGCCCAGCACGTCGCCGCGCTTCAGTTCCGGCCAATCCGCAGCGTGGCGAAGTTGCAGAAAGCGCGTCGCAAACTCAATGTCGGAAATCCCGCCTTCCCAGCGCTTCAGATCCAGCACAGACGTCTGCGCTTGGGCGCGGCGTCGCAAGTCATTGATATGTTCAAGGGCTGGACGATCCAGACGCTCGGAAAAGGCCACTTCCTTGGCGATTCGTTCTGCCCGCATGGCGAAACCACGCTCGCCCGCCACCGCACGAACCTTCATCAGCGCCAGCCGCTCCCAAGGCTGGGCATCCTGACGGAAATAGTCTTCCAAAGTCTCGTGGTCGATTGCGAGTACGCCCTTGTTGCCATCGGGACGAAGCCGTGCGTCAATGTCATACAAAAGCCCGTAGCTCGAGGGCTCTTTCAGAATCTTCAGGGTGTGCGAGGCCATCGCTGCGAAATATTCGGAGGGAGCCATCTCCATTTCGTCCGCACGGCCCCCTTCATACACGAATAGCAGGTCGAGGTCGCTCCCGTAGCCCATTTCCCAGCCGCCAAACTTTCCGAGACCAAGAATAGCGAACGGGATCGTGCAAGGGCCGGATCTAGCGGCCACTTTTTCCCGGGCAAGCTGCAAGGCCTCCTCCAGCACGATTTCGGCGAGCTGGGTCAGTTCGTCACCCACTTCTGCCACCGAAATCCGGTGTCCCAGTTCGCGCATCGCCACGCGGAGCATCTCGCCATCGCGCAATCGGTACAGTGCCGCCTGCGAGGCCACAGCTTCCTTGAGTGCCGAGAGCTGACGTTTCAACGAGAGTGGGGAGGAGGCCACATCCAGTGCCTCGGCATCCGTGAGCAGGTCGAACAGGCCGGGGTCGCGGATCAGTGTGCGGCACAGATACTCGCTGTTGTCCGCCAGCATCACCAGATATTCGCAAAGCCCCGGGTCGGCCCGCAGCAGCTCGTACAGCGCGCCCGGAGCCTTGATCTTCACCATCACCTGTGCGAGACGGGTGAGCGCCGCATCAGGATGCGCGGTTTGCGCGAGTGCTTCGAGCAGGAAAGGCGCGATGGCCGTGAATTGCTGGTGTACATGGCGAAGGAACGGGTGCGCCTCATCCCCAGCCGCGAGTGTCAACAATTCTGCGCGCCCCCGCTTGGCATCCAGAAACCCGAGTTCGACCAGTTTGGCGAGTCCCGCCTCGCCGTCCGAGAACGGATTCAGCAAATCGCCCACCCAAAGATTTCCGCCACCCTTCGCTGCCAGGAACCGCTCAAGAATCTTCCGGGTCTCGTGGGTGCGCGTCCGGTAATGCCCCAGAAAAACATCGTGATCCGCATAACCCAGGCGACGGGCGAGATCGTCGAGCAAGGCTGGGTCTGAGGGCATGGCGTGGCATTGCCGCCCGTCCTCAATCTGAATCCGATGCTCCACATGCCGGAGGAACTGGTAGTTGCGTACCAGCGCCTCCGATTCAAAATGCGTCAGCGAGTCGCACTGTTCCAAGACTTCAATCGCCTTGAGGGTGTTTGTCGTGCGCAACTCCGGCCAGCGTCCGCCATTGAGCAATTGCAGCATTTGAACGGTAAATTCTATATCCCGAATACCGCCCGGTCCCAGTTTCACCTCGTATTCCGCCAGACCTTGCCTCGCGATCTGCATTTCTGTCTGCTGCTTGGTGTTGCGGATGTCTTCCAGCGTCGCATCGTCAAAATACTTCGGGAAAACGAAGGACCGTATGCGGTCGATGAAAGCCTGCCCTGTCGCAATGTGTCCCGCGCAGGCCCGCGCCTTGATCATTGCCTGACGTTCCCAGGCCCGACCATAGGTCGCGTAATACTCCAGCGCGGCGTCAAAGCTGCTCGCCAGCGGCCCGCTTCGGCCGAAGGGACGTAATCGCATGTCCACCCGAAACAGAAAACCCTCCGCCGTCTGCTCGCTCAGAATCTTGATCACTCGCTCACCCAGTTTTTTGAAATACTCGACGTTGTCCACCGAGCGCTGGCGTCCGCCCTCCGTGTTTCCCTCATCGGAGTAGATGAAAAGGAGATCGATATCCGAACTGAAGTTGAGTTCCCGGCCACCCAGTTTCCCCATCGCGAGTACCACAAACGTGGACTCGCGGTCGCTGGACTGGGCCATAGGCCGCCCGTAACGCTCATCCAGCTCGCTCCGTGCCGCCAGAATGGCCGTGTCCAGCATCGCATCCGCAAGATTGCTGAGGTCCTCGGTCACTGAGGCTAAACTCGCATGGGCATACACATCCCGCAGCGCAATCCGCAGCAGTTCGCGCTGTTGAAAGCGCCGCATTGCGAGACACTGCGCGGCCACACCGTCATTCATCCCGTCAAACCCGGCCATATCGGCCCGCATTTCATCGGCACTCCGCGTGTGACCCAGCGAGACCGAATCGCAAAGCCAGTCCGCATGGCCGGGATTTCGGTAAAGCACATCGGAAAGAAAATGGCTTTGTGAGAATATCGCCGCAATCCGCCGCAGAAATTCTGGCTTTTTCAGCATACGGTCCAGCACTGCGTCCGTATTCGTTACAGCTTCCAGGAAGCGGCTCAGTGCCAAGACGGTGCGTTGCGGATCGGGACTGTTCCTCAGTATCACCGCGACCTGTTCAGGCAGCCCCGCACGCCCCGACGAAAGAAAAGGCGTCAGGTCCGTCTCCGCACGCTCACGATCCAGAAAAGGAATCTCCGCGAATAATGAATACATTGGGCAATCCTGTATGTTGAATACGGCAAAGAGGCCCATTATAGCGCATTCACGCCCAAGAATCTGATCCCCAATCGTGGGGCAGACATTCCTGTCTGCCTTTCACCAATCCCCTAACGTGGGGCAGACATTCCTGTCTTCCTTTCACCAATCCCCTAACCTGGGGCAGACATTCCTGTCTGCCTTTCACCAATCCCCTAACGTGGGGCAGACATTCCTGTCTGCCCATTGCCCCGCATCCCTCCCCCGCCGTATAGTATGGACAAAAGCTTGGAGATTGATACCAATGAAAATGCAACGCCGGGAATTTCTGGCCAACAGCGGCACCGCCCTAGGCATCGGCATGCTCAACCAATCCGAGGGAGAAGTCCCCATGAAAGGCGCGCACCACTTCCAGCGACATCAAGCCAAACGCCGCCGCGAATTGTGGAGTCTGCTCGGTGACCTCCCCGCGCTTCGTACCCCGAAAGCCACCGCCTCTTCCCGAGAAACACATCCCGGTTTCACACTCGAGCGTCTTGTCCTGGACCTTAACGGTATCGAACCCGTTCCCGCCTGGATGCTCATCCCTGACAAGCGCCAGACTCCCGCTCCCGCAATGCTCTATATCCACTGGCACGGCGGGGATTACCCCGTCGGCAAGCGCGAACTCCTCGAGGGCACCAAGGTCCTTCCGCCTTACGCCTCCGTCCTCGCTGAAAAGGGCATTGTCACCCTCGCCATCGACAGTTGGTGTTTCGGCGAGCGCATGCCCTATCCCAAGGAAGGCGGACGCGGCGAATCCGACCGCTTCAAGGAAATGCTCTGGAAAGGGCAGGTGCTCTTCGGGATGATGATGTTCGATGAGTTCCAGGCGCTCAATTACCTCTGCGGTCGGTCCGAGGTGGATCCCGAACGCATCGGAGCTTTCGGCATATCCATGGGAGCCACCAAAGCGTGGTGGCTCGCCGCGCTTGATGAGCGAATTCGCTGCTGCATCGATCTCTGCTGCCTCACCGACTACGAGGCCCTCATCGCGCATCAGGGACTCGGCGGACACGGCGTCTATTACTACGTTCCCCGACTTCTTCAACATTTCAACACCGCTCAAATAAACGAACTCAGCGTGCCCCGCCCCCGCCTCAGCCTCAACGGCCGCAAGGACAAGCTCACCCCGCCCGAAGGCGTCGAGCGAGTCCGGGATCATCTCCTGCCGCTCTATGCCAAATACGGCGATGAAAAGGACTGCCATATCGAACTGTTCGACTGCGGCCATACCGAACTTCCCGAAATGCGCGACCTCATCCTAAGCTGGCTCGACACACACCTCACCACCCCGAAAAAATGAAGCGTAGAAGTATGTTGTTCATGCGCTAGCATGTGTGCTACGCCATTTAAAGACGGGGAGACTTTCGTGCCTACCCTCAGCCCTGACGAACAACTTAGCGTTGAAGCCGCAAAGGTGACCGACCCCGCCATTGTGAGCCAGCGAAACAAGGGCACTAAAATAGACAAATGGAGAAAGAAGACGTAAGAAAGACCGGAGAAGAGGAAACGACGGAGAATAAGACCAGAGCGGGGCAGAAAACGGGAACGGAATAGACTGGCACTAAGCCTGGGAGTCGCAAAAAGAACCAAGCGAAACGTCAAATTCCGTGACGTGAACCACCGAACCACTATCATCATGCTCAAGGATTCTATGCTCACCTATGGCGTTCCAAAATACAATGAAAGACCGCGAACGGCAACCAGTACCAGCAAGCAGGGAGGCGAGATACCGCGATGTATGAATATCGGGATCAGACGGGCTAGTTTCATTGGTGCGCACAGGGTGATTATGATACTGCCTTAGTTCATCGCAGCACAGGCGAGCCACATGGTCGGGGTAGCGGAGAATATTTTCGTTTGGACGACAACGGTTCGGGGACCCAATGGAGGCAAAGACCAGCAACACGCGTCCTTCGCGACAGAAAGCGGAGACCCAAACTTCGCTACCCTCTTTGTGCATACCAGAAGACAGAAGAAACTCAAACGCGGGGATAGGTTTCCCCTCAAGGGCGTAGGCTTTCTTGAATTGGACACCGCGACCCCTTGGAGGTACTTGGCGGTGGATATCACCCATAGCAGCGGCTAGTGCCTGCATTTGCACTTTAAGAGCTGAGACTAAAGAACGCTGTTTACGCAGGGGAGGGAGTACGGTCATTGAAAAGCGGACAAGAACCAACCCACCCGCCGCAGATAAAATCATGGAGCCGAAAAGTAGAGTTGGCAGGTCATGATGCGGGAGGCAATATAAAGAAAGCGCGCCGCACACGATAAAGCAAATGCCGGATGCAAGAGTAATGGGTCTTTTGGCGCGGGCAACTTGACGTGCGAGGGCATCATATTGAGACACGGGAAAACCGCCTCATGGGTTGTACCAGCTTTATGAATGTCTACAGGAGCAGGCGGAATGTAATTGCGGTTAGGATTCCAACCAACTGCGCCTGCAAATTAGAATGTACGAGGCCTAATGGAATTGACAGGAACATCATGATGAGGGCCATAAAGGCCGCAATCGTCACGCTATCCATAGCTACTGCTCTTTCCTATACCACGACAAAAAACACAAAACCTACAAGCGAAGCAGCGACCAAGAAACCGAGTGCGGTATATTAGCACACAGTATGGCACTCGGGAATGATTTTTAGAAATAAAGATTCTGCAATTTTTCGGCCCAACAGGACCGGAACCGCATTGCCAATTTGCCTCATGGCTTCAGACCATGCACCAGTTATATGGTAGTCATCGGGGAATGTTTGAATTCGCTTTGCTTCAAACACGGTGAAATAACGAACGGCGCCATCGTGGTAGCGAATCATGTTTTCCCCGCCAGGCACACCATGACCACCCGCTTTCAGGGTTTTTGCAGGTGAGTCAAAAAAGCTACCCGTGTGACCGGGATATGGACGAGCCAAGTCACGGAAAAGATGATCCGGAATACCATGCGGGGATCGCGGGTCGGGAACACCCTTAAGAGCGTCACGTATAGTGCGCCACGGCTTAAGTTTTGGCTCAAAGAAATCAAAAGTATTACGCATATTGTCAATTTTCGCCCGAAAACCATTAGAGCAGACTAATCGATGCGCTTTCGGGACTTTGTGGTCGTCCCAGTAAGAACCAGAAACAAACTGATCCCACAAAAGCTTATCTTCGCTGTGGGTGGCTTGTGGGAACTCCCATACAGCGTCCAAGTCAGCGCGAATACCGACAATGATAACACGCTCGCGACACTGTGGGACGCCATAATCGGCAGCATTCACCAAGGTATGCAGTACTCTGTATTTAAGGTCGCAGTAATGCTCAAAATCTATTTTTTTCAAAGCAAGAAAATGGGCACGCCAAGTGTCTTTCAAATGCAAGTGCGCATCAGGGAATGTTAGACGGAGGATAATGTAGTGGAAATAGTCCGAGAATGAATGGCGTAGTAACCCTTTGACATTTTCAAAAATAAAGGCTTTAGGAGCGAGAGCTTCAATCGCCCTTATTGCGTAAGGGAACATGTCCCGATCATCATTGTGGGCAGCGTGCTTGCCGCCCAATGAAAAGGGCTGGCAAGGAGGCCCCCCGGCAACAATATCTATGTTTGAAAGCCGGTGAAAATCGAAAGCCCGTACATCACCCTCAAAAACCTTTTCCGGGTCGAAATTTTTCCTAAGAGATGCACAAGCGTCTTGGTTGAATTCTACAAACACGCTATGCTCAAACCCGGCGAGTTCGAGTCCTTTTGCCAAGCCACCAACCCCTGAAAATAGCTCTAGCGCTTTCACGGCAATTTCCCAAGAGTAGCAAGATGATTCTTTATGTTTGTCAAAATGAGGAAGTGGGGCTTAGCGATGCCGTTACATTTATCAGCCCATCGACGACCGGGATGAATCACATCCCAATCGGAACGCGCCTGCTCATAGCGCCCTTTGCCGGGGTCGTGATTCCCAAACCCATCAACGGTAGTGTTCCAGAGCGGGCGGTTAAGTTTTATGAGAGCGGCTTCAACGGTACTAATCATATCTGAACCTGTGTGCTCAAAAATGACGAAGCGGCACATGAAATCGCTGGATTGAAGATTTGGAGTAGCGTTCAAGCTGTTGTAATGCTGGCGGAGACGAGCATAAAGCTCGTTCGATTGGTTTGTCCCGGTGTCGGAAGCCCGAGACTGCCTCCATCCTTTCGGCACAGCCTTCCCAACGTAAATCGGGAAATGATAAGCAGTGCGGTTAAGTTCAGCGTACCGAGCGTAAAATGGATTCGATCCAATGTAATAAATAGCATAAACACCCCGCCCATTAAAAGACACTGGGGGGGGGAGTTCCAGAACCGGCGTGCCGTTAAAAAATCTTACGGCATCCATGACCAATTCCGCAAACGCATCGTTTCGGTAAACGTGCTCAGCACGATCAAAAGGCCTTTGTATCATCCAAAGATAATACTTTATGCCGTCTTTTTGATTCAACCCCGGCAGGGAATGTATGTCTTGGGCGATAATAGTTTTTCGAGAATGTCGAGCCAGCCTTAGAGCGACCAGCTAAAAATCAGCCCACAGCCCCGCAGGAGCAAGCGGCAGCACCGGTGCCACAGCCTGTGGCAAAG
>CAIZGN010000555.1 GCA_903932505.1 Candidatus Hydrogenedentota bacterium
CGCCGAAAGAGACGAACATCGAAATCGCACTGCATATTCTTCCCTTCGAGATGGCTCCGTCCGGGGCGGTGCGTTTGTGCGCCTGGGCGAGTTACGACGATGGCGCAATTCGGGATTTGCTGGCCCACGGGAACAATGTGTTTCTCGCTCCCAACGGCGTGCCGCAATATGACGCATCCGGCAACCTGACAGGGCTTGACTTCAAGGATCTGGACAAGCGCATCGAGTTGTTGCGGGGGCACGATGTGATTGTGTTGCTGAACGGTATCCCTGCGATTCCAGGCACTCTGGGCGCGCCGGACTACGAGCAGAAATTCGCGCCCTTCGTGAAGGCGACGGTGGCGCACATGGGCGATCAGGGCTTCGATCGGGAGCACTTCGCGTTCTACCCGATTGATGAACCGGGCGGAAACGGCTGGGGACCGATCAATCAGATGGTCGCCTTCGGGAAGATGCTTCGGGCTGCCGATCCGAACGCAATGCTATATGTGGACGGCGGCGGCGAGCTGGCGATGTTTGAGGCGATGGCACCGTACATGGACATCTGGACCCCGGGCATTTCGATGCTGGCGGATTCTTCGAAAACGATGGATGTGCTGCGACACTCCGGCAAGATGCTGTGGTCGTATGATTGCAGCTACCTGTATTCGCGCCCGGTCGGACCGAACATCAAGAACATCAACGTTGCCGCACAGTTCCTGACCGCGCCCATGTTCCTTTTCCGGCACAACGCCACGGGCATGGGATACTGGTGCTACAACATTGGCGACAGCCAGTGGGGCCGAACCCAGTTTGAATATTCACTGGTGTATCCGGGAACGAGCAAGCCGGTGACGAGTCGTCGCTGGGAAGCGGTGCGGGAAGGTCTGGAGGATTTCCGCCTTCTTACCGCGTTGCGCGAGCGTGCGAAAGACGCGACACTGGATGCGGCGATCCGGGATCGCATTCGGACGCTGTTGGACGTGCGTGTTCCGGGCGCGATCGACAAGAGCTTCGAGGAAGGTCGTCGGGGACTCGCCCGCTATGTGCTGGATGCGGGGATGAACGAGACGCTGTATGGTGCGCTGCGCAAAGAGATATTGGACTGCGCGGCGGCTGCGCGACCGTAAGCGACAGACCACTGTCACGAAAATAACGACACGGGATCGCGGGCGACCTACCCACGATCCCGTGTTTTTTGTTTCCGGTCGGTGAGACTATAGCGTGACGACGCAATTGCGACCCTGGGCCTTGGCCTGATAGAGGGCATCGTCCGCGCGTCGCCGGAGTTGGGCGGGATTGTCTTCAGCCTTTGGCATCGTGGCAGCCACCCCCACGCTGACGGTGACCACTTCGCTGACGGACGATCCTTTGTGGGGAATTTGGAGGGCTTCAACGGCGGCACGCAAGTTATGCGCGAGGGCGGTGGCGCCTTCGATATCGGTATCTGGCAGCAGCACGGAGAATTCCTCGCCACCATAGCGGGCGAGAAGGTCACCGGGCCGCTTGATCTGGCGGTTGAGGGTCTGCGCAACGGACTTAAGGCATTCGTCGCCCTCGATATGGCCATAATGGTCGTTGTAGGGCTTGAAGTAGTCGATATCCAGCATGATGAGGGCAATGCCGCGCCCGTGCCGGATGGCGCGCCGCCATTCGGCGGTAAATGTTTCTTCGAGACAACGTCGATTGGCGACATGGGTAAGTCCGTCCATCGCAGCGATTCGGCGCAGTTCTTCCTCAACTTTTTTACGCTCGGTGATGTCGGTACAAACGCGCAGAACCCCTTGAATGGCGTTGTTGCTATCCCGGACGGCGGTAGTTCGCACAAGCACAGGAGACAATTGTCCGGATGTATTGCGCATGAGTGCTTCTTGGCTTGAGTTGATGCCTTGGAGGGCCTCGTTGAACGTTCGGCGCGCGAGGTCGTGTATATCGAAGAGGGTGTGTTCCCCCGATTGGTTCAAGGCCGTAATGTCCTTACCGAAAAAAGCGGTGAAGGCGGAGTTGAGGTAGAGTACGTGGTATTTCGTGTCGAGAATGATGACGGAGTCGGTGGCATCCTCCACAGCGGCCTGAACGCGCAGGAGTTGCTGCTCGGTTCGGCGACGCATCTCCACTTCATCCAAAAGGATGTCGTGTGAAGCGCGCAGTTCAAGTTCAGCAAGTTCGCGCCGTCCGATTTGCTGGGTGAGACTGCGTCCGCCCAAGAAAAGGACGAGGCAGCCGACTCCGGCAAAACCGAGATGAACGAGAATGGGCAGTTGCTGCTGGTGGGCGATTAGGGCCTCGGTGGACGTGAGTGGAACGGAAACGCTAATTCCGCCGCGCACCTGACCCACTTTGTAGCCTTGTTCGGCATGGCATTTCAGGCACGACTCTTCCACCTTGAGCGGCCGCATCATGCGAAAGTATTTTCCGCCTTTCATCGTCTCGATCGTGGTGGACTCATTATCCCCTCGCTCGAAGGCGGTAAGCGCCTGGGTCTCCCACCTATCAGCCGCGTTTTCTGGACGGATGGGGATAAGGCTGGTGATGTGTCCCTGCGAACCCGTCATCTGCTTCTGGATCTCGTGTACCTGGCGGGTCATGTAGGCAGGGTTGATGAGGGTGAGTTCGAGACCGTCTTCCGTCCGTACATCGCGGTGGGGAACTTTGAGGTAAGGGTTGGGTTGAACCTTGTCGCTGACGGCGGCATAGATCCCGCCGAGACTGGCGTTCCAACGACGGTACAATACATCCTTCTCATAGAGAGCGCGCGCACCCTCGAGAACAAGGGCCATGCTGTTTTGTTGTATGGAGGTGAGACTTTTGTAAAGGGAAATTCCAAGAACAATAAGCCACAGGAGCGCGAGAACGCCCATATACATAAACACCGTACGGCGAGAGGACCGTTTCGGGATACCCAAATCCAACATGAGGCTCTTCTCCCCCCCCTGGGACATTCGGCCATGGCACAGTTCATCGACCACCCCGGTGATGGCGTGTGCGCGCTCGAAGTTTACGAATTTGGGGTATCCAATGGCAAGTTGTTTCCATCAGGGGGAACCGTGGTCAACACCCACCATCCCACCGCAATGCGCGAAGCGCAACAAAAAATCCCCCTTCCGAAGGGGGTGGCCCGAAGGGCCGGGGGATGTAGACCCACCATCACCACCCCCAAAAAAACTAATACCCCACCACCACCTCCGGCAACCTCCGCGCAATCCCCTCCAACCCATACCCAAACCCCGCCCCCGAAATACTCCCCAAATCAACACACCCCCCGCGTCGCCGATAAAGCCCCGGATGCACCACCGCCTCTGGCCCGCTCGCCTCCGGATAAAACTGCATCGCATTCGTCTCCACCCCCATGATCGTCCCCGCATGCGCCGCCAGCAACACATGCGGAATTTGCGCCAACATCGGGTTCGTCAAATCCTGCACCATCAACGTCATCCCGTGCGCCTTCGCCCAACACAAACTCAACAAAGCACCCGTCTGCGTCTTGCACGTCTTCAACGCCACCCCCGTCCAACCCAACTGCCGTCCCAACCGAACCATCGGCCAATCATGCGCACTCTCATCCATGAACAAAGGCTTTCGCGCGGACACCGAATGTACCGGGATCGCATGCGCCTCCAAGTCATAAGGAAACGGCTGCTCCACATACAACAACGAACCATAAATATGCGGATGCTCCCGCATCAACCGATCCAGAATCTCATTCACATACGCCGGATCCGTCACCATGCAATTGAAATCGCTGCTCAGCCAAAGCACCCCTTCCGCCGCACCAATCGTACCCACCTGCACCAGCCGCTCATAATCCCATCCCGCGTCATTGCCGCGCAGCTTCACCTTCAAACACGTCAACCCGTCCCGCCGTATCCAATCCCGCAGCAACACCGGATACCCGTCCTCCGGCACCGAACCATCATTTTCGCTCGGCTCGATCCAATCCTTCCCGCCCACCAGATGCCACGCCGGCAGCGAGACCGCGCCGGGCAAGTTCAGATAATCCGCAGGAAACCGCCCTCGAAACGTCCAGGCAGCACCGTCCGCAGGGGTCAGGAATTGCGCCAGATCCGCCGTCATATACTCATTCCCATAGATCCCGTACACCGGCGTCTCATGCAACACGCCATAAGCGTCATGCAGCGCAATATCAAACGCCGACGCGCAAACCAGCGCCGCCAGCCAAGGCATCGCCTCGCCCCTGCGCCCCGCGTTAAACCCCTCCAGCAATCCCGGAAGTACCCCCGAAAGAAACGCATGCCCCACCTCAATGGGATGCCCCAAAACATCCAGGTCGGCATAAGCCTTCGCCAACAGCATCGAAAACGACTTCAATGCCTCATGACGCTCCTCGTAAGCCAGACTCGACGGCCAAACCCACTGCACACTCAACGGCGTCTCACCCCACCCGTTCGCCGAACGCCCCACCCCATCCTGCACCCGCATCGAAACCCGGGCACAAGTAATATGGGTCAAAGTTTCCGCACCGAATTTCAAAGGAACCCGGGTTTCCACCGGCAAAAAATAAAGCGCAACCGATACCGGGCACACGTCCGTCGATTTCGACATCAATACCTCCTCCTGAATGCTCCCTGCACCCACGGATTATAGCCCCTGCGCAATAGAAGGTAGCAAATCCAATCCACAACCCCCTCCCCACTGCAATGAAAGTGCTATAGGGTGAAGGGGCTTCTATTTCACCACGCCCACCACCAAAGTTTAGCTTTCGCGAAAAATGGATCAAAATTGGAAAAAGCGATCCCAGTTTGAAGTTTTTTCGCCATTTTTTTACCAAAATTCGACCCAATTTCGGCCCTAAAAAGCAAACAAGATAGAGAAAATCAATAATTACACGATTGCAATAATCTGCATAAGTCTTACGAGGGCAATGATATACAAAAATAATACCAATAATTACTTCTCCCGAAACCGCCAACAACAACAACGATTCAGCCCAAAATGCGACGCGCACCACCGTCCCGATTGTTTCAAACCAGACCGGACACGTCCCAGAACGAAACACTATCCCCGACGTCCTGTTGCATTTTTCCCTGAAAAACAGGGCTTTTCCCCTTTGGCACGATGCTTGCCAATAACAAGGCATGGCCGGGGTTTGACCCCTGCCCATCAACAAGAAGGAGGGTTCTCATATGCGACTCGATAAACTCACGGTAAGGACACAGGAAGCCTTGTCGGCGGCCATGGATCTAGCCACCACAGAGGGACATCCCGCAATTGCATCCCTGCATGTATTGACCGCGATGGCGGAGCAAGGGGAGGGCGCAGTGCGCCCCGTCCTGCAGCGTCTCGGTGTCTCCGCAGAAACCATCGTGGAAGACGCCAAAGCTGCGCTCAATCGCCTGCCCCGGGTCTCTGGCGGGGCCAACACCCCCAGTCTCGACGCCGAAATGCAGGCCGTCCTCGAAGTCGCCTGGAGCATGGCCAAGGAAATGAAGGACGCCTACCTCAGCACCGAGCACCTGCTCCTCGCCCTCCTGCGGCACGGGAAAAGTGCCGCCTGCGAAGTCCTGCGCCGCTCCGGTATAACCTTCGAAGCCGTGCTGCGCGCGCTCAAGGAAGTGCGGGGAACCCAGCGTGTCGACAATGCCGATGCCGACCCCGTCTATGATGCCCTCGAAAAATATAGCCGTGACCTCACCCAATTGGCCCGCGCGGGCAAGCTCGACCCCGTCATCGGCCGCGATGAAGAGGTGCGCCGGGTCATTCAGGTTCTCTCGCGCCGCACCAAGAACAACCCCGTCCTCATCGGCGAACCAGGCGTCGGCAAAACCGCCATCGCCGAGGGCCTCGCCCAGCGAATCGTCTCGGGCGACGTGCCGGACGGACTAAAGAACAAAAAAGTGGTCACGCTCGACCTCTCCGCCCTCGTTGCCGGCGCAAAGTTTCGTGGCGAATTCGAGGAACGGCTCAAGGCCGTTCTGGCCGCCGTGCGCGAAGCCAACGGGAACATCGTCCTCTTCATCGACGAAATGCATACCCTCGTCGGGGCCGGCGCAGCCGAAGGCGCAATGGACGCCTCAAACATGCTCAAACCCGCGCTCGCGCGGGGCGAGCTGCACTGCATCGGCGCGACCACCCTCAACGAATACAAAAAACACGTCGAAAAGGACGCCGCCCTCGAGCGGCGATTCCAGCCCGTCTATGTGGGCGAGCCGAACGTCGAAAACACCATCGCCATCCTGCGCGGACTCAAGGAGCGCTACGAAGT
Organism: Candidatus Hydrogenedentota bacterium; assembly: GCA_903932505.1. Taxonomy (GTDB): domain Bacteria; phylum Hydrogenedentota; class Hydrogenedentia; order Hydrogenedentales; family CAIZGN01; genus CAIZGN01. Next base: position 6,203 of record CAIZGN010000555.1, read on the forward strand.
CCACCACGGGGTCCGCATCCAGGACGGAGCGCTCGTCGCCGCCGCCGTGCTGAGCCACCGCTATATCGCCGACCGTTTTCTGCCCGACAAAGCCATCGACCTCATGGACGAGGCCGCGTCCCGGCTGCGTATCGAGATCGACAGCATGCCCTACGAAATCGACGCGCAGGACCGCCGGGTGCGGCAACTCGAAGTCGAGCATCTCGCCCTGGGCAAGGAGCGCGACCGTGCCGCCCGAGACCGCCGCGAAGCCATCGAGCGCGAGATCGCCGAAGTGCGCGAACGCCTCAACGGGCAAAAGGCCCAGTGGCAGGCGGAGAAGGAAGCCATCGCCCGCATCCGCAAGACCAACGAAGCCATGGAGGAGGCCAAGCGCGACGCCGAGATACAGGAACGCAATGGCGAACTCGGCAAGGTCGCCGAAATCCGTTACAGTGTCCTGCCTCGACTCCAAAAAGAAATCGAGACCCACAACGCCAGCCTCACCGCCCTGCAGAAAAACGGCAGCTTCCTCAGCGAGGAGGTCACCGAGGCCCACGTCACGAAAATCGTCTCCAACTGGACTGGAATCCCCCTCGACAAACTCATGGAAGGCGAAATGGAACGGCTCATGAAAATGGAATCCCGGCTCGCCCAAAGGGTCGTGGGACAGGAAGCCGGCATCCGCGCTGTGGCCAGTGCCGTACGCCGTGCCCGCGCGGGACTCAAGGAACCCAACCGACCCATCGGCTCATTCCTCTTCATGGGACCAACCGGCGTAGGCAAGACCGAACTCGCCCGAGCCCTCGCCGAACTCCTCTTTGACAACGAACAGGCCATGGTGCGTCTCGACATGTCGGAGTACATGGAAAAACACGCCGTCTCCCGCATGATCGGCGCACCCCCCGGCTACATCGGACACGACGAAGGCGGACAGCTCACCGAGGCCATCCGCCGCCGCCCCTATAGCGTCATTCTGCTCGACGAAATCGAGAAGGCCCACCCGGATGTCTTCAACCTCCTGCTTCAGGTGCTGGACGATGGCCGCCTAACCGACAGCCACGGGCGAACGGTGGACTTCAAGAATACCGTCGTCATCATGACCTCAAATCTGGGAAGCGAACTCCCTGATGAGCTGTTTCAGACGGATGATGAAAAGAAAAACAGTCTTAACCTGTTGCTGCGAAACTACTTCCGACCCGAATTCCTGAATCGGCTCGATGAAGTGGTGCGATTCCAGACCCTCAAAAAGCAGGACATCCGCGCCATCGTCGATGTGCAGTTGGCCCAGCTCGTCGAACGCCTCAAGGATAAGCGCCTCGAAATCGAGCTTACCGATGCGGCCAAAGACCACCTCGCCGAGGAAGGATTTGACCCGCAATACGGCGCGCGACCCCTCAAAAGGATCATACAGCAGCGGATTCTCGACCCCCTGGCAATGGAATTGCTGGCCGGAAATATTACACCGGGATCGCGTGTTGTAATTGATAAGAACGGCGAGAAAATGAACTTTCAAACCGCTCTACTTAATGTGGCCTAATGTGGTTGTTGACCATGGATCAAGAACCTAGGTTGATCCACTCCTACCTGAGACCGGGCGTCTCCCCAGCGCCCGGTCTCTCCTCTTTTTCATCCCCGCCCGATTCAACAATATGGTAAATCGCTGGTAGAACCACAAGCGTGAGGAAAAGCGAGGATACCAACCCCCCCAGCACCACCGCCGCCAGCGGACGCTGAATTTCACTGCCGCTACCGGTCGCAAAAAGCATCGGAACAAGACCAAGCAGCATCGCAAGCGCAGTCATCAACAACGGGCGGAAACGAAGCTCGCAACCTTTTCGCACCGCCTCCGCCGTGCTCAAACCTTCCTGCCGAAGCTGGTTAAAAAAAGCCACCAGCACCACCCCGTTGCCAACCGCCGTGCCGAACAGCGCGATGAAACCAATCGCCGCCGACACGCTCAAATTAATCTTCAGCAGGTACATCGTCAGAATCCCCCCCACCAGCGCAAAGGGCAGGTTGGCAAAAACCATCAGCGCGCTGCGTATGGTTCCAAGCCCCGAGAACAGCATCAGGAAAATCAGCGCAATGGAAACCGGCACCACCACCCCGAGCCGTTTCATCGCCCGTTGCTGGTTCTCGAACTGTCCGCCATACTCCACAAAATATCCCGCCGGAAGGGTCTGCGTAATCGCTCCCAGACTCCGCTGTACTTCCGCCACAAAACTCCCCATGTCCCGACCACGGATATTGCACTCCACCACCACGCGACGCATCCCCTTTTCACGACTGATCTGCGCCGGGCTCTCCACCTCTTCTATCCGCGCCAACTGCGCCAGTGGCACCAGCGTCCCGTCGGGGGACGGTATCAGCAACCGCTCCAGCGCCGCGATATCGCCCCGGTCTTTCTCCGGAAAACGAACCAGCACCGCAAAGCGCATCTGTCCCTCGATCACCGTAGTCGCGACCTTGCCACCCACCGCACTCTCAATCAGTTCGTTAATATCCGCCACGTTGATCTTGTACCGCGAAATCGCCTTGCGATCCACCACCACCTGAATCTGCGCCGCACCCGACACCTGTTCAACCTTCACATCCTCCGCACCGCGAACCCCCCCCATCAGGGCCGCCACCTTGTCCGCCTGCGGTTTCAGCACCTCCAGATCAGGCCCGAAGATTTTCACCGCAAGGTCGCTCTTTACCCCCGAGATAAGCTCGTTCACACGCAACGCAATCGGCTGCGAGAACGACAGGCGAACCCCCGGAATCGCGCCCAGTTCTTTCTTGATCGCATCCACCAAAGCCTCCTTGCTCCGGCCCGTGGTCCACTCGTTCTCCGGGTGCAGCATGATCATCAAATCGTTCTGCTCCGGCCCCATCGGGTCCTCCGAAATCTCTGCGCGACCCGTCTTCGTCACTACCGCTTTTACTTCAGGGAACTGCAGGATTCGCTGCTCCATCACCGTACCCACCGCCACCGAACCTTCCAGCGAAGCCGAGGGCAGCCGCACCACATTGATCGCAATGGCCCCCTCGTCAAGCTGTGGTAAAAACTCCGTGCCAAGCCGAGGTATCAACGTCAAGGTCGCGATAAGAATCGCCACCGCCGCCGCAACCGCCAGCCAGCGAAACCGCAGCGCCAGCGAAAGGATGGGCAGGTACACCATCTTCAATAGCCGGATGGAGAGATTGTCCCGGGTCGTCTTGTGGCCCCGCAAAAACAACGAGCAAAGAACCGGGATGATGGTCAGCGCCACAACAAGAGACCCGAGCAGCGCGAAGCACATGGTCTCCGCCAGCGGACGGAACATCTTGCCCTCCATCTCCTCAAGCGTAAACAGCGGCAGGAAAACGATGATGATGATCAACACCGCAAAGATAATCGGACGCGCCACTTCCCGCACCGCCTGATGAATGATAAGCAGTCGAGGCGTGTCCGTGTGGGCACGCTCGGTCAGATGCCGCGCAATGTTCTCCGCCACCACAATCGAAGCGTCCACCACCATCCCGATCGCGATCGCCAGTCCGCCAAGACTCATCAGGTTGGCCGTCACCCCCAGCCGCTGCATCAGGATGAAAGTGAAGAACGCCGTAAACGGAAGCGAAAGCGCCACGATGATCGCACCACGGAAATTACCCAGGAGCAGAAATAATACCAGCACCACAAAGAAGGCCCCTTCCCGCAACGCCTTCGCGACCGTCTCGATGCACGCATCAATCAACGCCGTGCGATCGTAGAACGGGCGGATGCGCACATCCTTGGGAAGGCTCGACTGGATTTTCGGAATCGCCGCCTTCACGCTCTCAACCACAAACTTGGAGTTTGCACCACGCAGCATGATCGCCATCCCCGCCACCGCTTCTCCCTTACCGTCCTTCGTCACCGCGCCCTGCCGTGTTTGCGGGCCAAGCACCACCTCCGCCACATCCTTCACAAATACCGGCGTGCCGTCCTTAGCCTGCAGCACGATGTTCTCGATGTCCTGGATGGTCTCCACCATCCCCACCGTGCGCACGTAGGCCTGCTCCCAACCCTTCACGATAAAATTGCCGCCCGCATTGGCGTTGTTCTTCTGCAAACCCTCATACACATCCTGAATCGTGAGGCTGTACTTAAGCAGGCGCGCTGGGTCGATCAGCACCTGGTACTGTTTCACAAATCCGCCAAAACTGTTCACCTCGTTCACCCCGGAAATTGATCGCAGCTGAGGCGCAATCAGCCAGTCCTGAAGCGTGCGAAGTTCCATCGGCGACCGATGCTCGCTCTCCACCGTGTACTGGTAGATTTCGCCCAACCCTGTGCTGATCGGCCCCATCTCGGGTTCCACCCCGTCCGGCAGTTCTTCCTTCGCGGCCTGCAGGCGCTCGAAGATCAATTGACGCGCAAAATAGATGTCCACTTCATCCTCAAACACCGCAATCACCTGCGAGAAACCCGCCTTGGACATCGACCGGATCTGCCGCACGTTGGGCAAGCCTTGCATCGCCAACTCGATCGGAAAGGTCACCCGCTGTTCAACATCCACAGACGCAAGGCCCGGCGCTTCCGACAGCACCATCACCTGCACGTTGGTAACGTCTGGGAAGGCGTCGATCGGCAGCGTTGTCCACGCCACAACGCCCACCACCACAAGCACAGCGAAACCCATTATCACCAGCAAGCGCTGCGTGAGGATAAACTTCAGTAAATTTTCAAACATGACTGTTCCTCTTTGAGTGCGACGGATGCCCAAGCATTAAACGGAAGCCCAAGCATTAATCCGCGCAACCCGCCCCCATTTTTGAGCGCAACACATCGGACTTCAGCAGGAACGCACCCTCGGCCACCAGGGTCTGACCCGGTGAAAGCCCTTCGAGTATCTCAACTCCGTCCTCAAATTCCCGGCCCTTCTTCACGTTCTGCCGCAGGAAGTAATCGTCTTTCATGTGCGTGAACACAAAGTCCACGCCCTCGTCCGAGAGCAGAGCATCCTTGGGAATGGACAACACATCCTCGTCCGTACTCACCAGAATCCGTCCCTGGCAGAACATCCCCGGCCGAAGTCGGCGGTCCGCGTTATCCAGCACGGTGCGCACTTGCACCGTGCGGGTGGCCTCGTCCATCGTCGCGCCGATGTAATTCATCTGGCCCCGGAACACCTCGCCCGGGTATGCGGGAACGGATACCTCGACTGGAATCGACTCCGCAATCTTATGCCGCACCACCGAATCCAGATCCCGCTCGTACACCCCGCCCCAAACCCACACCGTACTAAGATCCGCAAGAATCATGGTCGTCCGCGCCGGTTCCACCAACTCCCCCACCACCGCGTGCTTCTCCGTGATCACCCCGTCCATCGGAGCGCGAACCGCCAGCGAACCGCGCAGGCTCCTGGGGCGCGAGGGATCGTTCCCCGCGATATCCGCATCCGTCATTCCCAGCACCTGCAACCGCTGCTCCGAGGCCTTCAGTGCCGTGCGATATTCCTCGAAGCGTATCTGCGCCTCGATCATATCCATCTCCGACCCCGCCTTCTGCTCAAACAACCGCTTCTCGCGCTGATAGTTCTTCTCCGACAACGCCGTCAATGCCGTGTTCTTTTCGAAGTCGCTCATCGCCTCGCCCAGGTCAACGCTGTCCACCGAGAACAGCACATCATCTTTCCGCACCGCCGTTCCGATGTCCACATTCACCTCGCGAATCACCCCCGGTATGCGCGGGCTCAGGTGCACCGCCGTGTTCTCGTTCATGCGAACCTCGCCGGTGATTTGCACCGCCACCGTCTTCTTCCCCTTCGCGGGTACCGGCATCGTGCTGATCAGAGGCGCGCTGTTCGCATTCGCCGCCTTCAAGAGCGATGGCTCCACTTTGACCACGCCAACCTCATACCGGCACTCATCACACGCAATCGTAAGCCCGTGCGGGCATTTCGCGGCTTGCACCTGCTCTGGGGTCAACGTTCCCACCTCGACCGCCTCTTCTTCCACCGCCTCCTTCGGTTTTTCCGCCTCTGCGCCCGAACCCGTCTTGCTCTCACAACCAGACAGCACAAACACCACAATGCCGAGGCCAAGCCCGAACAACCCGATCAAAGTACGCACCGAGAACATAGGATTTTCCTTGTGATTCCTCATGAATTATTTACCCCCTTCAACCGGCTTTGAATCCGCCGCGCCCCAAAGGGGTTCACCCAAAGTGCGTTCAATCTCCGCAACATTTTCATGGTAGCTCGCCAGTGCCTTCAGATATTCTTCCTGCGCCTGAAACAACGTGTGTTGAGCATCCAGCACATCCAGATAACCGAACTTGCCTTCCCGGTACGCGCTGTTGATCGACTCGAAGGTTTGCTTGGCGACCGGCAGGATGTCGTTCTTCAGGGACAGCAGCGTCGTCGATGCGGCGGAGAGGTTCTGGTAGCCCTTGTTCAGGTTCGCGTTCAACTCAATGGCTGCGGCGCGACCCTGCTCCTCTGACTTGGCCGCCAGATGCTCCGCCTCCAAAATGTTACCCTGATTCCGGCTGAACAGCGGAAGCGGCACCGACAAACCCAGTACCACCGAATTCTCACGCCCGCTGCTCGTACTCGTTTCCCCCTGCGAAAGCGTCAGGCCATCCGACCCGACCCCGAAGCCCCGCGAACTACCGTCCGGCACGCCACGCGTGCGAAGCCCTGCCATCAAGGTGACATCCGGCTTCGCAGTGGCCCTCTCCAGTGCAAGCGTGGAACGACGCTTCTCCGTTTCCGCCTGCCACCGCAACACGTCCGGATTCTTCCCCACCCGTTCCCGCAGTTCCTCCAGCGTCGGAATCGGCCGGATATCCTCAAGGTTGCCCTCGGCACGCTCGAACGAAGCATCCTTCTCGCCCCACAGCGCCGCGAGGCTCACCCGGGCTGCTTCAAGTTCTCGCTTGGACACCTCCGCTTGCACCTTCGAGGTTGCCAGTTCGGTTTGCGCCTTGCTGGCTTCAAGAGGCGAAACGCGACCCGCATTCACCCGCGCCGTCACCGTCTCCAGCACCTGCTGCGCGATCCCCACCAGCTCCTCGTTCAACAACACCGCTTCTTGCGCCGCAACAACCGCAATAAAGGCCAGCCCCGTTTCTTTCAGCACATCGGCCCGGGCCACTTCATAATCCCAGTCCGCCACTTCGACATCTTTGGCTGCCAACTGCATCCGTTTCGCCCGTTTCCCCCCGAGCTCAATCACCTGCGAAAGCGAAAGAGTAAACTGCGCCGCAGAGAGCCCGTTTCCAGTGCCCCGATCCACACTTCGTTCCGTCTGTGCCGACACCGCATCCGAAGAGAAACCAACGCTGTCCTGTCGGCTCTTGGTGGCAGGCCCACCCCCCAAACCCACATCCTCCACATCCACGGACAATTCTGGATTAGGCCGCAGTCGGGCCTGAATCTGCCGCGCCTCGGCTGCACGAATATCCCACGAAAACTCGGACAGCTTCGGATTCCGCTCCAAGGCCAACGTCAACACCTGGGCCAAGGAGACCGGGCCAATCGGTGGCTGCGCCTCCGCCTTTTTCTCCTCGCCAAAGGATCGAGACGCCAATCCCAAGTTCCCAACGGCCACAATGATGCACAGGGCTGCAATGGGCCTGATGCTGTTCTTGAACATGAATTTTCCTTCCTTGACAGGTGTCCCGCAGGACACGCTTGTGCAGAATTGATGGGGGACTACTTGTCCTCGACCCGGTGGTGATAACCCTTGCGATTGATGTACTTCACCTTGTACGGTTTCTTGTTATCATCGGCCTGCGGGTTTTCTGCCGATGTTTGGGCGACTACCGGCTTTACGGCGTTCTCTTCGGCCTTGGGCGATGCCGCCGCTTTGGACTTCGCTTCTTCCTGCGCCTTTTCCGCCTTCTTGTCCTTCAGCGCTTTTTTCATGCGCGCATCAATCGAGTCGTCGTCCTTTTTCTTCTGGGCGCTCGCAGATTTCGCTTGGGTGGGAGCGGGGGCTTTCGACGCCTCAGCGGGGGCTGATGCGGGGGCATTATTCTGCGCTGCGACACTCATGGTATAAAGTAGAAAGGGCACCGCGAAAAGCAGGGCAAATCGTGTGTTCATGGGGAGACACCTTTGTGGCGTTGGGAGTCTTGATCACGGGATGATACCGGAGTGGGGCGACCCCCTCAATCCGGCTGTGGACGCAGACGATTCTGGCGCGGCGCGTCAGATCAGGAGCACTGTCGTCCCTTGCGGATGATGGCTGGTTGCCGAAGCCTGTTGCAGGCCCATCGGCGCACAGGTCTGCGCACTTGCCCCCCGTGGCGTGGCCGCCAGCACGAAGGCCTTGTGCAACCCCCGTGCTACAAAGTCATTTCGCTTCCCCTGCCCCGCATCGGTGATGGCCCGTAGCTCAATCGGGACATCCACGCACTCGCCGCAATCGGTTCCAGCGCGCACCCAATCCGTGGTCTCCTCCAAACATTCAAGAGAGATCGACGGCTCCGAGGGCAATGCTCCACAACGGCTCGCGGCTAGCGATTCCATGCTGATCTGTTCATCGGAAATGCACAGCACCACCGCACTCCCGGAAAGAGACACGACCATGATCAGTGCGAGCGTTACTCGCACAACCATGAAAAACGCGCTCTTGGGACGGAAGTACACCATGCCTATCCTTATGCCACCTTGGGCGGATTATGACAGGACTCCGCGAAGGAATCAATCGGATGGATACAAAAATCGGCCGGTTCCTATGGAACCGGCCGATACTCATCGTCGCTGTCGCGAGGTCTAGTCCACGATTGGGCGCGGAAGCAATCCCGCTTTCTCGGCCAATCCGGCCACCGATTTTTCCGCCTCGATGGCCATGATATGAATGCCCGCCACCCCGGGGATGTCCCGAAGTTCCTGCATCTGCTCCACGGCGATCTTCTCGCCTTCTTCCTTCGGATCTGCCGCCGACTTCATCCGCTCAATCAGATGATCCGGCACACTCAGCCCCGCCACGTTGTCGCGCATATGCTCGGCCATCCGCAGGGACTTCAACGGCGTAACCCCCGCAAGAATGTAAATCTGTTCGTGCAAACCGCGATCGCGCACCATCTCCATCCAGCGACGGAAACGGTCCATGTCATAAATGCACTGCGTCTGTACAAAATCCGCACCCGCCCGCATCTTCTTCCCCAGACGGGTCACGCAGAAGGGGAATGGGTCGCCAAAAGGATTGGCCGCCGCGCCGATAAAAATCTCGGGGGCCACCAGCGGTGCTTTCTTGCTGTTGCGAATCTCGTCGCCACAGGCAAACACCTTATCGTCACGCATCCGCTTCAGCACGTTCACGAGCTGGATCGAATCCATGTCAAAAACATTCTTCGACGTCGGGTGGTTCCCGAAACGCTGATGGTCGCCGGAGAGACACAGGATGTTCCGAATGCCCAGCGCATACGCACCCAGCACGTCGGCCTGAATGGCCAGCCTGTTGCGGTCACGACAGGTGATCTGGATCACCGGCTCAAGGCCCTCGCGCATCGCCAGCACACCCGCAGCAATCGACGACATGCGCACGATCGCCGTCTGGTTGTCGGTGATATTCACCGCGTCACAGACGCCCTTCAGGCAGGCCGCTTTTTCTTTGATGGTTTCAACGTCGGCGCTCTTTGGTGGGCCGAGTTCCGAGGTCACGGCGAACTTTCCCGAAACCAACACCCGCTCCAACATACTTCCCGATTTCAAGGTTGTAACGCTCACAGTCTCACGTCTTCCTTTCTGACCGTTCTGGGGCCGCCATCCCGATTGTGCGACCAGTCCTTGAGCGGTTGTATTTCCTCGAGTTCGTCCACCCGGCCCAGCGTCTCCATGTGGTCATAGATCTTCTGCCAGGCGCAATCCACGTCCGGGTTGATTTCACAACGTCCATCGGCCGACCCACCACAGGGGCCGTTCAGCAGGCTCTTCGAACACCGCGCCACAGGGCAGATGCCGCCGAACTTGTCCACGATGCACTGCCCGCAACCCGCGCAACGCTCCGTCCACACACCCTGCTCCAGAGTGGCGCCAAAGAATTCGGTGTTCAATGCCGGATACACGGTCTTATTCGGGTAACGGTCGGAGCAAAACTGCACGCCCACACCGCAGCCCATCGAAATCACCGCGTCCGATTCCTCCACCAACCGCGAGGTCGTGTCGTCAAAGAATTCCGCGTCACATTGCCGGGTGATGGTGTGTTCCGTCACCTCCAAGTCGACGCCCTTCTCCCGGGAGGCCAGCCGCAACTGCGATGCAAGCACGCCCGTCTCTTTTTGACCGCCCGCCATGCACACCGTCACGCAGGTGCCGCAACCGAGCAGAAGCACCTTGTGGTGCTTGCCCGCGTTCGCGAAGATCTCGTCAAATGGTTTACGTTCCGCAACAATCATGTAGTCTCTCCCTGCGCCACGGCCACCGTCGGCGCCATGCGCTTCTCTTCGTTCAGCTGCCGGATCTTTTCCGTGAATTCACGCGAGACTTGGGCGAACAGCGGACCCTGAGACGCCGCGATATGCCGCATCTCCACCCGCTCCGGATCAATGCCCGCCTCGATCAAAAGTTTCTTCGTCTGTCCCACGCGCTTCACCGCGCGCAGGTTGCCCTGAATAAAGTGGCAGCTGCCGGGCTCGCAACCCGCAACCAGCACGCCGTCCGCACCGTCTACAAACGCTTGCAGCACCATGTTGATTTCAGCGCGCCCGGTGCAGGGCAGCCGCACGATACGCACATTCACCGGATACTGCTGGCGCATCGTGCCCGCCAAGTCGGCCGCCGTGAATGCGCAATAGTGGCAGCAAAATGCAATGATATTGGGGTCTTCGCTCATGAATTTCGCCTATTTTTCCGATAACACCATGTGGTCTGACATTTCGTTTTCGTGAAGAATGCTCCGGAACAACGCGTGCTCCTGATCATCCGTAAAGGTTCGCAATTGGATGGCTTTGCCGGGGCAGGCCGACGCGCAGTTGCCGCAACCCTGACATTTCGCGCCCTCAATCTCCGCCTTGCCGTCCGGGTTCACAAACGGGGCGTTGTACACGCATTCACGCACGCATGTGAGGCAGGTCGCGCATTTGTCCGGGTTCACCACCGAAATCACGCCGCCCACTTCCAGCGAGTCTTTCGAAAGGATGCACGCCGCACGGCCCGCCGCCGCACGCGCCTGCGTCAGATTCTCTTCCGTGTACTTGGGCGAGTGCGCCAGGCCGCAAAGGAAGATACCCTCGTTGGCGAAGTCCACCGGACGCAGTTTGATATGCGCCTCCATGAAGAACCCGTCCTCATTGAGCGAGATCTTCATTTGCTCCGCCAGCGTCCGGTTCCCTGCTTTGTCCGGCACGATCGCCGCGCTCAAGACCACCGTATCGGCCTGGAGGATCAGCGTCTCATCCAGCACCGTGTCAAACACCCGCACTTCCAAGCCGCTGCCCTTCTCCACTACCTCGGGGTACTGCTCATCGGGGAAGTGCACAAACTTCACCCCGAGACTGCGCGCCTTGCGGTAGTAAATCTCGCGGTACTGGTACGTGCGAATGTCGCGGTACAGCACATAAACATCCGCCGACGGGTCTTTCTCTTTGAGGCGCAACGCGTTCTTCACCGCCGCACCGCAGCACACCCGCGAGCAGTAGGGGCGCTCGCTGTCGCGGCTTCCCACGCATTGGATCATCACCACGGTCTTCGGGGTCGCTTCCGTCTCAAGGCGTTCACCAAACTCTCGCTGGGTGAACACCTTCGGATGCGCCCCGCGAAGGAACTTCTCGGACTCATATTCGCCCGCGCCTGTCGCAATCACGATCACGCCGTCTTTGATCTCGGCCGTCGATCCGCCCTTGAGCTTGGCGCTGAAATTACCCACAAAACCGTTCAGCACATCCACTTCCGAATCCAGAAATACCGAGATTCGCGGGTGCGCATTCACTTCAGCCACCGTGTCGCGCAACCACGCCTGCCAGTCGTTTCCTTCCAGACTCGCACGCAGACGCACCAAGTTTCCGCCAAGCGCGCTGTTCTTCTCCACCAGATGCACATCGAATCCCTGACGGGCCATCGACAGCGCGGCGGTCATCCCGGAGGGGCCGCCACCCACGATCAGCGCGGACCGCGTGATGCCCACCCGCTTAAAGGACAAGGGTTCCAGCAGGCGCGATTTGCCCACGCTGCCACGCACCAGCGACTTCGCCTTTTCTGTCGCCAGCAGCGGCTCTTTCTGGTGCACCCACGAGCATTGCTCGCGAATGTCGGTCATCTCGAAAAGATGCTTGTTAAGCCCTGCCTCGCGAAGGGTCTGCTGGAAGAGCGGTTCATGCGTGCGCGGCGTGCAGGACGCCACGATAACGCGGTTGAGGCCCTTCTCCTGAATAATGCCCTTGATGCGTTCCTGCGTGTCCTGCGAACAGGTGTAAAGGGTATGTTCCGCATACGCCACGCCCGGAATGGTCAGCACATAATCCGCCACGGAGGACACGTCCACCACGGAGGCGATGTTCGTGCCGCAATGGCAGATGAACACGCCGATGCGCGGAGCCTCGTTTGCCACATCCCGCTCGACGGGGTATTCTTTCACGCGAACCTGCGTCCCTCGCACCGAGTTCAGCAACTCGCCGCACAAAGCCGCAACACCGCTGCTCTCCATCACGGTCTCGGGAATGTCCTTGGGCCCGCTGGCCGATCCGCAAAGGAAGACGCCTTCCCGAGCCGAAGACAGCGGAAGGAAGGTCTGCCCCTCGGCAAAGCCGAAGCGGTTCAGGCTCACGCCCGCAATCTCGGCCAGTTGCTTCATCGACGGGCTGGCCACCAGACCAATCGACAGCACGACCATGTCGAACTCTTCTTCCTGCACCTGCTGGCGACCGTCCACGGTGCCCACATAGCGCACGATGACATTCTTGTTTTCCGGATTCTCCTTCAGCGAGGAGACCTGACTGCGCACATAACGCACACCATAATTGTTCTTGGCGCGGTTATAGAAATTCTCAAAGCCCTTGCCGAAGGCCCGCATGTCGATGAAGAAAATCGTGGGCTCGAGATGATTCTCGTGCTCCTTCGCAACAATCGCTTCCTTGGTCGCGTACATGCAGCACACGGACGAGCAATAGTCGTTGCCCTCGGTCACATCGCGCGAACCCACGCATTGGATCCAAGCCACCTTCGTGGGTGTTGCACCGTCGGACGGACGCTGCACATGCCCCGCATAAGGCCCGGACGCACTCAGGATGCGCTCGAATTGCATGCTGGTCACCACGTTGGGATAACGGCCAAAGCCATATTCCGACTTGCGCCGTGCATCGAACAATTCGTAACCGCCCGAAACCACGAGCGCGCCCACATTCAGCGTCACCTCGCGGTCTTTCATGTCGTGATTGATCGCGCGCGCCTTGCAAACACGCACGCATTCGCGGCAGACCGAACAGATACCGCAGTTGAGACAACGGCGCGCTTCGGCCACCGCCATTTCTTCCGTGTATCCGCAATCGATTTCCACAAAGCCCGACTTGCGTTCCGTCGGAGCCGCCGTCGGCATCTCATGCCGATGCGAACACCCGCAATCCGCCGACGCAGGGATTCCAGCCAAGGAAGCCGGACGCGCCACCGGTTCACGATCCGCAAGCAAGTCTTCGCCACGCAGATAGCGGTGGATGGACTCGGCCGCCCGATGGCCCTGTTCCACAGCCTGCACCAGCGACGCCGGGCCAAGCACGTTGTCACCACCCGCGAAGATGTCCGGCGCGGTGGTTTGCAGGGTCAGGCGATTCACCTCGACGCAGCCGCGATTGGTCTGCACCGCACCATCCAGGAACGACAGGTCGCAGACCTGGCCAACCGCGAGCAGGATGGTGTCCGCTTCTGCGATTTGTTTCTGGTCGGTATCAAAAACAGGATTAAAGCGTCGGTCTTCGTCAAAGACCGAGGTGCATCGAACGACTTCAAGGCCCGTGGCGCGACCGTCGCGCACCACAACCTGACTCGGTCCCCACGACGGACAAATTTCGACGCCTTCGTCCTCGGCCTCGTTGATTTCCCAATCGTGCGCCGGCATTTCCTTGCGGGATTCCAGACAGTACAGCGACACTTTGCCGCCGTTGGCAACACGTACCGCGCACCGCGCGACATCCATCGCCACGTTGCCGCCACCGATAACCACGATGCGCTTGCCCAAATTGGGACGTCCGCCGCTGTTCACGTCGCGCAGGAAGGAAAGCCCGTGCACCACGCCCTGCGCATCGCCGTTCGCCAGCGGTATTTTCTTCGGCAACTGCGCGCCCGTTGCCACGAAGATGGCCTTGTGCCCCTGCTCGCGCAACTGCTCTAGCGTGATGTCCTTGCCCAGCGTCACGCCCGCACGCACTTCCAGCCGGTCAATTAGCATCAAATCAATGTCGCGTTGAAGCGCTTCACGCGGCAGCCGGTATTCCGGGATGCCGGTGCGCATCATACCGCCCAGCTTGTCATTGGAGTCGAACACCGTCACGTGATAACCGAGCCGCGCCAGATTCCGCGCGCAGGTCAATCCCGCCGGGCCGCCACCGACCACCGCCACACGCTCGGTGTAATCCTGCGGCTCGAGGGTCACGTTTTCGCCCATGTCGACTTCCACGGATTCCCCGCGATGAAGCCGATCAAACTCATAGTCCGCCACGAAACGCTTCAGGTTGCGCACCGATACCGCAGAGTCGATTTGCGAGCGGTTGCACGCAGACTCGCAGGGATGGTGGCAAACCCGGCCGCACGCGGCCGCAAAAGGCATCCGATCGCGAACCACCGCCAGCGCGGGCAGGAATCGTTCCTGCGCAATAAGCGCCACGTAGCCCTGGGCGTTCACGCCCGCCGGACACGTGCCCCGGCACGGGGGCGGATCGTTTTTCTTGTCAATGGTAAAGACGTTCGGAATCGCCTGCGGGTACAAACGGTAAATGGCTTTCCGCGTGCCGAGCGAACCGTTGAACGAGTCCGTCACCGACACCGGGCACGCCGTCGCGCAGTCGCCGCAGCCGTTGCATTTCGACTCGTCCACAAAGCGGGCGCGGCGATTCACCGTCACGGTGAAATTTCCGGCTTTCCCTTCGATCTTCTTGATGTCGGTGTACGACAGAATCTCGATGTTCAGGTGGCGGCCCGTCTCAACCAGCTTCGGCGAAATCATGCACATGGCGCAGTCATTCGTCGGGAAGGTCTTGTCTAGGCGTGGCATGTTGCCGCCGATGGCCGGCTGCTGCTCAACCAAGTAAACCTTGAAACCGGCGTTGGCGCAGTCCAAGGCCGCCTGCATCCCGGCGATGCCGGCACCGGCCACCAGGACCGAACCTACCATCTTCCCGTTTGAGGACGGACCGGCAACCGGCAGTAAATCTGTGCGATTATCCATGGCTCGCAAGCGCTCCCACGGGTGTGAAACTATCGTTCAGTTTAAGGACCGATTCCGGCAAGCCGAAAGCCAGCCCCATGATTTGGGAAAGAAAAAGCACAGGCAGGGGGCGGTCTATCCCGGCTTGAGCCCGAATCTCCTCCTGCTTCGTGTCCAGATTGTTATGGCACATCGGACACGCCACCACGACGCAATCCGCACCACATGCCGCAGCATCCTTCAGAATCTTGCCCACCAGCTTCCCCGATACGCCGCCGGAGGTCGCAAAAAGACTTGCCCCGCAACATTCCGTCTT
Source organism: Candidatus Hydrogenedentota bacterium (assembly GCA_903932505.1). GTDB lineage: Bacteria > Hydrogenedentota > Hydrogenedentia > Hydrogenedentales > CAIZGN01 > CAIZGN01. Next base: position 21,810 of record CAIZGN010000555.1, read on the forward strand.
GTAAGACCAGTCGACCGTGCTCGCCCCGAGCTGTTTTACGATCCGATCCATCGCCATCGGGTATTCGCGGTCATCGGACTGGGCCGTGCGCGGCAGGCGCGTGTTCAGGCAACCGTAGTAACAAGCCACCTTGATGTTCAGCCGACGTTTCACCCGCGCGGCAATCGCCGCCATGCCAATGTCATTCGCAATGAAGTCCACGATGTTGCGAACGCGCACCTGCCCGTCGTAGGGAATGTCCGCCGCCTTCGCCACCTCGCTGTCCTTCTCCACATCGCGCTGCGCACTCGCAAGCCGGTGAAAACACGCGGCGCAGGGAGCCAGCAGATCCGTGTAGCCCTGTTGCCCGGCGAGCGCGAGATTACGCACCGTCAACGCCTGATGCAGTTTATGATCCAGCGCATGCGCCGACGACGCACCGCAGCAACTCCAGTCCTGCAGCGTTTCCCACGGGGCGCTCAGCGTGTCGAAAACGCCCTTCAGGCTCGTTTGAAACGCGCTCGAGGAACCCTCAAGGCTGCAGCCCGGATATACCGCTACTTTTGACATCAGCTTCGCCATAGCTTTTTCATCCAGCGGCTGAAACCACCCACCGCGCTCGGTGGAAGCAAATGCAGCCGTCCCTTGATAAACATTTTTGCACCCACCGCCGCGTCATGAAATGGACGGCGCATGCGCATATTGTACTCACCCATCATGCGGAGCTCGTGCACCTTGCCCCGACGACTCATGTCCTTCAGGAAGTTCCGGTGGAATTCCAGAACCTCCGGATGCGGACAGGGAATCCCTTTCTCCACGGCCTCGCTGCGCAATTCATCCATCACGGTCGTGATGTCGATATCATTCGGACAGCGCACCGCGCAGGCATAACACCCCGCGCACATCCAAAGGGTACGCGAACGCAAAACCCGATCCCGCTGACCCAGCGAGAGCAGGTGAATGATCTGATGAGGCATCAGATCCATCTCCTTGCTCACCGGGCAGCCCGTCGAGCACTTCGCGCATTGATAACACAGACTTGGGTTTTCTTTGAGCATCATCGGACTGGGGTCCCTTTCCGGGAGCCGACGTCACCCGCAACGGGTTCAACGCCACACCTCGTCTCCTGTCAATGCCCTCCCGCGGGCAGGCTGCTCGCCATGCCCGCGGAAGAGGTTACCATCGGGTTCACGCGACCCAAGGCCGCGCCAATTTACTCTCTAGAACAGGCCCTTCACCTTGCCGGTCTTCACATCGACATCGACCTTGCGGAAGGCTGCGTCGCTCGCGGTGCCCGGCATCAGCTTGATATCGCCCGCCACCGGAACCACGAACTTCGCGCCACGGTAGGTCAGCACGTCGCGAACCGGCAGCGTCCAGCCTTTGGGGCGGCACTTCGCTGTCGGATCGTGGGAAAGGCTCAGGTGGGTCTTCACCATGCAGCAGCCGAACTTCTTCACTTCGTCGTCGGCTTCGATCTGCTTGATCTTCTCTTCCGCAACCGCCGAATACGAAACGCCGTCCGCACCATAAACCTGCGTGGCGATACGGTTGATCTTCTCTTTCACCGGCAGTTCGTTTTCATACAGGAACTTGAAGTTCGGCTTGGTCTCGCAGGCCGCAACCACCGCTTCGGCAAGCGCTTCCGCGCCTTCGCCGCCGTGTTCCCAATGCTTCGACACCACCGCGCAAGCACCGATAGCTTCCACCGCCTTGCGAACCGCCGCCACTTCCGCGTCGCTGTCCGTGTAGAAGTGGTTGATGCAAACCACGGGCGAAATTCCGCTCTTCTTCACCGTCTCGATGTGTGCCAGAAGGTTTTCAACCCCCTTCTCCACCAAGCCGACGTTCTCTTCCGTGTAGGCCTTGTCCAGCGGCTTGCCGGGCACCACCTTCGGGCCGCCACCATGCATCTTCAGGGCGCGTACCGTGGCCACGATCACCGAGCAGTGGGGGGTAAGCCCGCTGAAGCGGCACTTCAGGTTCCAGAACTTCTCGAAACCGATGTCCGCGCCGAAACCGCTCTCTGTGACCAGGTAATCAGCCAGCTTGAGCCCGACCCGGTCCGCAATAATCGACGACTGACCGATGGCGATATTCGCGAAGGGGCCCGCATGCACCAGCACCGGCTGTCCTTCGATCGTCTGCATCAGGTTGGGATTGATCGCGCGGGACATCAGCGCGGTCATCGCGCCGTCGACTTCGAGGTCGCCCGTCGAAACCGGTTGCCCCGACTTGCTGTACGCCACCACCATTTTGCCAATGCGCTCGCGCAGGTCGGCGAGATCCGTCGCAACCGCCAGAATCGCCATCAATTCAGACGACACCGTGATCTGGAATCCGCTGCGCATCATGAACCCGTCCATCTTGCCGCCCAGACCGATCGTGATTTCCCGCAACGCTTGCGCACAGAAGTCGATCGTCCAGCCAACCGCCAGATTGCGCGGGTCGATATCAAGACGCTTCAAGCCCTTCGAGGCCATGAACGCGTCAGAACTGTTGAATTCATGTTGAATGCGGCTGGTCAGCGCGACCATCGCCAGATTGTGCGCGTTGGTTATCGCGTCAATGTCGCCCGTCAAACCCAAGCTGAACTCGGTCAGCGGGATACACTGGCTCAGGCCACCGCCCGCCGCCGAACCCTTGATATTGAACGTGGGCCCGCTCGAAGGCTGGCGAATCGCGCCGATGACCTTCTTGCCAAGACGGCCAAGACCTTCCACCAGACCCATGCTGGTGGTCGACTTGCCTTCGCCAAGCGGCGTCGGCGTGATCGCGGTCACTTCGATGTATTTTCCATCCGGCCGCGATTTCAGGCGCTCCAGGATCGCCGCAAAGTCCAATTTCCCCACATAATGGCCGTAGGGAAGCACTTCCGCCTTTTCAAGGCCCAGTTCTTCACCCAACTGGTAGACGGTCTTCATCGACTCGGCCGCCTTCTCCGCGATTTCCCAGTCTTTCATCTTGGTCGGATCTAACTTGCTCATTTTCTCTTTCCTTTTCTCCGTAAGAGGCCAGACACGCGTCTGAAGACATTTTCAGACCGCCTGGAATAAAATGCGACGCAAAAGCCTTTCTAGTATAGCAAGACCGGGGCCAAAAAAACCTATACGCCCTCCGTCCAGCCTTGCCATAGCGCAAATGCAAGGATTTCAACACTTTAGGGCTACCCGGAGTTGCCACGGCCCCACGGTGCCGCAAGGCCCCGTGACCGCAACTTGCGGCTTTACGCAAGCGGGGATTCGGAGTTCCGCAGGGGTCCCCGCCCGTTCCAAGCCCCTTCCTCTATTCCCTCCGCAGGAATTTGCCCGGACGCTCCGCTTTGGGTAGTATCATACGGTTCGTAAACCCAAACCATGGAGTGCTGCCATCATGGAAAGGCCGAAACGTATAGTGCATGCCACCGCCCCCATCCGCATCTGCGACTTGGGCGGTTGGACGGATACTTGGTTTGCTGGACGCGGCGCGGTGCTCAATATGGGCGTCAACCCCCACGCCGAAGTAGAAATCGCCGTTACCGGCACCCCCCCGGGCAAGGAACGAACCATCGTCATCCATGCGGCCAATTTCGGCGACCGCTATGTCATCGAAGGATGGCCCAAGGAATACGACAAGCATCCCCTCCTCGAGGCCTGCATCGACATTATGGAATTGCCCGGTGACCTATCCTTTGAAGTCAATCTCTTCTCGCATGCGCCCGCAGGCTGCTCGACCGGTACCTCCGCCTCCGTGAGCGTGGCCCTGCTCGCGGCGCTCGACATGCTGACCCCCGGCCGATTGACCCCCTATGAAATCGCACGACTCGCCCACCGGGTTGAAACCGAAAAACTCGGCCTGCAATGCGGCATTCAGGACCAACTCTCCGCCGCCTATGGCGGGGTCTGCTTCATCGAAATGTTCCACTACCCCCACGCCTCCGTCTCGCAATTGCTGCTTCCGGAAGCCACTTGGTGGGAACTCGACCGCCGCATGGTGCTCGTCTACCTCGGTAAGTCCCACACGTCGAGCAATGTCCATGGCCGGGTCATTGAACGTCTTGAGGGCGAAGACGCGGACAAGTCGGATCTTGATGTCCTGCGACAGGCCGCCTTTGCGGGCAAGAACGCGATTGCTCAGGGTGATCTCAACGCCTTGGGCGAAGCCATGATCGCAAACACCGAGGGACAGCGCCGTCTGCACAGCTCCCTCGTCTCGGACAGTGCGCAACAGATCATCGATCTGGCTAAGCATCACGGCTGCTGCGGATGGAAAGTCAACGGTGCGGGCGGCGAAGGCGGTTCCCTCAGTCTGCTCTGCGGACCGAAGAACCAGAGCAAGCGCGATTTCATCGCCGACCTGCCCGGGCTCGACCCCGCATTCCGGTATATCCCCACGCATTTGTCTCCCGTCGGTATTCGCCGATGGGAAGTGCCGGCCTAGGCCGGAGGAAAGGAATAGACCATGTCTCGTGTACGGCAATTTGTTTTTCTGCTGGTGTTCGTGGGCTTGTGGGCGGGGCTTTGTGCCGCGCAGGGTGCCCCAAAGGTCGCGGTATCCCAAGGCACACTGCGGCTGCCCACCTATCCTTGGCTCGAGGATCGAAATCCCGTTTTCGCCACCTACGAGTCCAACATCTACTATCCCTACACCCGTCAGGACTTCATTTTGCCCGACAAGGAGGATCGGGACTACAAGGCACTCTACCTGGAGAACGAATATCTCAAGATTACCTGTCTGCCGGAACTTGGCGGCCGAATTCACTCGGTCTTTGACAAGACCACCGGCGAGGAGATGTTCCACAAGAACAACGAGATCAAACCCGCTCTCATCGCCATGCGCGGGGCTTGGATTTCTGGCGGTATCGAATGGAACGCCGGACCGCAAGGCCACACCGTGCATATCGTGTCGCCCGTCGATGTCACCACCGTCGAAAATGAGGACGGCTCTGCCACCCTCGTCATCGGAAACACTGACAAGATGTTCGGCACCCGCTGGACGGTGCGCCTCACCCTGCACCCCGGCAAGGCCTATCTGGACGAATCCATCCGGATGTACAACCCCACTGACGGCACCCATCCCTATTACTTCTGGAATTGCACCGCCTTTCCAAATCTCGAAGGCACGCTCTTTATTTACCCCATGACCCTGGGCTGTGACCACGCCGGAACCGCCTTCTTCAACTGGCCCATCGACAAGGAAAAGGACATCACCTTTCTGCGCAATTACCCGCACATGTCCTCCGTCTTCGCCTACGACTGCGTCTTCGATTTCTTCGGGGCCTACGACGTCAACCGCAATCGCG
>CAIZGN010000556.1 GCA_903932505.1 Candidatus Hydrogenedentota bacterium
CGCTTTGCGAGCAAGGGCTACGTGGTGGCCACCGTAAGCTACCGATTCTCGCAGGAGGCGAAGTTTCCCGGTTGTGTGGAAGACGTGAAGTGCGCCGTGCGCTGGATGCGCGAAAACGCGGCCCGATTGAATGTGAATCCGGACCGCATCGCGACCATTGGCGGTTCGGCGGGCGGGTACCTTTCACTGATGGCGGGGTACACGCCGGACATGGCCGAGTTGGAAGGAAATGGCGGACATGAGGGCGTGAGCAGTCGTGTCGCGGCGGTGGTGGACATCTACGGCCCAGCCGATCTCACCACCCCCTTTGCACAGGCGGCGAATGAGGTGCGTCGGCTGATGCCAAAGACCTATCAGGAAGACCCCGCGCTGTACAAGCTGGCCTCGCCGATTTTTCAACTGGACGCCTCTGACCCGTCGACACTGATTTTGCACGGAACGGTGGACAGTGTTGTGCCGGTGCAGCAGTCGGATGATCTGGCAAAGCGCTTGCAGGAACTGGGCGTGAAGTATTACTATGCCCGCCTGGATGGTTGGCCACACACCATGGACGCGGCCCAGCCTGTGAATGACTATGCCCTGCAATTGATGGAGAAGTTTCTCGAAGAGACCTTGAAGGCCCCCGAGACTCCATAAGGTTTCGGACAGTCTAGCGCCGGGCTGCGCGCTTTAGCTTGGCGCGCACATTGTCGGCCAGCTCGGAGTCCGGCTCCAGGGTGAGCACGCGATCCCACATCGCGGCGGCGTCCGTCAGCAAACCCCGCTGATAAAGGGTATTACCCAGATACGCATAGCCCCGGGTGTATTCGGGGTCGGCACTGATCGCCTGACGGAAGAGTCGCTCAGCTGCGGCGTAATTTTTCTCGTTGTACTCGGTCATGCCCCGCTTCACGTATTGTATGGCGTTTTTGTGGCCTTCCGAGTGCGTCGGTTTGGTGATGTTGCGGGCGAGATGCTTGGTTTCTTCTTTGACGGCGGTGAGAGCCTCCCCCGCACTTTCACGTCTCAAGACGATTTCGCGAAGATGCCGAACCATGTCTTTGCTGAAACTGGCAAGCCGATCCTTCAGAACCTTTATCATACATGATACCTCCCTTTACTCAGCGCACACCTTTCACCCGAGATCTTACTCAATTGTGTCGTCGTTTCCAAGTTTTGTCATGGGCCAGAGGTGGTTGAGCGGGCCGTATCCCTGCCCGAGGGTGAAGGATTGGGTTATGGCCTCGGTGATGTAGTCCTTGGCGTGAGTGACGGCATCTTCAATGTCTTCGCCGTGCGCGAGAAAACAGGCGATGGCGGAGGAAAAGGTACAGCCGGTGCCGTGGGTGTTTTTTGTGTCGCGGCGCGGGGAGGCGAGGCGCAGGGGCTGGAAACCGCCGAAGAGATAGTCGACGGCGCTGTCGCTCGCAAGATGCCCGCCTTTCATGAGTACGTAGCGAGGGCCATAGCCCAGGATGTGAGTCGCGGCCCGCGCCATATCCATCTCGGTGCGTATACCGAACCCGGCCAGGACTTCAGCTTCGGGAATGTTTGGGGTGACCACAAGCGCGAGCGGAAAGAGCCGCTCGATGAGGGTTTGCCGGGCTTTGTCCCTGAGAAGGACGTCTCCACTCTTGGCAATCATAACGGGGTCGACCACGAGATTTTTTACGCCCGCATCGCCCAATTCCTTGGCTACGGTGATAATGATGTCGCTATCAAAGAGCATGCCGGTTTTGACGGCATCGGCCCCGATGTCGGAGAGGACGGCGTTGATTTGGCAAGCGACGATTTCGGGGGGTATGGCGTGTATGGCGGTGACGGCGACCGTGTTTTGAGCGGTGACGGCCGTGATGGCAGTCATTCCGTAGCATCCGAGCGCGCACATGGTCTTGATGTCGGCCTGGATGCCCGCGCCTCCACCGGAATCGCTGCCGGCGATGGTTAAGACGCGGGGTGGTATCGGATTGGACATGGACGAACTCCGGTCTGGGTTATCATGTTTTCGCAGCTATTGGACGTTCTGGTGCCTCGCAGAGCAGAAAAGCGAACCAGAAGGTGGTTTTAGCTCGAGCAGTCTACTCTTTGGAGGGGGCTTGGAGCAAGGCAAAGATGCGGTTTTATCGCAGAATCCGTTATACTGAGGGTCTTTCCCGTGATTTTTCTAGATAAGGAACGCCAGAGCATGTCTGAAGAACGAGTTTTTGCGCGCACACTGGTCACCAGTGCCCTGCCGTATGCCAACGGGCTGATCCATTTAGGTCATATTGCAGGGGCCTATTTACCGGCGGATGTTTTCGTCCGATATAAGCGCATGCGCGGGGAAAAGATCCTGTTTATCGGCGGTTCGGATGAATACGGAGTTCCGATCACGTTGACGGCCCTGAAGGAAGGCATATCCCCGAAGGATGTCATTGACCGGTATCATTCCGCGAACGCGGAATCGTTTGCGCAGCTCGGGATTTCGTACGACCTTTACGGGCGCACGTCGTGGGATCTACACATCGACACGACGCAGCAGTTTTTCAAGAACCTCCATGCGGGCGGCTATATCCACGAAGAAGACATGGAGCTGTGGTACTCCGTGCAGTCGGACCGTTTCCTGCCGGATCGGTATGTGAAGGGGGTGTGTCCCCGCTGCGGTTATGCGGATGCGAACGCCGACGAATGCGAGAGTTGCGGTGCGCAATACCCACCGCACGACCTCCGGGAACCGCGCGCAAATATTCCCGGTGACAGTTCGACCCCGGTGCTGCGAAATTCGCGCCACTGGTTCCTCGATCTGCCGCAATTCGCGGAACGCATCAAGAGCTGGCTCGATGAACACCCCGAATGGCGGGCGAATGTCAAGGGGATCGCCTATGGCTGGGTGGGCGACCTGCGCACCCGCTGTATCACTCGCGACACCGATTGGGGGGTACCCATTCCGCTGGATGACCCCGGCGCCGCGAGCAAGCGCATCTATGTGTGGTTCGACGCGCCCATCGGCTATGTGACCAACACACGGCAGTGGGGCATCGATGTGCATGGCGATGCGGACGCGTGGAAGCCGTGGTGGAAGGATCAGGACACGCGGTTGATCCATTTCATGGGCAAGGACAATGTGCCGTTCCACACGGTGATCTTTCCTGCGGTCTTGTTAGGGCAGGGCGATTTCATCCTGCCGGATCAGGTGCCGGGAAGCGAATACCTCAACGTTTTCAATCGCCAGACGGGGCAGACGGAGAAGGGGTCGAAATCGAAGGGGAACATGATCTCCGTTCGATGGATCCTGGAACAATTCGACCCCGATGTGATCCGTTACTACCTGTGCGCGATTGCGCCCGAGTCCAAGGACTCAAGTTTTGATTGGGACGACCTTGCCGCGCGATACAACGGCGAGTTGTGCGACGTGGTGGGCAATTTTGTGCATCGCTCGCTGACGATGGCGGTGAAAAATTTCGAGGATCAGGTGCCGCAACCCGGCGTACTCGACGCTGAGGACCAGGCGATGCTTGATGCGATACCCGCGCAGCTGGACTTGATTGCCGAGGCACTGGACGGATTCCGCTTCCGTCAGGGACTCGAGCGTTTCATTGATCTCGGCCGCAAGGCGAACGTGTATTTCGATGGAAAGCAGCCGTGGGTGACGCGGAAGACCGATCTCGAACGCACCGCCACCACGCTGTACGTCTGTTGCCAAGTGGTGCATGCGCTCGCTTATGCGATGACACCGTTCTTGCCAGGTGGCGCGATGCGTCTTGCCGCGATTCTTGGTGTGACACTGGGGAAGGGCGGCCCCGAAGGTGGCGCGGATGTGTGGGAGGAAGGCAAGCGCCTGATTCCCGCAGGTACGCCCTTGAATCCGCCGCAAGTACTCTTTCCGAAGCTGGACAAGGATCGCATCGCAGAATTGGCGGAGATCCACCGGAATGGTGGGGCGATGTAGGGATTGAGGGTTTTTTTCACCACAGAGGACACAGAGGTTCGCGGAGCGTTGGCTCTCGGAACCGAATGCCATTCTGTGATGGGTATATAGCGAATGATAAATGCTCAACCTCTGAGGCCCTCTGCGTCCTCTGTGGTTCAAACCAATGACAAGGATTTTCGATGACCGCAGGCCAAGAGTTGCTGGATTGGTCCGGCGTAGGGATTGCGGGCTTTTTTTACCACAAAGGGCACAGAGGTTCGCGGAGAGTTGGCTCTTGGAAGTGAATGCTATTACCGAGCGGATCATCGGTGCGGGAATGTCGGTACACTCGGCGCTTGGCCCGGGTTTGCTTGAGAGCGCTTATCTTGGGTGCATGGTACATGAGCTAAGAAAGCGTGGATTGCGGGTCGAGTCAGAGGTTGCGCTTCCCGTTGAGTATGATGGAACAAGGATTGATGTCGGCTATCGCCTCGATCTCTTGGTCGAAAACGAAATCATTGTTGAACTGAAAGCCGTGGAGCGTGTTCTGCCCATACATCAGGCCCAGCTGCTGACGTATCTGAAGTTGAGCGAAAAGCCGATTGGCTTGCTTATAAATTTCTATGTGCTGCATCTTCGCGATGGGATAAAGCGAATGATAAATGCTCAACCTCTGAGGCCCTCTGCGTCCTCTGTGGTTCAAACCAATGACAAGGATTTCCGATGACCATCGTTTCTCACTGCCTGAAAGCGCGTGCCTTATGGCTTGGTTGTCTTGCCGCCAGCATTTTGTTCCTATCCACCTTCCCGGCATTTGGTGAAGAGACTGCGGCAGCCCGGCCACCGGAATTGGGTTATGACGGAGACCTGATCCGCTTTCCTGGCCCTTATGCCTTTGACATGCCCGCCGAGGGCATTATTTTGATCACCGATCAGGAACTGCTGGATTTGTCCGATCCGGACAAGGTACTGAATCTCACCCTGACCCACGATGAGCGCAAGGAAAGCCTCCGCCAGATCTGCGAGCGAGGCAAGGCGCGGGGCTGCAAGCGGCTGGTGATAGCGTTTGACTACTTCTTCAAGCAATACCGGCCGGGAGCGGATACGCCCAGGCAGCTGACGTGCGATATGGATGAATTCATCCAGCGAATTGCGGCGGTGGCCAAGTTTGCGCAAGGCTATGGCATGGGGCTTGAGTTGAGCCTGTTGAGTCCGCTGGAAATTGGCACTGCGTTTCAAAAGGCCACGGGAGAATCCGGGGCGTGGATGCAATACCGGAAGGGGCTGCGCGATCCGAAAACGGGTGCGTACAGTGTGGAGTTATGGCAACAGAAACGCTGGGCGAACAACAAGGGGCCGATTGATATTGTGGACGCGGGTGTGCGCGTCTTCGCGTTTTCCGAGAAGGCCATTTCGGGTACGCCATACCGGGTGGTGAATCCAGACGGTATTCGCGAGATTACAGCAACGTCGCAGGTGGAGGCGTGGGATTCGGAACGGAAGTCGGGCGATTTTCGGGCACGGCGCATCCGGGTGTACGGTCAGGGCGTGGCCGATGCGGAGGGCTTGGATCGGGTGCTGGTGGTGCAATCGTACCGCGTGCCGGAGATGGATTATTTCAGCGCCAATGCACCGAGTTTCCTGCATGGATTGGTGGACAAGTATGCGGATGCGGGGGTGATTCTGGAGGGGCTATATTCGGACGAGATGCACATTCAGCAGGACTGGTCCTATCACAGCCACCATGACAACGGCGAGTTTACCGTGCGCTATGTGAGCGCGGGGTTTCAGCGGGCTTTTGCGCAGCAATATGGCGCGCAGTACGCCGATTTCGCGAAGTACCTGATCTATTTCACGCATGGTCAGGAAGACACGGCGTCCGACCTTTCGGCGAAGCGCGGCATCATGCATGTCATGGGATCCTCCCCGGAGGATGTGCAAGCAACGGCGCAGTTGCGCGCCCGGTACTACCATTTTCTTCAGGACAACGTGGTGAATCTTTTTACGGACGCGAAGCATTACGCAGAGTCGCGGATGGGGCATCGTTTGATGGCGCGCGCGCACGCCACCTGGGCGCAGAGTCCCACCATCGATTCATGGGACACGGGGCGCGACCCCTCGGCGCGACATCAATACGAATACACCTCCGATTTCGTGTGGTCCAACACCGTGCAGCAGGCCTCCTCCGCGTGTTATGACTACTTCAAGTGGGGCGACTACCTGACTGGGAACGGGACAGACCATGCGGAAGGCGGCTGGCTGGATCGCGACTATTATGCGATTGCGCTGGCCTGCTCAATGGGGATTTTGAACGAGGTACCGATGGCGTATGCCGCGCATTGGGGATCGCCCGGGCCGATCGGTCAGCGTTATGCGGAGGCCGTGTCGGCCTACGGCGCGTCCGGTTCGCCGATGACAGCTATCGTGCAGGACTTGCAGCATCGCGACACCGAGGTGTTGATGCTATACCCCATCGATCTGGTTGCGGCTGATGAGCGTTTCGGTAGCTGGATGACCCAATACGGCTACGCGGATTATGTGACCCAGGCGAAACTCCTCGAGCGCGGCGAGGTGCGCAACGGAGCCATTGAAATGGCCGGGCGACACTTCACGACGCTGGTCGCGCTTTTTGAGCCGTTTCCCTCGGAAAAACTTCTCGGCCAGATGGAAACCCTGGCGGCTCAAGGTGGCCGGGTCGTGTGGAGCGGCCCCCCGCCACTGCTGGACAGCAATGGCGCGCCGGTCCTTGAACGCTGGGCCGCACTGTTCGGTGTGGAAGCGAAAATGGCACCAGCCGCCACATTTGACGGACTGCGCGCGCCGGGTGTGAATGTGCGCTTTGAGGGTCCGCTGGCGGCTGTGCCCGCACAGACGATCTTGACCGATTTCATGCCGGATCGCGTGTATCCGGTCATTCCCCTGGCGGGCACGGAAGTGAGCGCGCGATTGAAGGATCAGGTGGTAGGAACGGTGCGCCACACACCGACGGGTGGTTCACTGGCGTGTCTGGCATTCCGTCCGCGCGATGACCAGTCGCAAAGTTTGGGCTATGAAATGCGCACTTGGTTCGAGGCCTTGAACGCGTTGGGCTCCTACCCCTCCTCAGGCACCTTTACCGCGAACGACAACCCGCAGGTGCTCTCGCGCACGACTGATTATCTGGTCTGCGGTTTTCCCAACGGCACCATTGCGCTGACCCCCCATTTCCGGACTATCGAGGAGGGTTGGCCGGGCGGTTTTGCACGCACCCCGGAACAGGATCAAGCCTATATGACGGCCCATCCCATTCCGCCGAGCACCATCCAATTGCGCGGCTTTCAAGTGGCCGGCCATACGGTCACCTACGAAGGCACCGGGGTGATGGCCTACCGTTTGGATCCGGCAGGTCGCTTGCTGGCTTTCTCCGGCAGCGGTCGGGCCATATCGATTGACGGGGCAGACTACGAGCTTTTCGGAGAGGGCATTGGTTTGCTGTCTTTTGCCCCGGTGCCGGAGAACCGCAAGAAAGAAGGCGGCGCACAAATGATCGCGATGGTGCATGGCACGGGAACCGTCAGCATCCCCTGCACAGGTTTGCCTGCTGCGGTGCGCGTGGTGGCGCAGGGTGTGATCCCCGGAAGCGCGGACACTGCTCTGGACGGGCAGGTCAAGAACAACGTGCTGCGCTTTACGTCAACCCCGGAGGTCAGCGGGCGCTGGTTGTACGTGGTGGCACCTGCGGGGTAAGCGATAGAGTTGCCAGCGACCCCGCGTCGCTGCTATCTTGGATACTTTGGAAACGCCGCGTGAGCGGCCAACAACCCGGGACGGAGGAAGAGTCATGGCGGCGCTGACAAAGATTTTGTCGTATGCGGTGAAAAACGGCGCATCGGACGTTCATCTGGCGGTGGGAAGTCCGCCCGCTGTGCGCATTGACGGCTCCATCCGTTTTATTGAGTCGGAGCCCATCACACCGGCAGAGGCGGAGGCCTATCTGCGGGAGATGATGAGCGACCACCAGTACGCGATTTTCGAGGACACAGGTGACTTTGACTTGGCCTACGGGGTTCCGGGCTTGGGTCGCTTCCGCGTGAATGTTCTTCGCCAACGCGGTTCCATCGGGGTCGTCATGCGGCATGTGAAGGGAAAGATCCTCGATTTCTCCCAGTTGAATCTGCCGCCGGTGATGGGGCGAATTGCCGACCTTAACCGGGGCATGATCTTGATCACAGGCACGACCGGTAGCGGTAAATCGACCACGCTGGCGGC
>CAIZGN010000557.1 GCA_903932505.1 Candidatus Hydrogenedentota bacterium
CTCATACCCACATCTCCAGCAAACGGTGTCACAGCCGTACCGATCGGCGGGAACCTCTCCGTTACCTTCAGCGAGACGATGGATCCGTCGACGATCAATGAGGGAACGTTCTTCTTGATGCAAGGATCAACGCGCGTTGCAGGAACGGTGACCTGTGTGGGCAACACCGCGATATTCGACCCCGCAAACGATCTCTTACCCTATACCGATTATACGTTCACCATTACGACAGGGGCTGCGGACCTATCAGGGAACAGACTGGCAGAGAACATTGTGTGCAGTTTCACTACGGGACAGGCTGCGCCATTGGCGGTTCGTGGTGATACTATTCCTGCGAACAATTCCATCGGCTGGTCGCCCTGCAATAGCATCACGATCCGCTTCAACCAAGCGATTGATCCGACTACTATCAACACTGAAACTTTTACCGTGGTCTTCAACGGAGATACCGCTGTTCCCGGCGAGGTGAACGCTGAGGGGGATACCGCAACCTTTAGCCCGACAGGCGGTTTCTTGGACAACACTACCTATACCGCCACCATTACGACCGGAGCCTCGGGCGTGTTCGCGAACCCCCTTGAAAGTGCCTACGTGTGAACCTTCACCACCGGAGTGCGCGATGTCACCGCACCGGTAGTCATTTCCAATGTTCCTTCGAACGGAACGACTGACGTGCTGATCGGCGCAAACATCACCGCCACGTTCAGCGAAGCGATGAACCCGTCAACGCTCACTAACAGCACATTCAACTTGACCCAAGGAGGAGTGCCTGTTCTTGGCACGGTGACCTACAACGACCTCACCAGAACCGCGATGTTCAACCCCACAACCTATCTCGCCATCAATTCTGATGCGGCCGCCATTCGACGCATCCGTTCATCCAAATGTGGCCACAGGTGCATCAACTGTGGCCAACCATTCGAGGCATTTACTTTCATGCCCCAAACTGTACCAGCTACAAGGCCAATTGTAAAGTTTATTTATTGACGCAGCCTTACCATCAGTCGTTGCGCTTTTTTGTGGCAGATTCACGCAGGAATTCCACAAACCCGTCAACCCCCTCACCAGACTTGCCCGAAAGGACAAACACGCGGATCGATGGATTAAGACTCCGACATTCCACTATTGCTCGATCCACATCAAATTCGATCACCGGCAGCAAATCGATCTTGGTAATCAACAGTGCGTCAATCCGGCTAAACAACGAAGGATACTTAAGGATTTTATCATCACCCTCGGGGATGGATAGCAAGCCCACACGCAAGTCTTCGCCAAGGTCGTATCCACCGGGACATACCAGATTTCCCACATTTTCGATCACCAAAACTTTGTATTCGTTCGCCGTAATATTCAGGGCGTCCAGAGCGCCAGATACCGCTGCTGCATCCAAATGACAGGCCCCTTGCGTTTCGATCTGGTAGACACGACATCCCACTTTTTCCAGGCGATCCGCATCTCGCCTGGTCTGCACATCCCCCTCGATGACCACTATTTCTTCTTGCAGGCGTTGTGTCAGCATTTCCAGTAACGTAGTCTTGCCACTGCCGGGCGAACTCATCAGATTGACACTGAAGAGCCCTAACTGTTCGAGCCGCTCCCGGTTCTTCGCCGCTGCCGCGTCATTTTTCGCCATCACCGCCGACTTCATCGACACGGTGGTTTCAGTCCGCTCTTTGTGTGTCATGGATATCCATTTCCTCGAAGGTCACGCTTTCAATTTCGCACTCGAACCCTCCGGTGATATGCCGACTGAGCGAACCACATCCCGGGCACCCGTTCTCAACCCGATCCACCTCGTAGGAAAATGCGCAGTGGGAGCACACCGCTTGCACTCGCGGTCGCAGAATCTCAAGCACAGGCGTGCCCTGCCCACGGATCCGCGCAATTTCTGTAAAGCAGAATTCCAGTGAATCAGCCGAAATTCCCGATAACGGACCCAGCGTCAGCTTCACACGCATCAGATGTTTCCCTGTTCCAATGGTCTCTTCCACCGTATCGAGAATGCCGCTGGCTATCGAGAATTCATGCAATTCGTCAAGCCTCCGGTTAGCAAATTCTAGGTAATTCTTCGCCGTAGGGCATATCCACAATGCGCTCACCGCCAAAGGCGGTGTGCATGAAAACAGGCGCACCCCGCTTCTCGGTAACAGTCCCGATCACCGCGGCCTGTTCACCACCCGGCATGAGTCGAAGAAGCGCCAGCGCCTTGTCGGCATCTGCGGAAGAAACACATGCCACTAATTTTCCTTCGTTTGCGATGTGTAGCGGATCCAATCCAAGCATCTCGCAGGCGGCTCGCACGGCAGAACGCACGGGTATTGCCGTTTCCTCCAAAGCGAAGGACACGCCGTTTTCCTGCGCTAATTCCACGCATGAAGCCGCCAATCCCCCGCGAGAGGGATCGCGCATCACTCGCAGTTCCACCCCTGCGTCAATCAACACACGAACCAAGGGCCACACGGAGGCGGAATCAGAACGTACAGATGTTTCAAAATGAATCCCCTGCCGTTCACTCATGACAGCAATCCCATGATCCCCAATGGGGCCGTTGATAAGAATCGCATCCCCAGCACGCAGGGTTTGAGGGGAAAGCGCGATTGCACAACGTCCTATCCCTGAACTCACAATATAAAGTTTATCTGCTTCTCCCCTGCCCACCACCTTGGTATCCCCCGCGATGATTTGAACTCCGCATGTCCGTGCCGCCCTCCCCGCCGATTCCGCCACCCGCCGCACCGTTTCCATCTCCAGTCCTTCCTCGATTATCATCGCCCAAGATAACGCGAGCGGCTCTGCACCCGAAACGGCAAGATCGTTCACCGTGCCATGCACGCTCAGACTGCCGATGTCGCCCCCTCGAAAAAAGAGCGGCTTTACGACAAAAGCATCGGTGGTGTACATCAATCCCGGAGCCCCCGGAATTGCGGCCGCGTCGGAAAGAGTGGTTCCGGGCTGCCCCAGTGCCGGAACAATCAACCCCTCGACCAACTCACGGGTCATGGAACCGCCCCCCCCGTGGGCAAGAATAATGCATGAATCATCCATAACGATACCTCGCAGCGCACGACCCCTCCGAGGACACCATGCAGGGACCCAGCGGCGACCGCGGGGTGCAGGCCTGTCCGAACTGCGGACATTGCGGGGGCGCTATGAGACCCCGCAACACACTCCCGCATTGGCATTCCGGCTGATCGGCGAACTCAGTTTTTGGGATTTCA